>NZ_JBEXTJ010000001.1:630772-978150 GCF_040614075.1 Streptomyces sp. NPDC006174 | reverse complement strand
GTCGACTACTTCGAGAACAGCGGCCTCCCCTTCGTCATCGCCCTCAACGGCTTCGACGGACACCAGCCCTACACCCCCGACGAGGTCCGCGAAGCGCTCCAGATCGGACCGGACACCCCGATCCTGACGACGGACGCCCGCCACCGCGCCGACGCCAAGAGCGCGCTCATCACGCTGGTCGAGCACGCGCTGATGGCCCGCCTGCGCTGAGGACACGTACGCGAAAGGGCCCCGCACTCCTCGAGGAGTGCGGGGCCCTTCTCGTAACGCCTCTTGAGGGTCAGCCCTGCCAGCTGTGCGGCGCGCGGAAGCCCGGCGTGCGCTCCAGGCGGCGCCAGCCGGCCGTGTCGCGGCCGCGGTGGGCGGGCGCGGAGGGCTGGGCGGCGGCGCGGGCCATCAGGACGGCGGTGATGGCCGCCAGCTCCTCGGGGTCGGCGTGACCCTTCTCGACGCGCAGGACGGACTCGGCGGAAGTCAGGCTCATGGTGGGGTGTCTCCGTCTTCTCGGCAGGTGTCGTGGACCGTGCGGCGAATCGCGCCGCTGCGGTGGGCGACTACTGCGGGGGGTTGCCGTGCTTGCGGGACGGCAGGTCGGCGTGCTTGTTGCGGAGCATGGCGAGCGAGGCGATGAGCACCTCGCGGGTCTCGGCGGGGTCGATGACGTCGTCGACCAGGCCGCGCTCGGCCGCGTAGTAGGGGTGCATCAGCTCGGCCTTGTACTCCTTGACCATGCGGGCGCGCATGGCCTCGGGATCCTCGGCGTCGGCGATCTGGCGGCGGAAGATGACGTTGGCGGCACCTTCGGCGCCCATCACCGCGATCTCGTTGGTGGGCCAGGCGTAGGTGAGGTCGGCCCCGATGGACTGGCTGTCCATGACGATGTACGCGCCTCCGTAGGCCTTCCGCAGGATCAGCGAGATGCGAGGCACGGTGGCGTTGCAGTAGGCGTACAGCAGCTTGGCGCCGTGCCGGATGATCCCACCGTGCTCCTGGTCCACGCCGGGCAGGAAGCCGGGGACGTCCAGAAGAGTGATGATCGGGATGTTGAAGGCGTCGCACATCTGCACGAACCGCGCGGCCTTCTCGGACGCCTCGATGTCCAGCACACCCGCCAGCGCCTGCGGCTGGTTGGCGACGATGCCGACGACCTGGCCGTCCAGGCGGGCCAGCGCGCAGATGATGTTGCGGGCCCAGCGCTCGTGGATCTCCAGGTAGTCGCCGTCGTCGACGAGCTCCTCGATCACCTGGTGCATGTCGTACGGACGGTTGCCGTCGGCCGGGACCAGGTCCAGCAGCACGTCGCCGCGGCGGTCGGCCGGATCGTCACTCTCGACGGTCGGCGGGTTCTCGCGGTTGTTGGAGGGCAGCATCCCGATGAGGTAGCGGACCTCGGCGATGCAGGTCTCCTCGTCGTCGTACGCGAAGTGCGCGACGCCGCTCGTCTCGGCGTGCACGTCCGCGCCGCCGAGGCCGTTCTGCGTGATCTCCTCGCCGGTGACCGCCTTGACGACGTCCGGTCCGGTGATGAACATCTGCGAGGTCTCACGGACCATGAAGACGAAGTCGGTGAGCGCCGGGCTGTAGGCCGCGCCGCCCGCGCACGGACCGAGCATCACGCTGATCTGCGGGATGACACCGGAGGCGCGCGTGTTGCGCTGGAAGATGCCGCCGTAGCCGGCGAGCGCCGAGACGCCTTCCTGGATACGGGCGCCGGCGCCGTCGTTGAGCGACACCAGCGGCGCACCGGCCGAGATGGCCATGTCCATGATCTTGTGGATCTTCGTGGCGTGCGCTTCGCCCAGCGCGCCGCCGAAGATCCGGAAGTCGTGCGCGTAGACGAAGACCGTGCGGCCCTCGACCGTGCCCCAGCCGGTGATGACACCGTCGGTGTACGGCTTCTTGGCCTCCAGGCCGAAACCGGTGGCCCGGTGGCGGCGGAGCTGCTCGACCTCCTTGAACGAGCCCGCATCCAGCAGCAGCTCGATGCGCTCGCGCGCGGTCAGCTTGCCCTTGGCGTGCTGCGCCTGGGTCGCGCGCTCGCTGGGGCCGCGCCGGGCCTGCTCGCGCAGGGCCAGCAGTTCGGCCACCCGGCCACGCGTGTCGCTCGGCTGCTCACCCTGGGTTTCGTCCACAACGGTCATGCATCGACCCTACGAACCCCGACCCAGAAATCGTGCCGTCGACTCCGTACAGTCTCCTGCCCGGTTTCGTGGTGGGAGTGAACAGAACCATCCCGCCATGCACGCGATCCACCAGCGAAACGCCGTTCCGCGTTGTACGAACCTAACAAAGGGCCCGGTGTGCCGTGGGCCACAGGCCGCTGAGGAGGCCCGAAGGCCCCCTCAGTATGGCCCAGCACTGTTCAGTTCGGCTCCACCGCGCCTCGACGGCTGTTCGCCGGAGGTTCAAACCCCGCAGTGGAAGCGGGCGTTGCCCCAGTCGGCGTGGTCGTTGCCGTTGCCGTCACCGCCGTCGTCGACGACGAGTTCGACGTACCGCGCGCCGGTGACGTCGGCGGTGAGCTTCCAGGCCGGATCGGCGGCCCCGAGCACCGGCGACTTCACCTTCTCCGTGCCGTCGGCGGTGACCGAGAACCGCACGCTGCCGCGCGTGGCCTGGACGTCGTCGACCCCGACATCGGCGGTGAACGACGAGCACTTCCCGCCGAGGTGGTACCGGACCGTCGCCGGTGCGTGGGTGCCGAGGCCCTTGGCGTACGCGACTCCGCCGACGCTCAGCGGACTGCCGTCGCCGGTCCCGGTCTCGCCGTTGGACCGGTCGCGCTCGACCGGTCCCCAGCCGTTCTTGGAGTCCGTCCAGTCGAGGTCACTGGCCCAGCTGTCCTCGGTGGGCGGCGGCGGCAGCGTCCGTACGGAGGTCTGCGCGCCGAGCGTACGCCGGGAGCCCTGGACGGCGTACGTGGCTTGCGCGCCGAGCTGGTACGTCACGTACGCGGCGTCCACCGGCGGCGTGACCCGCCAGCTGCCGGTCACCTTCGCGCCCGGAGCGACGGAGTCGAAGGTGACGGCCCCGGCGGGCTCGGCCTGCCAGCCCTCCGGCACGGTCAGCGCCAGCTCCACACCGGTGGCGGCGGTCGCCTCGTCGTTGCCGAAGGTCGCCTTGACGGTGTTCGGAGCGCCCGGTTCCAGCGTCTCGGCGTCGGCGGCCACGGCGAGCGTGCCGCAGACGGCCTCCTGGCCGGCCGGCGCCGGGCCCAGGTCGGTCACGGTGAAGGCGTCGAGCACGAAGTCCGCGCCTTCCGGCGCTCCGGCCGGCTTCCGCAGCCCGGTCCAGGTGTCGCCACAGCCGGCGGTGAGGGTCTGGCTGAAGTGGCCGGTCGTGCGCTGCTGTCCGATCGGCGTGGTGCGGGTCTCGGTGGACGACGCCGTGCCGCCGGCGACCCGGTCGTAGCCGTCGACCCATTCGTAGGCGCCGGCATGGCTGGACTGGTAGGCGAACTCCACCTTGTACCGGTGGCCGTCCTTCATCGGGACGGTCCACGGTGCGGTGCGGTAGACGAGGCCGGTGTTCTCCTCGTGGGACTTCAGCGACTCCTTCTCCCCGAGCACGTCGTCGATGAGCTTTCCGTTCCAGCCGGACTGCGTGTACGGGGCGTTGAGCTGGGAGATGTGGGTGCGAGGGTCGGTGGAGCCGCCCGCGTCGCCCTTGAGGAACGGGCCCCAGCCCTGGTCGACCGCCTCGAAGTCCTCATACACGAGCGTGCCGGGCCGGGTGGTGGGCGCGTTCTCGACGATCCGTACGTCATCGGCGCGGACGGTCGCCGAGGGGCCCGCCGCCGCCTCGATGCGCAGCGCGGTGCGGCCGTTGGCAGGTGCGGTGAAGGTGACCTTGGCGCGCTGGAAGCGGGTGCCGTGCCAGTCGGAGGCGGCGACGAAGTCCTCGGCGGTGGACCGCTCGACGGCGACCGACTGTCCGGCCGCGCTCACCGTCGTACGACGGGACCGGCCGGGTTCGACCTCGATGAGGACGGAGGCGGTGTAGCGCTTGCCGGGCTTGAGGCCGGTGACGGGCTGGGAGAGCGCGGCGGTGGCGGTGCCGGAGAGGGCGGCGCTGTTACGGCCCTGGTCGTCTGTGTGGCGGACGACGGTTCCGGTCTTCGTCCAGCCCTTGAGCGTACGGTCGTTGAAGCCGGGGTCCTTGAGCGGCGTGCCCTGGCCCCATGCGGGGTCGGCCGTGCGAGGCGCCTGGTCCGGGTAGAGGACGTACGGCTGTCCGGCGGTGGCGGTCAGCGTGATCTTGCCGTCGGCGGACGGGCGGACCGTGGCGGCCTTCTCACGGCCGTTGTCGGTCAGCTCGTACACCGTGTAAGAGCCCTTGCCCGGCACCTCCCAGCTGCTCGTGCCGCCGGTCTCGCTGTAGTGGTAGAGCTTCTTGCCGCCGTCCCACGGCAGCAGGTAGTCGGTCCCGCTGAGCACCTTGCGGCCCTGCTCGTAGAAGGTCCGCCTGCCGTCCTCGACCGTGCCGCGCACACCGCCGGTGAAGGTGACGTCGTTGCCGTTCCAGCGGGTGATCCTCTGCTGCTGGAGGTACTTGGCGGGCAGGTTCTTCTGCCAGACGGCGGCGGTGAAGGCGTTCCAGTCGGTCTCGCCGGTCCAGCCCTCGAACTCCTCCAGGACGCTCTGGCCGAGGACCGGGTGGTTGTTCCAGATGTCCTTCTCGCCGTTGCGGATGAACCGGATGATCTGCGAATTGAGGCCCTTGTTGGTGGCTCCGCCGTAGTTCAGGTCGTTGGCCCAGTGCGACCAGAGCGAGGCGCGCTCGAACTTGTCGGCCCACTCCGTGCCGACCGTCCAGCCCTGCTTCCGCACGGCCTGGATGGTCTTGTCGGCGATCCAGCCGTGGCTGTAGTAGACGTCGATGTAGAGGAAGTCGAGGTTCTTGTCGGTCTCGTCGCGCAGCTGCTGGAAGCGCCTCGCGAGATCGCCGCTGTTGAGGTCGCGGCGCTGGTCGATGTAGTAGCTCTGGTTGAGCCAGTTCCAGCCGGGCTTGGCCTTGTCGACGAGCTGCTCGCTGAAGGCCCTGGCCTCCGGATAGGACTCGGTGGCGTTGACGTGGACGCCGAAGTCGGCGCCCCACTTCTTGCCTTGCCTGAGCAGCGTGTTGAGGTCCTTGAGTCCGCCGGCGCGCTTGTTGTAGTTGCCGCCGTAGTCCGGATGGGCGGAGTCGTGGCCCTCGGAGCCGTACCCCTTGAGGACGGCGAGCTGGCCGAGGCCGTCGGTGGCCTGCGAGATCCGCTTGACGTCGTCGAGCGTGCGCAGGAAGGGGTGGGTGGCCTGGCTGGCGAAGTTGAACGGGATGTGCGTGATGACGCGGTCGGCGGTCTGCTCGCTGCCGGGCGCGGTGATGCCGATGGAGCGGAAGGCGATGGCGCCGTCCTGCCAGTCGACGGACGCGTCGCCGTTGGCGTCCGGGGCCACGACGACCTTGGCCCAGGGCAGGTTCTCGCCGCTCTCCGGCTTCGGTGCGCCCGCGCCGCGGTAGGTCCACTGGCCCGAGCTGACGCCGACCCGGACGCTGCCATCGGCCTCGGTGCGGGCCTGGCGCCAGAGGCGGGCGTCGTCGCCGCCGGTGGGTCCTGAGGGCTTGTCGTAGGAGGAGTTGGACTCGACGGCGGCGGCGAGGGAGGCGGTGTTGAGGATGGCGTAGGTGGCGCCGACGGGTGCGGGGTCCGGCTTGGTGGTGCCGGTGACCTTGGCGAAGACGTCGGCGGTACGGGTGGAGTCCGGGTCGAGCGTGGTGAACGCGGTGGCGGCGCCGGGTTCGGTGGAGCCGACCGAGATCAGGTCGTGGCCGGGGATGTCGATGGTCCCGACCCGGAAGGCGGCGGTGTCGCGGACGGCGGTCACCTTGAAGGTGGTGGTCCGGCCGGAGACGGTGAGCGAGGCGTCGATCTCGACGCCGGGCAGGCCGGTGAAGGCGAGGGTGTAACGCGCGGAGGAGCCGTTGATCTTCGGGGCGGCCTTGAGCTTCACCGGGTGGGCGGTGCCGTTCAGGGTCACGGCGGTGACCGGCCGCGTACTGCCGAGCAGGCTCTTGCCACTGGCCCGGTCGGTGTACGACAGGACGCGTGGGAAGTCGTCGGCCACGGCGACGGTGAGGTGGGCGGAGGAGAGGGTGGCGGACGCGGCGTCGGACCGGGCCGGCCCGGCCGGTACGGAGGACGGATCGGCGGCTGCGGCGGGGAGGGCGGCGGTCCCCAGGAGCGCCAGGACGGCGGCCGAGGCGACGGCTGAGGCCACGGAGACCGGGCCGGCGGAGGGGAATCTTGGCGACATGGCCTCTGAGTAGTCGCCGTGTCGGGACACCGTCAACGAATGTCGGTCCCGAGGGCCGTCTCCGTCCAACAACCGTGGTCCGTTAGTCCAAGTGGCCTCGGCACCGGCCACGACCGGCCTCTCGTTCACCTCTTGGCCGCGACCACCTCCGTACGGTCACGGTTCGCACCTGCCCGGCTCCGCCAAGTACCCGTTCTTGTCGTCGAGTTGTGAAGACCCGGAATTTTTGAGAGCGCTCTCAGCCTTAAGTATTGACGGCCGTCCCGCCCCTGGCGAGAGTGGTGCCCACTCCGCAGACACCCCCACTGTCCGGCCCTTCCCCCACCACGCCCACGACCCGTCTGCGGCCCCCCACACACTCGGGAGTTCCCTCGTGATTTCACGCCGAATGTTCCTGACCGGCGCCGCCGCATCGGCCGCCGCACTGACGTACCCCGCCTGGGGCACCGCCCTCAGCCCGCGCGCCTCGGCGGCGCCCGCCACCTGTGAACTGGCCCTGGAGAACAAGTCGTTGCCGGGCACGGTGCACGCGTACGTCACCGGCCACGAGCTGGGCACCGACCGCTGGGTGCTGCTCCGGCCGAACGGCGAGGTCTACCGTCCCGACTCCCCCGGCGCCCCGCAGACCCCGCTCCCGGTGGACTGCGCGATCCCGCTGAACGCGGCCGGTGCGGCCCCGGTGGTACTGACCCTGCCGCAGATGTACGGCGCGCGCGTCTACTTCGTCCGCGACGACAAGCTGGACTTCTTCCTCAACCCGGGCCCGTCGCTGGTGGAGCCCGCCTTCGCCACGCCGACGGACCCGAACTACGGGCGGACCTGGGCGTTCGCCGAGTTCACCTTCAACACCGAGCAGCTGTACTCCAACATCAGCTACGTGGACCTGATCACCGCGCTCCCGATCGGCATCACGCTGGAGGGCGACGGCACGCACGTCGTGGCCCCGCACCCCGCGGGCGCGGCGGAGCGGATCGCGGAGGACCTCCTCGCCCAGGCGGCCGCCGACGGGCAGCCGTGGGACCAGCTGATCACGCGCGGCGACGACGGCAAGGTGCTGCGGGTGGTCTCGCCGCAGAACATCATGGCCCCGTACTTCGACCGGCCGGCCGAGATGCCGTTCCGTGGCCTGTTCGAGGCGCAGATCGACGAGGTGTGGCAGAAGTACCGCTCGGAGGACCTGCGGATCGACCTCCAAGGCGGGCGGGGCACGCTGGCGGGCCGGGTCAGCGGCGACGTCCTGACCTTCGAGGGCGGCCACACGTTCACCAAGCCGGAGACGAAGGACATCTTCACCTGCAACCACGGCCCGTTCACCAACAACCCGGGCGACTCCGACGACAAGAAGGCGATCCTGGCGCGGCTGGCGGCCGGCTTCAACCGGTCGATCATGCTGAGCCACCCGAGCCAGCCGAACGGCACCTCGGTGTCGGACTACTACACGACGCCGGTGACCAACCACTGGTCCCGCGTGGTCCACGCCAACAGCCCGATCGGCTACGCGTTCCCGTACGACGACGTCCGCCCGGACGGCGAGCCGGACGTCTCGGGCGCGGCGCACGACGGGAACCCGCGCCGCTTCACGGTGAGCGTGGGCTCCTGACCCGCTGGATGAACGCCTCGCGCCGGGCCTGCGTCACAGGAGGCCCGGCGCGGGGCCGTCACCTGGTGAGGGTGCCGTCCGGGACGTCCTGGACGGTGACCTTGTTGCGCTGCCGGTCCAGGACGGCGGCCACGACGTCTCCGAGGCCGGCCCGGTCGTGCGTCTGCTCGGGAACCGCGCCGTCGGTGTACCGCTCGATGGCCTTCGTCAGGTAGGCCGGGTTCCAGGAGCCGACGGCTCCGCTGACGTCGACGGCCTCCACCCGTCGCTTGCCGACGACCCGCTTGACGGCCGGCAGGATCTCGTCCGAGTAGAGCTTTCCGTCGACGCGGAAGAGGCTGGCGTGACCGCCGACCTTGCCGCCGTCCCGCAGGTGGACGGTGATGACGAGGCAGCTGGTGACGGACGGATAGGTGATCGTCCCGCCGGGTCCCACCTCGTCGACCTCGCCTTCGCCGATCGAGGCGGAGGCGGGTGCGGGGGCGCGTTGGAGGGTTGAGGTGGCGGGGCCGTCTGCCTGGTGTGCCTGAGGTGTCCGCTGGACAGGAGCGCTGGACATCGCGCGGTGCGCGTTGGCCTCGGCCTCGCGCTCGAAACGGTCGGACGGGTCGCTGATCCGCAGGCCCGCTCCGTTGTCACTGCCGGAGACCGGCCCTTGGCGCTGCTGGATGACGTGGGTCAGCTCGTGCGCGAGCGTCTGCTTGTCGCCGCCGCCCTCACCGATGACGACATGGCTGCCCGAGGTGTAGGCGCGCGCGCCCACCTCCGCCGTCGAGGCCCGCGCGGCCGAGCCCGTGTGGAGGCGTACGTCCGAGAAGTCGGCGCCGAGCCGGGCCTCCATCTCGGTCCGGGTGGAGGCGTCGAGAGGACGGCCCGGAGCGCTCAGGACGTCAGGGACGGTGGAGCGCTGCACGGCGTGCCCGGCCATGGGGTGGCCGGCGCGGCGGAGCATCTGGACGACCGCCGCGTTGCCGGCGCCGGCCTGGAGGGCGAGGAGCGTCGGCGGTGGCGTCACGGTACGGGCCGCGGGCCTGCCGGCCGCCTGCCGTGTGCTCGGGTCTTCTCTGGTCGTCGCGTTGCCGTGGGCGTACATGATGGCCTCCCGTGCAGAGTGCGGTCGTTCCCTGATACCAGAGGGACGGAGGGACCGGCAGGGACCTGAGGGCAGCCTGTGCGGACCGGCCGGGCACATCGAGGTGACCGTCACCTGTATGCGCTCTCGACACACCATCAATTCATACTATTCAAGGCATCCTTGACATTCTCTCCGGTGTCCCGGAACCGTTCCGTATGCGAAAGAACAGGCTCCCCTGCCGTACGCTCGCGGCGCTCGCCGCCGTATTCCTGCTGACGGCTCCCGCCACCGCCCACGCCTCCGCACCTCCGCCGACCGCCGAGGGCCTGCGCGCCTTCCAGCAGAGTTACGGCCTCACTCCCACGGGCCGCCTGGACACCGCCACGGCCCATCTGCTCAGCTCCGCGCCGGACAGCGAGCTGCGCGCGGCGTTCGCCGACCCGTCCGACCTCGGCCCGGAACAGCTCGCGCACGCGCGTACGGTCATCGGCGTCGGGAAAGGAGCGGACATCCCGGAACAGGGCCAGGTCATCGCACTGATGACGGCCATGCAGGAGTCGACGTTCGTCAACTACACGACTCCGGTGGACCATGACTCGCTCGGCATCTTCCAGCAGCGCCCGAGCATGGGCTGGGGCACGCCGGAGCAGATCACCCAGGTCCCGACCGCGTCGAAGTCCTTCTACGGCCTGCCGTCGCCGACCAGCAATCCCGGGCTGCTCCAGATCAAGGGCTGGGAGTCGATGGAGCCGGGCAAGGCGTGCCAGGCGGTGCAGCGGTCCGCGCACCCGGACCGGTACGCACAGTGGGAGGAGTTCGCGCGGGAGCTGCTGAAGCAGGAGGGACCGACGGTGGACCCGATCGACTGAACCGGTACGTGTGTGGGCCGCCCTGTCCTGCCAAGGCGGCCCACACGCGGGCTCAGCAGCCTCCGCAGTTGTAGTAGGTCACGTCCCAGTGGTTGCCCTCGTCGGCGTAGATGTTGCCGGAACCGGACCGGTACTGGCGGGCCCCGTCGCCGCGTACGCCGATGTAGGTGAAGACGCCGGTGACGTAGTTGTTGAGGCAGGTGCTCTTGGCGAAGTCGAGCTTGTAGCCGTTCCAGTGGGAGTACGTGCCGCCGGCGTGCCCGGTCTCCGTACCGCCGGTGATCCTGAGCGCGCAGCCGGTGGCGCTCTTGAGCGTCTGGGCGCCCTGGGCGGTCGGCAGGTTGAGCTGGTCGAACGAGGTGCAGGTGGGGACGTTCCGGTTGGAGCAGCCGCCCGAGGACGACCAGGTGATCCCGGAGGAGCTGAACCGGGAGGTCGCCTGGGCGTGGGTCAGCTTGGTGACGGCGTGCGCCTCGGTGGCGCCACTGCCGAGGGCGCCGACGCCGGGGACGAAGAGCGCGCCGAGGACGAGGGCCAGGGCGGTGAGGGCGGAGCGGAGTCGTGGGTGGTTCACCATGGGGATTTTTCCTCCTGCTCATGACAAAACAGAGGACGTACGGACGCGGGGCCGCGCACGCCGGGCAGGGAGATAGTGCCCGAGTTCTACGCGCGTCCGCCAGAGGGCGATCCAGGGATGGGGAGAGTCGAAGCGAGGAAAGGTTGAAACTTGAACAAGATGGAGTTAGAGTCAATCTCGTTGAAGGTTAAACAACACCGCCGACACGCCGACGCACCTGCGCCACCCCCGCGCAGCACCGCTCGCACACGTCCCCCGAGGAGGAGCCATGGCTCTGTTCACCCGCAAGTCGACCGCCGCCACCCCGACCGCCGTCGCCGAGGCCCCCGCGGTGGACCCCGCGCTGGCCGCCCTGACCGGCGTCTACACGATCGACCCGGCCCACAGCAGCATCGGCTTCACGGTCCGCCACGCGATGGTCACCAACGTGCGCGGCTCCTTCGGCGAGCACGAGGGCACGCTGACCCTGGACGGCACCGACCCGGCCAACTCCTCCGCCGCCATCGACGTCAAGATCGCCAGCGTCGACACCGGCATCGCCGACCGCGACGGCCACCTGGTCAGCGGCGACTTCTTCGACGCCGAGAAGTTCCCGCTCATGACCTTCCGCTCGACGCGCGCCGAGCAGCTGGGCGGCGAGTCGTACCGCGTCACCGGCGACCTGACCATCAAGGACGTCACGCGCCCGCTCTCCATCGACCTGGAGTTCAACGGCTCCGCCACCGACGTCTACGGCAACGAGCGCGTCGGCTTCGAGGGCGGCGCGGACATCCTGCGCTCCGACTGGGGCCTGACCTGGAACGCGGCGCTGGAGACCGGCGGGGTCATGGTCAGCGACAAGGTCAAGCTGAACTTCGACATCTCCGCGATCAAGGCGGCCGCACCGCAGGCGTGACGGCCGATCCGTACCCGTACGGAAGAACAGCGCGCCCCGGACACCCGGGGCGCGCTGTCGTACGTAGGCGTACGGGTTACTTCTTGACCTTCTCCGCGAAGAGCGGGACGACCTTCTCCAAGGCGTACGAGACGGAGAGGATGGAGTCCGTGGCGAACGCCTGGGCGATGTCCTTGTCGTCGAAGATCAGCGCGTTGCCGGCCTTGACCGACGGGACCGCCTTGTACAGCGGGTCGTTGCTGATGTCCGTGGCGGGGATGCCGATCGGGGTCATCACCGTGAGGTCGGCGTCCAGGAGTTCCAGGTTCTCCTTGGAGATGGAGACGGAGAAGCCGCCGTCGGCCTTGGCCTCGACGGCCGGGCTGTTCTTGAAGCCGAGGCGCTCGACGAAGTCGACGCGGCCGGTGCCGCCGACGTACGCGCCGTACCCCTCGGAGGTGCGCGAGCCGAGGACGATCGTGGCGTCCTTGAACTCCGGGTGCGCCTTCGCGGCCGCCTCGAACTTCTTCTCGGTCTCCGCGATCAGCTCCTCGCCCTTCTCGGGCACGCCCATCGCGGCGGCGATCATCGTGGTCTGCTGCTCCCACGAGATCATGTACTGGTCGCCGCCCTCGGGCACGCCGACGGTCGGAGCGATCTTCTTCAGCGTGTCGTAGCGGGTCTGGTCGCCGCTGGACTTCGTGTCGACGATGAGGTCCGGCTGGAGCGAGGCGATCTTCTCGAACTCCGGCTCCATCGTGCCGATCAGCTCGGGCGCCTTGTCGTACTTGCCCTTCGCCCACGGGCCGACACCCTCGCCGCCGAACGGCAGCCAGTCGCTCGCGCCGACCGGCTGGCCGCCGAGCGCGAGCACGGTCTCGGCGTCGCCCCAGCCGAGCGCGACGATGCGCTGGGGCTGCTTCTCGACGGTGACCTCGCCGAACTTCGTCGCGACCTTGGCGGGGAAGGCGCCTTCGGAGGCGGCGGAGGACGGAGCGGCGGACGTGTCGGAGGAGTCGTCCGACGTACCGCAGGCGGAGACGCCGACGAGCAGGGCGGCGACGGCACCGGCCATCAGGACGGGCGTGCGGCGCGGGCGCCGAGGAGCGGAAGCGTTCATACCCTTTAGGCTAGCCTCACCTAATGACAACGGTGCCATGGGGTGGGCCGTACGGTCTCAGGCCGCCGGGTCCTTCACATGGTGGCGGCCCAGCGGCACCACCATCGGCGTGGCCGACGCCGGGTCCGCGATCACCGAGCACCGCATCCCGAACACCTCGCCGACCAGCGCTTCCGTGACGATGTCCACCGGCCGGCCCTCCGCCAGGATCCGGCCGTCCTTCATGGCGATCATGTGGTCCGCGTACCGGCAGGCCAGGTTCAGGTCGTGCAGCACGGCCACCATCGTCACGCCGCGCTCCCGGTTGAGGTCGGTGAGCAGGTCCAGCACGTCGAGCTGGTGGCTGGCGTCCAGGTACGTCGTCGGCTCGTCCAGCAGCAGGATGTCCGTCCGCTGCGCCAGCGCCATCGCGATCCACACCCGCTGCCGCTGACCGCCGGAGAGCTCGTCCACCGGCCGGTCGGCCAGCTCCAGTACGTCGGTGGAGAGCAGCGCCTGCGCGACCGCCTCGTCGTCCTCCGCGCCCCAGCGGCGGAACCAGCCCTGGTGCGGGTAGCGGCCGCGGCCGACCAGGTCGGAGACGGTGATGCCTTCAGGAGCGGTGGGGCTCTGCGGCAGGATGCCGAGGACGGCGGCGACCTCCTTGGTCGGCATCTCCTGGATCGACCGGCCGTTGAGGAGCACCGCTCCGGCGGAGGGCGCGAGCAGCCGGGCCATCGCGCGCAGCAGTGTCGATTTGCCGCAGGCGTTGGGGCCGACGATGACCGTGATCCTGCCGGGCGGGACCGTCACGCTCAGACCGGTGACGATCTCCCGGTCGCCGTAGCCGAGCCGGACGTCCCGGGCCTGAAGAGTGTGCTCAGCCACGACCGGGCCACGCCTTTCGTTGTCGTCGTCTCGAAGAACCGGCATCTCAACCCCCACTGCCCACACGGTTGGCGCGGGCCAGGAGGAGGAGCAGGTACGGCGCGCCGATGATGCTGGTGACCACGCCCACCGGCAGCTGCACCGACGGCAGCAGGTGCTGCGCGGCGAAGTCGGCGACGAGGACCAGCAGCGCGCCGGTCAGCGCCGCGTGCGGCAAGGCGGCGCCACGGCCCGGGACCAGGCGGCGGGCGATCGGCGCGGCGACGAAGGCCACGAACCCGACGGGCCCGGCCGCCGCCGTGGCGACCCCGGCCAGCGCCGTGGCGCACCCGAGCAGCGCGAGCCGGCTCGGCTCCACCTTCGTACCGAGTCCGGCGGCGGCATCGTCACCGAGCTGCAGCGGCCGCAGCGCGTGCGCGGCGACGGCGGTGAGCGGGACGAGGAGCGCGAGCGCGCCGAGTATCGGCCAGAACTGGTTCCAGGAGCGCCCGTTGAGGCTGCCCGCGAGCCAGCGGAAGGCCTCCTGCGCGTCGGTCACCTCGGAGCGGGCCATGACGTACCAGACCACACTGGAGAGGCCCATGCCGACGCCGATCCCGACGAGGACGAGGCGCTGTCCGGCGACGCCCTGCCGCCAGGCGAGCAGATAGATCGCGGCCCCGGCGCCGATCGCGCCGATCAGCGCGCAGGCGGAAAGAGCGAGTCCGCTGACCTGGAAGAGCAGCGCGGCGGTGACGGCGACGGCGCTGGCTCCGGCGCTGATGCCGATGAGGTCCGGGCTGGCGAGCGGGTTGCGCAGCACGGTCTGGAAGACGCCTCCGGAGAGGCCGAACGCGGTGCCGACGAGGACCGCCAGCAGAGCGCGTGGCAGCCGCAGCTCCAGGACGACGAACTGCGAGCCGCCGTCGCCGCCTCCGAGGAGCGTCTCGACGACCTTGCCGATCGGCATGACCATGTCGCCGACGCTGAGTGAGAGGCCGAGGACGGCGACCACGGCGACGAGCAGGACGGCCGCGACGGTCACGGACCGCCGGCGCCGTCGTCCGCGTACGGCGTCGATCTGCCGTACGGCGTCGGCGAGCCGGTCCTTCTCCGTGTCCACAGCCGTGGCGGGCCCCGGGCTCACAGTTCCACCAGCTTTCTGCGCCGGACCAGCCAGATGAAGGGAACGCAGCCGATCGCGGCGGTGATCACGCCGACCTGCACCTCGCCGGGCGGCGCGACCACGCGGCCGGTGATGTCGGCGACGAGCAGCATGATCGGAGCGAGGACCATGCTGTACGGCAGCACCCAGCGGTAGTCCGGCCCGGTGATCAGGCGGGCGGCGTGCGGTACGGCGAGGCCGACGAAGCCGATCGGTCCGGCGACGACGGTGGCCGCGCCGCAGAGCACCACCACGGCACCGGCCGAGATCATCCGCGCGACCCCGACCCGCTGGCCGAGGCCGCGAGCGAGGTCGTCGCCGAGCGAGAGGGCGTTGAGCTGCGGGCCGAGGGCGAGGGCGAGTACGGCTCCGACGAGGATGAACGGCGAGACCTGCCAGAGCACCTCGGAGGAGCGGGCGGTCAGCGCGCCGAGCTGCCAGAACCGGAACTGGTCGTAGCTCCCGCGGTCCTGGAGCAGGATCGCGCTGGTGATGGAGGTGAGGACGGCGCTGGTCGCGGCGCCCGCGAGCGCCAGCTTGACCGGCGTGGCGCCTTCGCGGCCGAGCGAGCCGACGCCGTACACGAGCAGGGCGGCGAGCAGCGCGCCGAGGAAGCCGAACCAGATGAACTGGGTGGCGACGGTGAAGCCGAGCAGCGTGATCGAGCAGACGACGGCGACGGAGGCGCCCGCGTTGATGCCGAGGAGCTGAGGGTCGGCGAGAGGGTTACGGGCGACGCCCTGCATCACCGTCCCGGCGAGGCCGAGCGCCGCACCGGCGAGCAGCCCGGCGACGGTACGCGGGATGCGGACCTCCTGGATGACGAGCTGGCCCTTGACGGTGAGGTCGGGGTCGAAGACGCCGGGCAGCACGTCACGGAGGGGTACGTCGCCGGAGCCGATGGCGAGGCTCGCCGCGACGACGAGGACCAGGACGCCGAGGGAGGCCAGGAGCCCGAGGGCGAGGACGGGCCGGCTGCGCTTGGCCCGCGCCTCCTTCGTGCCGCCGTCCGTCGCCTCCCCCTTCTTCAGGAGGACGGAGCCGCTCACGGCCCGGCCACCGGGACGGTGGCGACCGGAATAGGGTTGTGCACGGTGTCTCACCCTTGCTCATCGGCGCGTTCGGGCACGGGGCGCCCCGGCGCACGGCCGTCCGCACCCGGGCACCCTGGAGGACGCAGGGCAGGGGCCCCAAAGTAAGGTCACCCTAACAGCGCCGGTCCGACCCCACACCGCCGCACCCCACGAGCCCGGAGCGCTTCCTTGCCGTACGCCGCCGACCCCGCCGCCCTCACCTCCGGCCCGCTGGCCGGGGCCGTACCTCTGGGTTCGGCGGAGGAGCTGCGCGAGATCCTGGGCACTCCGCACCCGATCGTGATCGACAAGGTCCACGACCGGCTCACCGAGGACGACCTGGCCCTGCTGGCCCGCTCCCCGTTCTGCGCGGTCTCCACCTCCGACGCCGCCGGCAACTGCGACGTCACCCCGCGCGGCGACGGCCCCGGCTTCACCCACGTCCTCGACCCCGGCACCCTGGCCCTCCCCGACCGCCCGGGCAACCGCCGCGCGGACAGCTTCCACAACATCCTGTCCAACCCGCACGTGGGCCTGCTCTACCTCATACCCGGCGCGATGGACGTCCTCCGCGTCAACGGCCGCGCCCGCATCCTCACGGACGCCCCGTTCTTCGACGCGATGACGTTGAAGGGCCAGCGCCCGAAGCTGGCCCTGGTGGTGGAGATCGACGAGATCTTCCGCCACTGCTCGAACGCGCTGCGGCGGTCGGGGGTGTGGGCACCGGAGACGTGGGAGGTGGCGGCGGCAACCGACTGACCCGCGGCGCACGACAGGCCCCCACCCCCGCCGGCGGCGGGGAAGGGGGCCTGTGCCGTGGTCCTGAGAGGTGAGCCGTCGCCTCAGGCCTTGTGCTGCATCGACGAGCGGGCCGGGTTGGTCTGCTTCGCAGCCTTCGGGTCCTTCTCGCCCGCCTTCGCTCGTACGCCCTGCTCCACGCGCTTGCCGAGCGTGCTGTCGACGTTCGACCAGTACGTGAACGCCCGCTGCAGCACCGGCTCCGTCACGCCGTTCAGCAGGTGGCCGACGATGTTGTCGACCAGGCGGTCCCGCGCCGCGTCGTCCAGGACCTCGCGGACCATCGTGCCCGCCTGGCCCCAGTCGTCGTCCTCGGCGTGGTCGACGTACGCGGCCCGGGTGATGTCGCCGTCGGCGTACCAGCTCGGCGGCGTTCCGTAGCGCGCCGTGTCCGCCTCCGGACCGCCCTTGGAGTTCGGGGCGTAGACCGGGTCGGTGGTCCTCCGGTACGCCATCGCCCCGTCCTTGGAGTACGTGTGCACCGGGACGACGGGCGCGTTGACCGGCAGCTGCTGGTAGTTGCCGCCGATCCGGTAGCGGTGCGAGTCCGCGTAGGAGAACAGGCGCGCCAGGAGCATGCGGTCCGGGCTCGGGCCGATGCCCGGCACCAGGTTGTTCGGCTGGAACGCCGCCTGCTCGATCTCCGCGTGGTTGTCCGTGGGATTGCGGTCCAGCGTCATCCGGCCGACCTCGATCAGCGGGTAGTCGCTGTGCGGCCACACCTTGGTCAGGTCGAACGGGTTGAACCGGTAGTCCTTGGCGTCCTCGTACGGCATGATCTGGACCTTGAGCGTCCAGCTCGGGAACTCGCCGTCGCGGATGTGCTCGAACAGATCACGCGTGTGGTAGTCCGTGTCCGCCGAGGCCATCTGGTCGGCCTCGTCCTGCGTGAACGTCTCGACGCCCTGGTCGGTCTTGAAGTGGTACTTCACCCAGAACCGCTCACCCTGCGCGTTGATCCACATGTACGTGTGCGAGGTGTAGCCGTTCATGTGGCGCCAGGTTCGCGGGATACCGCGGTCGCCCATCAGCCAGGTGACCTGGTGCGCCGACTCCGGCGAGAGCGTCCAGAAGTCCCACTGCATGTCGTGGTCGCGGAGGTTGTTGTCCGCGCGGCGTTTCTGCGACCGGATGAAGTGCTGGAACTTCATCGGGTCCTTCACGAAGAACACGGGGGTGTTGTTGCCCACCATGTCGTAGTTGCCTTCGCTGGTGTAGAACTTCACCGCGAAGCCGCGCGGGTCCCGCCAGGTGTCCGGGCTGCCGCGCTCCCCGGCGACGGTGGAGAACCGGATGACCAGGTCGGTCGTGACGCCGGGCTGGAAGAGCGCGGCCTTCGTGTACGCGGAGACGTCCTGGGTCACCTCGAACTTCCCGAAGGCCCCGCTGCCCTTGGCGTGCGGCTGGCGCTCGGGGATGCGTTCGCGGTTGAACTGAGCCATCTGCTCGATCAGGTACGAGTCCTGGAGCAGGATCGGTCCGCCCGGGCCGACGGTGAGCGAATGCTCGTCGCTCTCCACCGGGGCGCCGGAGTCGGAGGTGGTGGGCTTGCGCGAGGTGTCGGTCATGTCGCCATTTCCTCTTGTTTGTCTTCCGCAGACGTGTCGGCGATGGCTCCTATTACGGCTGCCCTACTGGCCCTCTGCCAATGTAGGCAGACACGGACGAATCGACCCGTTGAGGGCCAGAGCGATGCGGGGCCCGTTCTGGGGCGCCCGGCCTGGTCAGCGGGACCGCTGGCCCGCGACCACGCGGTAGAGCAGCAGAACGATCACCGAACCCACGATGGCGGCGATCCATGTCGACAGGCTGAAGAAACCGTCGATCGAGTCCACACCGAAGATCACCTTGCCCAGCCAGCCGCCGAGCAGACCGCCCACGATGCCGATCACGATCGTGAGGAGGCACCCCCCGGGGTCCTTGCCCGGAGTCAGCGCCTTGGCGATGAGTCCCGCGAACAGGCCGATGAGGATCCAGGCGATGATGCTCACGAAAGTCTCCCTTTACGTTGCCGACGTACCGGCACCTCTGTGGCGCCCGGCCCTCTCCGCGTATCCCCGCAGCGGAAGCTCACACATCGACCGCACCACGGCCACCGGCCCGGGGCCCGTCATTCACCGGGACGCGTTACGCCGGACGGGGACGGGTGGGCCGGTGGCCGGGGGATGCGGGCCAGGGGACGGAGGCCCGGCGCGCCCTCTCAGTCCAGGACCGCCGTCGCCTCGATCTCGACCAGGTGCTCCGGTACGTCGAGTGCCGCGACGCCCACCAGCGTGCCCGGCGGGACCGGGGTGACGCCGAGCCTCGCCGCCGCCCGGGCCGCGCCCTCCAGGAACCGCGGCATCTTGTCGGGCGTCCAGTCGACGACGTACACCGTCAGCTTCACCACGTCCGCGAAGGAACCGCCGGCGCCGGCCAGCGCGGTCGCGATGTTGAGGTAGCACCGCTCCACCTGAGCGGCCAGGTCGCCTTCAGCGACCGTGGCGCCGTCCGCGTCCCAGGCGACCTGTCCGGCGATGAAGACGAGCTTCGAGCCGGTCGCGACGGCGACCTGCCGGTAGGCCCCGACCTTCGGCAGTCCTTCGGGATCCAGCAGTGTGATGGCCATGTTCCGCGCCTCCTCGTGAAGACCTGGCGGTCTCTTGTGGTTACTCAGGAACCGTAGGAGAGTCAACGCTGACGTGGAAGAACGCACTTTTGAGTGACGGAGGAACCTCATGGTGACCAAGCAGTTCAGCGGCTCGCCCGACGAGGCGGACCTCCGACGGGCGGACTCCTTGGCGCGGGAGATCTTCTCGGACGTCGCCAACAAATGGGCACTCCTGATCATCGAGGCCCTGGGTGACCGCACCCGGCGCTTCAGCGAGGTGCTCAAGGAGGTCGACGGCATCAGCCACAAGATGCTCACGCAGAACCTGCGCATGCTGGAGCGCAACGGCCTGGCCGAGCGGACCGTGTACGCCACCGTGCCGCCGAAGGTCGAGTACACCCTCACCGAGCCGGGCCAGGGCCTACGCGAGACGGTCCACCGCATGTGCGACTGGACGCAGCAGCACCTCGGCCACATCGAGGAGGCTCGCGGCCGGTTCCCGGGCTGAGTCCGGCGCGGCGGCGGCCTGGTTAGAACATGTGACGGCCGTTCGACGCAACGTACCGGCCCCGCCGCGCGTCCTCAGGAGCGTGATGGATTTCCTGGACCCGTCCGCCGAGGGCGGTCTCGCAGACGACGAAGTGACCGTGCGGCCGGGCCCGTGGTGGCGCCACGCCTTGTGGGTGGTGGGCGTCGCGGCGCTCGGTGTGGGCATGGGATGGGCCGGCTCGCTGTTCCGCCTCGGCCCGGACGACTACGGGCTGCTCGCCGCCGCTCCGGGGTCGCCGTGGGCCTACCTGGCCGTCTGGGCCGCCACCGCGCTGGCGGTCACGACCGTGCTGCGGGTCGCGGCGGCCAAGGTGCCGGTCCCTTCTCCCGGCACGATCGCCGTCATCCTCCTCCTCATAGGTACCCGCCTCTCCCTGGGCCGGCGCCCGGAGACACCGGAGCTCGCCGCGATGGCGGCGGCCGCGCTGGTGCTGGCCGGCGCCTGGGCGGGAATCGCGCTGCGCGCGGCAGGCGTCGCGCGGAAGGCACAGCGGCAGACAGCGCAGCGGCAGAAGGCGGCGAGCTCCGGCGGTTCCTGATGGCGGCTCAGGGGATCAGACGAGGGTCATGCTGATCTGCTCACCGCTGACCGTCCAGTGCTGACGGATCCCCGACGGGTTGCACGGCTCCACGTTCACGATCCGGGTCCTCGGATAGTCGCTGGACAGGCACATGCCGGGGTGCGCGGACTGGAAGACCGCCTCACCGCTGACCGTCCAGCGCTGACGCGGCCCGGAGTTGCACGGCTCGACATTGACGATCCGGGTTCTCGGGTAGTCGCTGGTCAGACACATGCCGGAGTGTGCGGACTGGTAGACCGCCTCACCGCTGATGGTCCAGCGCTGGCCGGAACCGAAGTTGCACGAGGCGACGTTGACGATGCGGGTCGTCGGATAGTTGCTGTTCAGGCACATGGTCCCGGCGGTCGGGGCCACTCCGGCGGCCGGGGCGGCGGCGGTCGCTGCCGCGACGGGTGACGGCAGAGCGAAGGACGTCAGAGCGAGCAGGGCGGGCACGAGGAGCTTGCGGAACACGCTGGGCATGAGGAAGAACCCTTCACAGTCGGCAGTGGAGGCGTCGAGGCACTGAGGTCTCGAGCCTTGAGGCGTTGAAAGATTCTCCTCAACTCGCTGCGCCCGTAGGCCACTTGCCGGAAATAGATCGTGATGCGGCGCAAAGCCGCCGCCCTCGGCCCGGCAGGCCCGGCACCTCACCTCCACCGCTCAAGATCATCGGCTCTTCACCCGGCAGCACGTCCACCACGGCGTGTGCGAGCGCACGGAGGCGGCGGCCGCGTTCTGGGTGGCGCCGGAGGCACAGGCCAAGGCCGTTCCCGACGCGAGACCGTCCAGGAGTTCCAGAACCTCCTCGGCGACCGGGCCGGCTCCCTGGGGCATGTGGCGCGAGCCGCGCGGCTGAGCGTTCCGGGGCGCGAAGCCGACCCAGGGCGTCAGTCCAGCGTCTGGGTCAGCTCGCTGCGGGTCGCGGTGTGCACGACCCGGCCGCGCGCCCCGTTGACGATCGGCAGGTACGGCGGAACGTGCCCGCACTCCACATCGGCGATGACGGGCACGTTCAGGGAGCCGAGCGCGTCGAGCACCGCTTCGTGCTGGGTGAGCGAGTCGGTGCCGGGTGCCGAGGTCCGGCCGACGAGGATCGCGTTCGCCGTGTCGAAGAATCCGGCCAGCCGCATCCCGTGCAGGTTCCGGCAGATGGCGAACGCGTCGTCGCCACCCGCTTCGACATAGACGAGGAGCCCTTGCGGGGACTCGGCCCGCGCAAAGGCGGAGGTGTCGAGACAGGACGTGCCCGCGAGGTTGCAGAGCATCTCGATACAGCCCCCGATCAGGCGCCCCTCGGCCTCCACGTCCCCGTCGCCGTCCAGCCGGGTCCATCGGCCCGGTGTGTCGAGCGTGTACGCGCGTACGTCGGGCCGGGTGCGGTAGTCGTCCCAGCCCGTTGCCCGGTAGCGGCCGGGAGGTACCTGCGTGAAGCGGTGTCCCACGGGTGCCGAGACGATGTCGAGCCACGACAGCAGCCCCTCGGGCACGCGGTAGGGCGTGTCCATGAGGTTGTTGCCGTGCACGGTGGCCGTTCCCGTGAGGAGGGTGAACGGCGTCATGACGGTCGACAGGTCGGAGAACCCGACCAGCCAGGTCGGCTCGGCCGCACGCAGGCGGTCCCAGTCCAGCAGAGGCAGCAGGTCGATCGCCGTCTCCCCGCCCCAGGGCGGCACCACGGCCCTGATGCCGGGGTCCGTCAGCATCGCCGTCAGCTCGGCGGCGCGGTCGGCCGCCGGGGCACTGACATGACCGTCGCCGCTCATGCAGTGCCCGACCACCACCTCGTACCCCCTGGCCTCCACCTCGCGGATCGCCACGTCGAGGCGCCCCTGAAGCTCTTTCGGGACTCCGCTCGACGGAGAGGTGACGCCGACACGGTCAGCGGGACGCAGAGGGCGTGGGTATCGAACTGACATGCGCCGGATTCTGACAGGCCGAAGATTTCCCGGCACACTTTTTTCGTGCACCTCCGGACAGGATTCAGCCATTCTCCCATCCGGAAATCACCCTGCGGGAACGGTGCGTGCACCGGTGATACTCCTGACACACAGGACGCACAGCACGTTCGGCTCGTGATCAGGGAGACCAGGGGGATCAGAGATCATGGTCAGTCCAGGGCCCGCACGCATCGTCGCCGCAGGGATGACCGCGACGGCGGCCGTGCTCGCGATCATCTACCTGCCGGTCCCCACCGGGCCGCCGCCACCCCGGACGACGTCATCGGCGAGCGCCGCCGACACCACCGAACTCACGCGGCTCGCCGAGGAGTACCTCCAGCAGCGGGCCGACATGCTGACGAACGCCCGCCCCACGGTGGAGGCAGCGGGCGGACGCCTGCGGACCACCCCGGCCATGGCGGCCCGCGCCCGGAGCGAGCTCGCCGCGCTCGCGGAGAAGGGCCTGCGGTACGAGGACATCGACATCGGGTACACAAAGGCGCGGGTCGACGTCGAAGTCACCACCGCGAACGTCACCGACGGAACGGCCACGCTGCAACTCACCGACCACACCCGCCTCTACTTCGCGCGCACTCCGCAGCAGGTCGAGGACGGTTCGCCGGAATGCGAGGAGTCGTCGCTCCCCCGCACCATGACCTTCGCCCGAGGAGCCGACGGCAGGTGGCTGCTCTCCTCCGACCGGGTCGATGAGGAAGGCGGGCCGTTCCCGACGACCGAGGTGGACGAGGCACGGTTCGATCCCGCCGCCTGAGCACCCCGCCGCCTGAGCACCTTCCACCCCCGCCCGGCGTACGACGCCTCTCAGCCGCGCCGCCGTTCCTCCACCGCGACACGGGTGTCCTCGGCGATCAGGTCGCCGTTGATCACGCTCGCCGCCATGAGCCCGGCCGCCGCCGCGCCGATGACCTGTTCGGTGAGGCGGGTGACGTTGCCCGCCGCCCAGACACCGGGGACCTCCGTCGCGCCGACCGGGTCGGTGGGCACGTACGTACCGATCACCTCACCGCCCATCTCCTGCGCGACCGGCACCAGCCCCAGCGATTCGAGCACGGCCGAGCGGGCGGTGAAACGGGCCTGGATCACCAGTGCCTCGCGCGGAATCAACCGGCCGCCGGCCAGGCGTACGCCGGTGAGACGGTCCTCCGCGACCTCCAGCCCCGTCACCTCACCGTCCACCACGGCCACACCCCGCGCGGCGAGCTGCTCGTACTCCTCGTCCGTCGGCTCCGGGCCCGTGTGGCGGAAGAGCGTGACGTCGTCGGTCCACTGCCGCCACATCAGCGCCTGATGTACGGCGAGAGGGCCCACGGACAGGATCCCGACCGGGCGGTCCGCCACCTCGCGCCCGTGGCAGTACGGACAGTGCAGCACCTCACGCCCCCACCGCTCCGCCAGCCCCGGTACGGCCGGCAGCTCGTCCACGAGCCCCGTGGTCACCAGGAGCCTGCGCGCCTCCACCGCCGACCCGTCCTCCATCACCACCCGGAAGCCGCCCTCCCCCGGCAACCTCTCGGCCGAAGCCACCCGCCCTTCGACGACCTCCCCGCCGTACCCGGCCACCTCACCCCGCCCGATCGCCAGCAGCTCGCCGGGCGGCGTCGACTCGCGGCCCAGGTAGTTGTGCACGTGGGACGCGGGAGCGTTACGAGGCTCCCCCGCATCGATCACCAGCACGGAGCGCCGAGCCCGCGCCAGGGTCAGCGCCCCGCTCAGGCCGGCCGCTCCGCCTCCCACGATCACCACGTCGTACCGCTGCTGCTTCATGTCGGTCATGCAGACCACCTCCAGTTGATGGAGATGGTGCGCGCAGGGCGGACGTAACGACAAATGTGCTTGCCGAAACGGCAAGGTCACCCGCGGTCGAACTCGAACCACACGATCTTGCCGGGGTTCCGCCCCGCCCCGCCCCGCTTGTCCGCCAGCGCCGAGACCAACAGCAGCCCGCGGCCACCTTCCTCCTCCACACCCGGCAGCCCGTCCGCCATACGCACCTCCATCCGCGACTCCAAGGTGACCGACGGGCCCATCCTCACCGTCGAGCCCGCCGCCTGGGGCGCCTTCGTCCGGAGCGGCACCACTCTCTGAGGCGTACGCAACCGGCTCCACACACCCGCCCCGCCCTCGGCATCTCGGCCGGAAGCGGGGCGGTTCTCCGTACCAGGCGCGGCCGCTACTTTTCCGGCTTCCCCATCACCTCCACGAGCGCCGAGAAGCTGTCCGTGCCGTGGCCCGCCTCCACGCCCCGCCGGAACAGGTCCACGACGGCCGCCGGGAGCGCGGTGTCCACGCCCGCGTCCACGTTCGTCTGGAGTACGTGCTCGACGCTCGCCCGCCCCATGGCCAGGCGGTCGACATCGCCGAGGTGCACTCCGGCGTCGATGCGTTCGGCGTAGAAGGCGAAGAACTGGGTGAGCGAGCTCGCCGTGTCGTCGGCGTGCGGCAGGATGTCGGCCGCCGTCAGGCCGTTCGCGCGGGCGAGGGCGATGGCCTGCCAGTAGCCGAGCATGGCGGTCCAGAACAGGCCGACGCCGAGCTGGTAGAGGAGCGCGGCGTGGCCCGGGTCCTCGCCTTGGTGCTCGGCGCGGCCGGTCAGTACTTCGAGCAGGGGCCGGTGCTGGTCGAACGGCTCGCGCGGACCGCTGTAGAGCGTCGCCGAGTCGGGCTGACCGATGCCTGAGGGCGGTGAGTTGACGCCGCCGGTGAGCTGTACGGCACCGTGGTCGGCGGCCCAGCGGGCTCCGGCGCGGGCCTCCTCGGGCGTGGCGGAGGTGAGGTTGACCAGGACCCGGCCGGCCAGAGCCGTTGCGGGGACCGGGCCGAGTACGTCGTACATCGCCGCGTAGTCCGTGAGGCTCAGGATGACCACCTCGTTGGCCGCGACCGCCTCGGCCGGATCGCCCGCGAGGACCGCGCCACGGGCCACCAGGTCGTCGGCGCGTGAGGCGGTGCGGTTCCAGACGGTGACCGCGTAGCCGCGGTCGAGCAAGGCGGCGACCATGGCCTGGCCCATAGGGCCGAGACCGATGACGGTGGCCGACTGTCGCTGCTGTGCGCTGCTGCTGCTGCTGCTCATGGCACTCCCCCATCACTGACATCATGCGCATCACTAAAACGAACGCTCTATCCAGAGCGCACTCAGAAGCTAGCACAGCTCTAGAACGAACGCTCTACTTAGAGCCCGGCTACAGTGACGGCATGCAGACCGAGACCAGCACCCGGGACCGGATCGTCGTGGCGGCCGCACGCCTCCTCCAGCGGCAGGGCTACGTCGGCACCGGCATCAAGCAGATCGCCACGGAGTCGCAGGCCACGCTCGGCTCGATCTACCACTTCTTCCCGGGCGGCAAGGAAGCCGTCGCCGTCGCCGCGATCCGGTACAGCGACCAGGAGTTCGCGGCGCTTCTGCGCGAGGCCCTGGACGGCGAGGACGATCCGGCGGAGGCGGTCCTCTCCTGCACCCGCCAACTGGCCGCCGGGCTCGAGGAGTCCGGCTGGATCGACGGCTGCCCGGTCACCGCGGCGGCCCTGGAGACGCTCGGCGCCGACTCGGAGATCCAGCAGGCGTGCGCCGACGCGCTGAACGGCTGGGAGGGGCTCGTCCGCGACAAGCTGCTGCGCTGCGGATTCCCGGGCGAGGACGCGCGGGAGCTGGCGACCACCGTCATCAGCGCCATCGAAGGCGCCGAGGTCACCGCCCAGGTCAACCGGAGCGAGGAGCCCCTGCTGGCAGCGGGCCGCCAACTGGCCCGCCTCGTACGCTCGTACGAGATCGACGCGTCCCGCTCCGCTGCGGACAGGTGACGCTCGCCTCTGATCGAGCCGGACATGCGAAAGGCGGCCCACCGGAAAGAACCGGTGGGCCGCCTGTGTCTGCGCCTGTCGGCTCAGCTGAACCGGGCGTCGGAGAGGGTCGTGGTCACCGTGCCGGCGGTGGAGGAGGCCGTCTCCGCCGCGCCGTCGACCACCTGGCCGAGCTCGCTGACGTTGTCCAGGGCGCCCAGGCTGATGGGCGGCTCGGCCGCGTGGGCGGTGTCGCCTCCGGGGTGCGGGGCGATGGCGGCGATGACCGCTCCGGTGGCGAGTGTGACGGCGGCGAGAACGCTTCGCTTCTTCATGCCGGGTTCAACGGCTCACACCCCATAAAGGGCACGCCCCGGATTTCTCCGGACCACCCGTGGGGATGAAGTCGCCGCCCGCCCCGGACCCCACCTCGCCGTCAACCGCCCGGACCCCGCCCCCTACCCTGTGCGCATGCTCGTCTACGCCCCTGCGGCGCTCCTCTTTCTCGTCTTCTGCGTGAGCGTGCTGCACGATCGCAGGAAGTTCAGCAACGCCGTCGTCCTGGGACTCGCCGTGCTCTGCGCGCTGGCCGCCTGGCTGTACGAGCTCATCCGGTCCGAGTCCACCTCGGGCGCGGTCGCGGCCTGGGTGCTGCTGACGCTCGGGGCGGTGGCCGTGCTGCTGCTGACGTACTTCCTGTTCGTCAACGGCGTACGGATGCTCCGCAAGGAAGGCCGCAGTCCGGCCAACCTGCTCTCGCTGGCCGCAGCCCTCGCCATCGTCGGCGTGGTCGCGCTGCTGGTGGCCGCCGTGGTGGTGCGGCATCCGGTGCTGACCGGGGCCGCGGCGGCCGCCGGTGGGCTGGCGCTCTACTTCTCGTTCCTCTTCCTGTGCTTCGTCTGCTACGCGTTCCTCTACGGGCGGCTGCGCGTGCGCCGCAAGGCCGACTTCGTGGTGGTGCTCGGCTCCGGGCTCGTCGGCGGCTCCACCGTGCCGCCGCTCCTCGCCAGTCGGCTCAAGCGCGGCCAGGACGTGCACGCTCGGCTCGCCGCGCGCGGCGGTTCTCCCGTGCTCATCACCTCGGGCGGTCAAGGGCCGGACGAGGAGCTGCCCGAGTCCCACGCCATGGCCGATCACCTGGTGGCCGAAGGGTTTCCGGGCCATCTGATCGAGCGGGAGGACCGGTCGACGTCGACCGAGGAGAACCTGCGGTTCAGCAAAGCGATCATGGAGCGGGCCAAACCCGACTACCGGTGCGTCGTCGTCACGAACAACTACCACGCCTTCCGCGCCGCGCTCACCGCCCGCCGGGTCCAGATCCGCGGACAGGTCGTCGGCGCGCCCACCGCCGCGTACTTCTGGCCCAACGCGACCCTCCGCGAGTTCGCCGCCGTCCTCGTCGACTACAAGCGGATCAATGCGGTGATGTGCTCGCTGATCGTGGTCGGAGGCGTGCTCGTGTGGTGGGCGGTGCGGTAACCCGCCCAGCGGTCGGAGGCTGTCAGAAGCCGCCGCCGTCGAAACCGCCGCCACCGAACCCTCCGCCGTCACCGAAGCCGCCTCCCCCGCCGAAGCCGGAGGAGTCGAAGTCGGAGCCGGAGAAGTCGCCGCCGCCCCATTCGCCGCCCGCGCCGCCGCCGAAGTCACCGCCGCCGTACTCGGAGGCGTACGCCGGAGTCGCGAGCATCGAGCCGAGCATGGTGCCGACCAGGAGGCCCGGGAGCAGGCCGCCGCCGAAGTAGCCGCCGGCCCACGGGCCGTAGGCCGGGCCCGCCTCCCAGTACGGGCGGCGGTGGCCGTCGCCGACGTTGACCGTACGGCTCATGGGGTCCTCGCCCCGGGTCAGCCGGGTCTCGTCGGCGCCGCAGACCGGGACCTCGCGGGACGCGCCGCCGGAAGGGGTCCAGAGCACGTCGGTGACCGAGGGGCCGTGGCGCGGGTCGAAGAAGCACGGTGGGCGGCGGGCCGGGACCGCCGCTCCCGTGCGGCGGGCCTCCAGGACCGCGAGGGAGTAGCGGCCGTCCTCCAGGGACTGGGTCACTCCGCGCACGTCGGACGGGTGCTCGGCCTTGGCCATCTTGGTCTTGGCGCTCTCGTAGGAGTCCAGAGCGCGTTCGTAGTCGCCGCGCATGGTGTCGTCGGCGCCCGGTTCGGCCGGGTGGAAGTCCAGGCGCTCCAGCGTTTCGCCGTACGCGGTGATGTCCTCGTCCACCACGACCCGCAGCTTGTCGAGGGCCGCCCGCTCCTCCTCCGCCTTCCTTCGCTTGTTCCGGCGCGAGATCGCGTACGCACCCGCGCCGCCCGCCGCCACCAGGGCGCCGAGCGTGATCAGGCCGGAGACCGGAGCGCCGGACTCGTCGGCCGAGCCGCCGCCACCGGACCAGGAGGCGGGAGCCGTGCCCCGGGCCTGCTCGACGGCGCGGTCGACGAAGGCGTTGAGCTGGGCGGTCGCGTCGGTGTCGGTGGCCGGGTTCTTGACGGAGGCCGTCAGGTTGTCGACCGCCCGCACCGGCATGACCTGCGGGTCCGCGCCCGCGTCGAAGCCGTCGCCGAGACGTATCGCGTAGACGCCGGTGATGCCGGTGTCGCTGCGCAGGGTCTGGAGGAGGCCTTCCTCCGGGAAGGCCTCGGTGTCGGGCAGCACGGCGACGAAGACCGGCTTGTCCGCGTTCTCGATGGTGGCTTCCAGGGCCTTCTCGTCAGCGACGGAGAGCTGATCGCGGGCGGCCGGGTCCACATGGACCGGGTCCTCGCGCAGGGCCTGGGCGGCGTCGGTGATCGTCGCCGCGGGAGCGGCCGACGCAGGGGAGGTCAGGGCGAGTGCAGCCGCTGCGATGATGAGCAGCAGGCCCGCCAACAGCGTGGGGAAGAGCCTTTTCCTCATACTTAACGCTACTCCAGACAGGCGACGAACGCCGTCGCCCGTCCGGAGCACCGGATCGCTAGGCGGCCCTGTACGCCGTGCGCAGCTTGGCCACCGCGCCCGTCAGGTCGCCCTTCAGCAGCAGGTGGTCCGCCTCCGCGAACGGCTTCGACACCGCCTGCGTGAACTTTCCGTCGATCTTCTGCTGGACCAGCAGCCGCGCCTGGTCCACGATCACCTTGCCTGCCGGGGTCTTCCCGAGTTTCGCCTTCTCGGCCACCTGCGCGGCGACGGCGAGAGCCGCGAGCGTCAGCTCGCCGCCGGCCGGAGGCTTCTTCAGGGTCGTGAGGCCCCAGCCGTACGGGAACTGCGGGTCGTACGCCGTGTCACCGACGTTGATCGGAAGCTGCGCCTCCGACTTCGGCCAGGTCACCGGCAGCTGGCCGGTGAAGGCGCGCTTGCCGTAGAGCACGTCGGCCACGCCGTCGCCCTCGGAGCCCGGCAGCCAGGAGGCCACCAGCGCGTTGATCTTGCCGAGCTGGTCACCGATGAGCTGCGGACGGCCCGAGACGATGAGGACCGCGCACTTCATGGCCGCACAGACCTTGTCGACGGCGGCCTTGTCCGCGGCCGTCAGCTCCAGGTCGTGGCCGTTGCCGACGTCACCGATGCCTTCGGCGTACGGCGTCTCACCGACGACCACGACACCGACGTCGTGACCGTCCGTGGCGGCGGAGGCGTCCTTGGAGTAGGTGACGGATTCGGGAGTCTTCGCCGCCCTCTTCATGCCCTCCAGGATCGTCGTGCCAGGAGTGGTCCTGCCGGAGGAGCCCTGCCAGCTGATCGTCCAGCCACCGGCCTGGTTGCCGATGTCGTCGGCGTTGGACCCGGCGACGTACACCTTCTGGTTCGGCTTGAGCGGGAGGACGGACCCCTCGTTCTTCAGCAGCACCTGCGACTTCGCGACCGCCTCACGGGCCACCGCGCGGTGTTCGGCCGAGCCGACCTTCCCGAGGTGCGTGGTGTCCGCGTACGGCTTCTCGAAGAGGCCGAGGCGGAACTTCTGCGTGAGGATGCGGGAGACCGCGTCGTCGATCCGGGCCTGGCCGATCCGGCCCGCCGCGACCTCTTCCTTCAGCGTCTTGGTGAACTCCTGGTACGCCGTCGGGACCATGATCATGTCGAGTCCGGCGTTGATCGACGTACGGACGTCGCTCGGGTAGTCGCCGGGGATCTGGTCGATGGCCTGCCAGTCGCTGATGACGAAGCCCTCGAAGCCCATGCGGTCCTTGAGGACGCCGTTGATCATCTCGGCGTGGGCGTGCATCTTCACCGGGCCCTGGTCGTCGCCGAGGATGTCGAGCGAGGAGTACGACGGCATGATCGTGCCGACGCCTCGCTTGACCGACTCCGCGAACGGCGACAGGTGCACCGCCTCCAGCTCCTGGCGGGTGACCTTGGTGATGCCCTGGTCGATCGTGTACGAGCCGGTGGTGGCGGAGCCGTACTCGGTGCCGCCGTCGCCGACGAAGTGCTTGGCGCTGCCGAGCACCTTGTCGTTGCGGTGCAGGTCCTTGCCGGACGGAGCGCCCTGCATGCCCTGGATGACCGTCTCCATGGCCTCGACCAGCGCCGGGTCCTCACCGAACGCCTCGTAGGAGCGGCCCCAGCGCTCGTCGCGCGTGACGCAGACGCACGGCGCGAAGTCCCACGGCACGCCGGTGGAACGCACCTCCTTGGCGGTGATCGCGCCGGTCTTCTCCGCGCTCTTCGGGTCGCGGCCCGCGCCGATGCCGATGTTGTGCGGCATGATCGTCGCGCCGACGACGTTGTTGTGGCCGTGCACCGCGTCCACGCCGTAGATCAGCGGGATCTGGAAGCGGGTGGCCTGGGCGCGCAGCTGGTAGGCGTCGACCATCTTGGCCCAGGCGGCAGGCGTGTTGGGCGTGGGGACCGAGCCGCCGCCGGAGAGCAGCGAGCCGAGGTCGTACGCGGCGATGTCACCGGGCGTGCGGAGCGCGTTGCGCTCTGCCTGGGTCATCTGGCCGGCCTTCTCGGCCGGGGACATCCGCGCCAGCAGGTCCGCGACCCGCTGCTTCACCGGCAGCTTGGCGTTCTGGTACGGGAGTCCGTGGGCGTCGATGACGACCTGCGGGTTCTCCGCCGGAGCCTTGGCGCCCGTGACGGTCAGCTCCAGCGGGATCGTCTTCGCCTCGGAAGCCTTGGACGCCTTCGCCGTGCGGACGGTCACCTGGTGCGTGGTGCCGGAGGCGGTACCGGCCGGGAAGGTGTGGCTGCCGGTGACCGGCGTGTAGTCCTTGCCCGCGACCGCCGTGCCGCCCTTGGTGGCGTACGTGACGGTGACCGGCTCCTCGGTCGGGATGGAGCCGGTGGTGGCGACGGAGAGCGTGATGTCGGCGCTCGCGCCGTTCTTCACCGGGTGGACGGCCGCGTTCGTCACCACGCTCGCGGTGAGCGCCGGGTCCGCCTTGCCGTACAGCTCGACGGCGTCCAGCGCGAAGGTGCCCGGGGCGCCGGTCGGCATGGTGAAGGCGTAGCCCCACATCTCGTTCAGGCCGAGGATCTGGTCGATGCCGCCGACGGGCTGGTAGTCGGCCCGGTAGACGAAGTCGGCGAACGGGATCTCGACGAGCTGCCAGCCCTCCCAGTCGTCGGTGAAGGAGGTGGTCCACAGCTCGGAGGCGCCGCCGTTCGCGCCGCCGTCCTTGATCTCGAAGGCGATCCGCTTGCCCGAACCGGGCGGCAGCGGCGCGGTGTTCTGGCCGTACCACCAGAAGCGGACGCCCTTGTGCGCGGTCCAGTTCTGCGGCGGAGTGTCCACGGCGAACTCGTGGCTGAACCCGCCCCAAGCGCTGATGTCGTAGGAGCCTTCGAGGACGTGTCCGCCCTCGGGCGCGTCCGCGCGCCCGGCCAGCTTCAGCTGCGGATGGTCGGTCGCGTTGCCGCCCCAGGTGAAGATGGCGTCGGCGGGCGGGTTGTTGCCGAGCGGCACCTCGCCTTCGAAGCGGTCGATGAGGACGGGTGCCGGATCGTCGGCGGCGGCCTGGCTGGGCGCGGCTCCGGCGAGGAGGGTGGCCAGGACCGCGGCGGCGGCCAAGGCGGCCGTGGCGGGTCTGCTTCTGCCCTTGCGGGGGCGGAGGTGCGGAGTACGAGGCATGTGTGAGAGCGCTCTCATTTCCGGGGCGGGTGGGCCTGACGGTGTTACGGATCAGTGGTGTTGACGCATCACACGGTGGAGTCCTGGGTGCGTCGGGATGTTACCGCCACTCGTCCCGGGTGAGCCGGATCGTGTCGCGGTACCACTTGGCGCTGTCCTTGAGCGTGCGGGTCTGGGTGGCGTAGTCGACGCGGACGATGCCGAACCGCTTGTCGTAGCCGTAGGCCCATTCGAAGTTGTCCATCAACGACCAGGCGAAGTAGCCCCGGACGTCGGCTCCTTGGGCGCGAGCGGCGACGACGGCGTCGATGTGGTCGGCGAGGTAGGCGGTGCGGTCGGCGTCCGGGACCGAGCCGTCGGCGGCCACGGTGTCGTCGAAGGCGGCGCCGTTCTCGGTGATGACGGTCGGCAGCCCGTAGTCGTTCTCCAACCGGACGAGCAGGCCGGTGAGTTCGGTCGGCGTGATCTCCCAGTCCATCGCCGTACGCGGCAGATCCCGCTCCACCATCCGGACCACGGGCAGTCCTTCGGCGTCGGTCGGCGATCCGTCCTCGGTGACACCGGAGAACTGCATGCCTCGGTAGAAGTTGACGCCGAGGACATCGAGCGGAGTGGAGATGGCCGCCAAGTCGCCTTCCTGTACCGGAAATTCGATGTTCTGAGTGGCGAGGTCCGCGACGATGTCCTGCGGATAGCGGCCGTGGACGAGCGGGTCCAGGTAGAGGCGCGTGCCCATGCCGTCGGCGCGGCGGCACGCCTCCTGGTCCGCCTCGCTCGGCGTCTCGGGCGTAGCGGTGCCGAGGTTGAGCGTGATGCCGAGCTCCAGCGGGCTGCTTCCCGCCGCCTCCCGCATCGCCCGCGCGGCCAGACCGTGGCCCAGGAGCAGGTGGTGGACGGCGTGCATCGAGGCGCCGAAGTCCTTGCGGCCGGGCGCGTGGAGGCCGTACGCGTAACCGAGCATCGCCGAGCACCAGGGCTCGTTCAGCGTGGTCCAGTGCTCGACCCGGTCGCCGAGTGCCTCGTACGCGAGCGAGGCGTACTCGGCGAACCGCAGCGCTGTGTCCCGTACCGGCCAACCGCCCGCGTCCTCCAACTCCTGCGGCAGGTCCCAGTGGTAGAGCGTGATCCACGGCGTGACGCCCCGCCCGTGGAGCTCGTCGATCAGCCGCTTGTAGAAGTCCAGCCCTTTCGCGTTCGCCGGACCCCGGCCCCCCGGCTGGATGCGGGGCCAGGCGAGCGAGAAGCGGTACGTGTCGACGCCGAGGCCCGCGATCAGCTCCACGTCCTGCGGCATCCGGTGGTAGTGGTCGCAGGCCGTGTCCCCGTTCTCACCGCCTTCGACGGCACCGGGCACGCGGCAGAAGGTGTCCCAGATGGAAGGCGTGCGGCCGTCCTCGATGGCCGCTCCTTCGATCTGGTACGAGGAGGTGGCGACGCCCCAGCGGAAGCCGGCCGGGAGTCCGCGTACCGCGGTGGGACGGAGGAGTCGCTGCGGGGTGGTGGCGAGGTTCATCCGGTCTCCGTACGTAGAGGGAGGAGCCTGGTCGGGTGGAGCCGCCTGGTCAGGTGCGGCTGGTCAGGAGGCCGGGGCGTCGGAGGCGTACGGCTCTCTCGGGCGCGCCCTTGTCCCTGGCGCGTGCAGATGGCAGGCGACCGTGCGGCGGTCCTCGGCGGGTGACTGGGCCGGTGCCGCCAGCGGTGGGACCTGTACGCCGCACGGCTCGAACGCCTTGCCGCAGCGCGGGTGGAACGCGCAGCCGGTGGGCATCGCGGACAGGTGCGGCGGCGAGCCGGGGATGCCGGTCAGTTCGCGGCGCGGGCCGTGGAGCGCCGGGAAGGAGTGGAGCAAGCCGTCGCTGTACGGGTGGCGCGGGTCGCGGTAGATCTCGGCCGCGCCCGCCTCCTCCACGATGCGGCCCCCGTACATGATCGCGATCCGGTCCGAGAATTCGATCAGCAGCGAGATGTCGTGCGTGATGAACACGACGGAGAAGTTGAGCTGTTCCCTCAACTGGACCAGCCGCCGCAGGATCTGGCGCTGCATCACCACGTCCAGCGCGGTCGTCGGCTCGTCCATGATGACGATCTCGGGCTCCAGCGCGAGCGCCATGGCGATCATCACGCGCTGCCGCATCCCGCCGGAGAGCTGGTGCGGGTAGGCGGCGAGCCGGTCGGCGGAGATCCCGACCAGGCTGAGCAACTCCTTTGCTCGGTAAGTGCGTTGAGTCTTCTTGAGGTCGGGCCGGTGGGCTTTGAGGACGTCGGTGAGCTGGCTGTGGACGGTGTGCACCGGGTTGAGCGAGTTCATCGCGCCCTGGAAGACGAGGGACAGCTCCTGCCAGCGGAAGGCGCGCAGCTGTTCCGGCGAGAGCGAGAGGATGTCGAGCCGGTCGCCGCCGGGCCGGTGGTAGTGCACCTCTCCGCCGGTGATCACGCCGGGCGGTGCGAGCAGCCGGGTCACGGCGTAGGCGAGGGTCGACTTTCCTGACCCCGACTCGCCTGCCAGGCCCAGGACTTCACCTCGGTGGAGCGTGAGGTCGATGTCCCGCAGAGCGTGCACGGCCCGCTCGTCGGTGCCGTAGTCGACGTTCAGTCCGCTGATGGTCAGGACGGGCTCGGCGCTCATGGGCGCGGCTCCTTGCTGCTGTGCTGGCGATGGCCGCCGTTCAGCGGCTTCCGGGCGACCGGGGTGAAGCCGACGCGCATCTTCACCTTCCGGGAGGAGCCGGTGGCGGTGCGCAGGCGCGGGTTGACGAACTCGTCGATGCCGAAGTTGATGAGCGCGAGCGCGGTGCCGAGCAGCGCGATGCAGAGGCCGGCCGGCACGAACCACCACCACGCGCCCTGCGCGAGGGCCTGGTTGGACTGGGCCCAGAAGAGGATCGTGCCCCAGTTCCAGTGCGAGATGTCCGCGACGCCGATGAAGGCGAGGGTGATCTCGGTGAGGACGGCGAAGATGACCGTGCCGACGAAGCCGGAGGCGATCACGGCGGTGAGGTTCGGCATGATCTCGAAGACAATGATCCGCCAGGTCGACTCGCCGGTGGCGCGGGCCGCCTCCACGTAGTCGCGGCGGCGCAGCGACAGCGTCTGAGCACGCAGGATGCGCGAGCCCCAGGCCCAGGAGGTCAGCGCGATGGCGAAGGCGATGAGCAGGTCGCCGGTGTCCGGGACGAAGCTCGCGACGATGATGATCAGCGGAAGTCCGGGCAGCACCAGGAAGATGTTGGCGAGCGCGGAGAGGATCTCGTCGACCGCGCCGCCGAGGAATCCGGCGGTGACCCCGACGAGGACCGAGAGCACGGTGGCGATGACCGCCGCGACGAACCCGACGATCAGGACGCCGCGGGTGCCGACGAGGATCTGCGAGAAGACGTCCTGACCGGTGTGGCTGGTGCCGAACCAGTGGGCGCCGGACGGCGGTTGGAGGAGCTGGTCGCTCATCGCGTCGGGATCGTACGGCGCGATCCACGGACCGATGACGGCCAGCAGGACGAAGAACGCGAGCATGAGCAGCCCGGTCCGCGTCTTGCCTCCGCGCAGGAACCGGAGCCGGGCCCGGCGGTTGGGCGCCTCGGGTGCGGGCGCGCCGTCCAGGACGGCGACATCGGTGGCGGTGATGGACACTACGCCTCCTTCCGGGTGCGGGGGTCGAGGGCGGCGTAGACGAGGTCGGCGAGCAGGTTCGCCGCCAGGACGGAGAGCGTGATGATCAGGAAGACGCCCTGCATCAGCGGGTAGTCCTTGGCGCCGACCGCCTGGAGCAGCTGGAAGCCGATGCCCGGATAGGTGAAGACCATCTCCACCAGCAGCGTGCCGCCGACGATGAAGCCGAGCGAGAGCGCGAAGCCGGAGATGTTCGGGAGGACGGCGTTGCGGGCCGCGTAACCGAACATCACGCGCCGCTCGGAGAGGCCCTTGGCCTGCGCCACCATCACGTAGTCCTCGGAGGAGACGGTGACCATCATGTTCCGCATGCCGAGGATCCAGCCGGCCACCGCGCTGAGCACGATCGTCACGCCGGGCAGGAAGGCGTGGTAGAGCGCGCTGGAGATGAACGGCCAGTCGAAGGCCGGGACGAGGGCGCTGTCGTAGCCGCCGGAGTTCGGGAAGAGGGACCACTTCTCGGCGAACAGGGCGATGGCGATGAGGCCGAGCCAGAAGTACGGGATGGAGGAGATGAAGGTGGTGACCGGCAGCAGGCCGTCCAGCCAGGAGCCGCGCTTCCAGCCGCTGTAGACGCCGATGCCGGTGCCGAGGACGAAGCTGAGCAGGGTCGTGACGCCGACCAGCGCGAGCGTCCACGGCAGGGACTGGACGATCACCTCGCTGACCGGGGTCGGGAAGAAGGTGAAGGAGAGACCGAGGTCGCCGTCGAGGAGGTGGGCCCAGTAGTCGGTGTACTGCTGCCAGAGCGACTGCTGTTCGTCGAGGCCGAAGAGGGCCTTGAGCGAGTCGATGGCGTTGGTGTCGAGCTGGCCCTGGTAGCGGCTGAGCAGCGCCTGGACCGGGTCGCCGGGCATGAGGCGCGGGATGAGGAAGTTGATGGTGATGGCGGCCCAGGCGGTGACGGCGTAGAAGGCGAGCCGTTGGAGGAGGTACTTCACCGGGAGGCCTCCTGCCCAGCGGTGTTGGTGCCCTCGTACAGCCAGCACGCCGCCCACTGTCCGTCCGCCAGGTCGAAGCGCGGCGGGAGGTCGGTGCGGCAGCGCTCCATGGCCTTCGGGCAGCGCGGGTGGAAGCGGCAGCCGGCCGGCGGGGCGATGAGGGACGGTGGCTCGCCGGTGCCGGTCTCCTCCTGTTCCTCCTCGGCGACGATCCGGTCCGGGTCGGGTGCGGAGGCGATGAGGAGCTGGGTGTAGGGGTGGGCGGGGCGCTGGGTGACGGTCTCGCTGTCGCCGCCTTCGACGATCCGGCCCGCGTACATGACGAGCGTGGTGTCGGCGAAGTAGCGGGCGGAGGCGATGTCGTGGGTGATGTAGAGGATCGCCAGGTGCAGGCGCTCCTTGAGGTCGCGCAGCAGGTTGAGGACACCGAGCCGGATCGACACGTCGAGCATGGAGACCGGCTCGTCGGCGAGGAGGACCCGCGGGTCGGCGCCGAGCGCGCGGGCGATGGCGACGCGCTGGCGCTGGCCGCCGGAGAGCTCGTGCGGGAACTTGTCCAGGTACTGGTGCGGCGGAGTGAGCTGGACCCGGTTCAGCAGGTCGGTCAGCGCCCGCTCCAGCTCCTTGTCCCCGCTGCCGGCCCGGCCGTGGATCCTGAGTGCGCGGGTGAGGTGGTAGCGCACGGTGTGCACCGGGTTCAGCGAGGCGAACGGGTCCTGGAAGATCAGCTGGACCTGGCGTACGTAACGGCGGAAGGACCGGCCACGACCGGCGACGGTCGGCGCGCCGCCCAGCCGTATCTCGCCCGAGGTGAGCGGATGGAGCTGGGCGAGCAGGCGGGCGACGGTGGACTTGCCCGAGCCGGACTCCCCCACCAGGGCCGTGACGGTGCCGCGCCGGAGCTGGAGCGAGACGTCGTCGACGGCGTGGACGCTGCGGCGCTCGCGGGCGAACAGGTCGCGCGCGGTGCGGCGCAGGGGAAAGTGCTTGGTGACACCGCGCGCCTCCAGCACCACATCGGTGCCGGTGCGCGCGGTCTCGGACTGATCGGTGGTCATGGCCGGTTCTTCCCCGTACTTACTTGGCGGGCGTGAGGTTCAGCACGATCTCCAGCGCGCTGGGCTGGGTGTGCTGCGGCGGGGCGTAGGGGTTGGCCTCGGTCGGCCAGCCGATCCAGTTCTTCGTGGAGTACTCGGCGCCGATGGGAGCTGCGGCGGTCGGAATCATGGGCGCCTGGTCGACGAAGATCTTCTGGACGATGTTCAGCGCCTTGGTACGGGTCTTCTCGTCCTTGGCGTTGGCGTACTCCTTCAGGGCGTCGGTGGCCTCGTCGCTCTTGAAGCGGCCGAAGTTGCCCTGCTGGGAGCTCTTGCCGATGGGCTGGAGGAGCGCGCCGTCCATGACGTTCTGGTACATGTCGTACGGCGTGGCGCCGCTGTTGGTCCAGCGCAGCGTGGCGTCGAAGTTGCCGTTGGCCACGTCCACGCCCCAGGCCTCGGCGGTCTGGGTCTTGACCTTGGCCTCGATGCCGAGCTGCTTGATGTTGTCCTTGATGATCGCGAGACCGGTGATGTAGTCGTTCCAGCCGGCCGGGTCGGTGAAGGTGAGCGTCACCGGCTTGCCGGACGGGTCCTTGAGCACGCCGCCGCTCAGCGTGAAGCCGGCCTCGTCGAGCAGCTTCTTGGCTCCGGCGACATCGGGCTTGGTGTTGGCGCCCTGGTACTCCGGGGCGAGGAAGGGCTCACCGGCCGGGAGCGGGATGCCGGTCGGGTTGGTGATCTCCGGGTAGAGCGTGGCCTGGGCCTGGATGTGGATGGCCTTGCGGTCGACGACCATCGCCATCGCCTTGCGGAGCGCCGGGTTGTCGAAGGGCTTGCGGGCGGTGTTGAACCAGAGGCCGTGGATGCCGAGGCCGGACGGGAACCAGAGCTTGTGGTTCTTGGGGTCCTTGTCGATGAAGAGCTGCTTGTGGTTCGGCATGAAGACGAAGGACCACTCGACCTTGCCGGTGGCCAGCGCGGTGGTGGCGGCGCTGTTGTCGTTGTACGCGGTGTAGCGCAGCTCCTTGACCTTGGTCTTGCCGTTCCAGTAGGCCGGCGTCGCGGTCAGGGTGGTGGTCTGCGGCGTGAACGTCTTGAGCTTGTACGGGCCGGAGCCGACGGGCGTGCGGTTGGGCCAGGTCTCCGGGTTCTCGACCTTCTCCCAGATGTGCTTGGGCACGATGAAGGTCTGGATGATCTTGTTCTGGTTGACGAACTGGGACTCCTTGAAGGTCAGGACGACCTTGCCGTCCTCGACCGCGATCCCGTCGAAGGGGATGCCGTTCCAGTTGAGCGCCGAGTGCTTCTTCAAGAGGTTGAAGGTGAACTCCACGTCGGCCGCCGTCAGCGGCTTGCCGTCGGCCCACTTCGCCCGCTCGTCCAGCGTGAAGGTGACCTTGGTGAAGTTGGACTCCCACACCCAGTCGGTGGCGAGCCACGGGTCCGCCTTGTCGGTGGGCTTGATCATGTTCGTCATGGCCAGCGGCTCGTAGATCATGTACCGGTAGCCGAGCGTGGCGCCCGCCGAGGTGTTGAGGAACGGGTTGCTGTTGTTCGTCTGCGGCCCGTCCGGCTTGCCGAGGGTCAGTACGCCGGCAGCGCCGCTGCCACCGCCCTTGTTGGCACCCGAGTTGGCGTTGGAGCAACCGGCGGCGAGGGCGATCACGACGGTGGCTGCGGCGACCGCTCTGAGCGTGGTGCGACGGCGTACGGACATGGCGACTCCAGGGAAGGGCTGCCGGGTCGGGGCGATCCGGCGGAGGGTGGAAGGGGTGAGGCGGGGCGCGGCCGGGCGGCCGGGTCCGTCACGGCGCCGAGTGGCGCACGACCAGTTCGGTGGGCAGCACGGCCGGGCCGTCGGGTACGGGCGTGCCGCCGAGGTGGGAGAGCAGCATCCGGGCCGCCGCCTCACCCATGCGGCGGGTGGGCTGGCGCACGGTGGTGAGGGGCGGTTCGGTGTGTTCGGCCATCGGGATGTCGTCGAAGCCGACGACCGCGACATCGTCCGGGACCCGGCGCCCGGCGGCACGCAGGGCCCGCAGCACGCCGGCCGCGCTGATGTCGTTGTGCGCGAAGACGGAGTCGAACCCGACGCCCCGGGCGAGGAGGCCCTCCATGGCGAGGCGGCCGCCCAGTTCGGTGAAGTCGCCTTCGACGACGAGGCCTTCGGGCAGGACCGAGCGGAATCCGCCGAGCCTCTCCCGTACGCAGCCGAAGTGCTGGGGTCCGGTGAGGACGACGGGCCTGGAGCGTCCGGCGGCGAGCAGGTGGCGGGCCGCCGACGCTCCTCCCTCGTGGTTGGTGGTCACGACGGAGGGGAATTCGGGGTGGTGGCCGCGGTCGTCGATGAGCACGATCGGCAGGCCGTCGCGGTGCAGGGCGGTGAGGTGGCCGAGCGTGTTCTCCGGCTCCACGACGACGAGCCCGTCGAAGGCGCGCGCCGACACCTGGCTGGTGAAGCGCTGGACGGACTCGGCGCCCCGGTTGCAGGTGAACAGCAGCAGCCCGTAGTCGGCGGCCTCGACGGTGTCGACGACGCCTTGCAGCAGTTCACCCATCCACGGCCAGGTCAGCGAGGGCACGAGCATCCCGACCGTGCGGCTGGAGCCGCGGGCCAGACCCACGGCTCCGGAGCTGGGCACATAGCCGAGGTGTGCGATCACTTCACGAACGCGGGCGGCGGTGGAGCCGTCCACCTCGCCCTTGGTGTTGATGACCCGCGACACGGTCGTCTTGCTGACGCCGGCCTCGCGGGCGACATCGGCGATGGTGACGCGCATCGGGCCTCCATGGGGCCGGCGGGAAAGGAAAGAGGCAGGACAGGACTGAGCAGGGCAGTGCTGGACCGTGCGGTGAGCAGACCGGGAGAGACGTCCGGTACCGGTTCCGGAACCGGTACCGGCGTTGCGGCAGGAGTTAACCTCGCCGATACAGGGCCGTCAATACTTCACGCCGACATTGGGCCGGTCTCATTTGCCGGGCGGGCAGGACGCGTTGTGCGTTCACCTTTTGAACGCACCGGAGCCGCCGCCCCGGGGTCGGGGCGGCGGCTCCGGTGGGCCTCTCAGGAGTCTCTGGTGGGCCTCTGAGGGGCCGCTGAGGGGCCTCTGAGTGGCCTCTTGCGGTCGGGTCGGGACCGGCGGCGCGGCTACTCGGTGGGCTCGACGCCCGCACGCAGCAGCCCGTAGGTGTACGCGTCCTCCAGCGCCTGCCAGGACGCGGCGATGACGTTCTCGGCGACGCCGACCGTGGCCCAGTCGGCGGTGCCGTCGCCCGTGGTGATCAGGACCCGGGTGGTGGACTCGGTGCCGGTGCGGCCTTCCAGGATGCGGACCTTGTAGTCGACGAGCTCCAACTTGGCGAGCTGCGGGTAGATCCGCTCCAGCGCGACACGCAGGGCCCGGTCCAGGGCGTTGACCGGGCCGTTGCCCTCAGCGGTGGCGACGATGCGCTCGCCCTTGGCCCAGAGCTTCACGGTGGCCTCGTTGGCGTGGACGCCGTCCGGGCGGTCCTCGACGATCGCCCGCCAGGACTCCGTACGGAAGTAGCGGCGGGCCCGGCCCTCCACCTCGCCGCGCAGCAGAAGTTCGAAGGAGGCGTCGGCGGCCTCGTAGGTGTAGCCCTGGAGTTCGCGCTCCTTGACCCGCTCCACGACCCGGCCGACCAGCGCGCGGTCGTCGCCGAGGTCGACGCCGAGCTCCTTGCCCTTCAGCTCGATGGAGGCGCGGCCGGCCATGTCGGAGACCAGCATCCGCATGGTGTTGCCGACCAGCTCCGGGTCGATGTGCTGGTAGAGGTCCGGATCGACCTTGATCGCGGAGGCGTGCAGACCGGCCTTGTGCGCGAAGGCCGAGACACCGACGTACGGCTGGTGCGTGGAAGGCGTCAGGTTGACGACCTCGGCGATCGCGTGCGAGATCCGGGTCATCTCGGCCAGCGCGCCCTCGGGCAGCACCTTCATGCCGTACTTCAGCTCCAGCGCTGCGACGACCGGGAAGAGGTTGGCGTTGCCGACCCGCTCGCCGTAGCCGTTGGCCGTGCACTGGACGTGGGTGGCGCCGGCGTCGACGGCGGCCAGCGTGTTGGCGACGGCGCAGCCGGTGTCGTCCTGGGCGTGGATGCCGAGCCGGGCGCCGGTGTCGGCGATGACGGTGGAGACGACGGCCTGGACCTGGGCCGGGAGCATGCCGCCGTTGGTGTCGCAGAGGATGACGACCTCGGCGCCCGCCTCGTACGCGGTACGGACCACGGACTTGGCGTACGCGGCGTTGGCCCGGTAGCCGTCGAAGAAGTGCTCGCAGTCCACGAAGACGCGGCGGCCCTGTTCGCGCAGGTGGGAAACGGTGTCGCGGACCATCTCCAGGTTCTCGTCCAGGGTGGTGCGCAGAGCCAGCTCGACATGGCGGTCGTGGGACTTGGCGACCAGCGTGATCACCGGGGCGCCGGAGTTCAGCAGCGCCTGCACCTGAGGGTCGTCGGCCGCACTGCCACCGGCCCTGCGGGTCGCGCCGAACGCCACGAGCTGCGCGTTCTCGAACGTGATCTCCTGCTGGGCGCGGGCGAAGAACTCGGTGTCGCGCGGGTTGGCCCCGGGCCAGCCGCCCTCGATGTACCCCACACCGAAGGTGTCCAGATGACGGGCGATGGTCAGCTTGTCGGCGACCGTCAGGTTGATGCCCTCACGCTGAGCACCGTCGCGCAGTGTGGTGTCGAAGACATGGAAACTGCCGTCGGTGGCGTTGGCCTTGGTGGTCATGCTGATCTGGCTCCTGTCGGATGAGCGGATCCGGACGATCTGGTTCCACTTGCCCCCAATGATCCCGCGCGCGCCGTCCCGGCCCGGGTGCGGGCCGGAAAACAAAAAACCCCTCGCGGGTGCGAGAGGTCTGCGCGCGGGTCTGGGGCACGGTGGCCGCGCCGTACGGGGTGGTACGGGACGGTCACTGCGGACCGGCGCGCCTGCTGCCAATAATCATGACGAACGAGGACACGGCAGAAGTCTCGCACAGTGACGCGTCCGTGACGGTGGCGTCTCAGGATGCGGTCGTGACGCTGGTCGCATCGCCCGTTCGCGGCTCCGGCGTCAGCGTCTCGTCCAGGAACTCCGCCGCCTGTACCAGCACCTGCTCACGGCCCGTCCCAGGGATCCCCACCGTCACATGGACGCTGAACCCGTCCAGCAGCGCCCGCAGCCGGGTCGCGAACCGGTCCGCGTCCACCGCCCGGAACTCTCCGCGCGAGACCCCCTCGGCCACCAGCGCCACCAGGTCCCGGTGCCAGGCGCCTTCGATGGCGGCCTGCCGGGCCCGCGCGTCGTCGTCCGCGTTCTGCGAGCGGCCCCAGACCTCCAGCCAGAGCGTCCAGTGCGGGTCGCGGTGGCCGGCGGGCAGGTAGAGGCCGATGTACGCGTCCAGCCGCTCACGGGCGGTCCCGGGCTCGGCCAGCAGAGCGCGACGCTCGGCCCCGAGGCGGTTCTCGCTCCACTCCAGGGTCCGGAGCAGCAGCTCGTCCTTGGTGCGGAAGTAGTAGAGCAGGTGCCCGCTGCTCATCTGGACCTCGCGCCCGAGCCCCGCCATGGTCAGCCCGTCGAGCCCGCGCGCGGCGATGGTGGCCATGGCGGCGGCGAGGACGTCCTCGCGCGGCGGGGCGGCGTGGTGGGTGCGGCGGGGGGCGGGGGTCATGGCGTGGCTGGGACCTTCGGAGTGTGTTCAGATCTTCGGCTGCTGCTGCGTGATGCAGTGGATGCCTCCACCGCCGGCGAAGATCGTACGGGCGTCGACGAGCGTCACCGTACGGTCCGGGAACAGGTCCCGGAAGATCGCCGCCGCCTCCTCGTCGCGCGGGTCGCCGAAGGCGCAGAGGACCACGCCACCGTTGCAGAGGTAGTGGTTGATGTAGGAGTAGTCGACCCACTCGCCGTCCTCGTCGCGCAGCACGGTGGGCGCGGGCACCTCGATGACCTCCAGCGGGCGGCCCTTGGCGTCCGTGGCGGCCCGCAGGACGGCCAGGAGCTCCCGGGTCGCCTCGTGGTCGGGGTGGGCCGGGTCGGGCTGGACGTGGGCGACGACGGTGCCCGGGCGGACGAAGGCGGCGACGATGTCGACATGGCCGAGCGTGCCGTACGTCCCGTAGTCGCCGGTCAGCCCGCGCGGCAGCCAGATCGCCTTCTCGGTGCCGAGGCGGGCGTGGATCTCCGCCTCGACCTGCTCGCGGCTCCAGCCGGGGTTGCGCTCCTTGCCGAGCTGGACGGTCTCGGTGAGCAGGACCGTTCCTTCGCCGTCCACATGGATCGCGCCGCCTTCGTTGACGAGCGGGGAGCTGTGGGCCGGAGTGCCGGTCAGCTCGGCGACGTCGCGGGCGATGTGCTGGTCGCTCTCCCAGCGGGCCCAGCCCTGCGCGCCCCAGCCGTTGAACGTCCAGTCGACGGCGGCGAGCGTACGGCCGTCCGTGACGAAGGTGGGCCCGATGTCCCGCATCCAGGCGTCGTCGAGCGGCCGAACGACCAGCTCCACGTCCGGCCCGAGGAACGCCGCGGCCCCTTCCTCCTGTCCCGGCCCGACGACCATCGTGACCGGCTCGAACCGGCGTACGGCGCGGGCGACGGCGGCCCAGGCATGGCGGGCCTCCTCCAGCTCGGCGTCGGAGGCGAAGGTGGGGTTGGGGCCGGGCCAGGCCATCCAGGTGCGCTCGTGCGGGGCCCACTCGGCGGGCATGCGGAAGGCGGGTGCGGGGCTGGCGGGCATGGGGGCTCCTGGTTGCGGTGTTTAGAGTGCCACTCTAACCATGTACATAAGGTGTACGAAAGGTCTTTACGCTCTCCTTCGAGCAGCGCTCTACTTCTCCGGCACGGAAAAGGCCGCACCGGCGGTAAACCGGGTGCGGCCTGATCCGGAGCGCGGGAACGAGCCCTTAGCCGAGCGGGTGCATCCAGCCGTGGGTGTCCTCGGCGATGCCGCGCTGGATGTCGAGGAGGCGGTCGCGCAGCTTCATGGTGACCTCGCCGGGCGCGCCGTCGCCCTGGTTCCACTCGCCGTTCGCGGTCTTCACGATGCCGACCGGCGTGATGACGGCGGCGGTGCCGCAGGCGAAGACCTCGGTGAGCGTGCCCTTCGCGGTGTCCTCGCGCCACTGGTCGATGGAGACGCGGCCCTCCTCGGAGCCGTAACCGAGGTCGCGGGCGACCTTGAGGAGGGAGTCGCGGGTGACGCCGGCGAGGAGGGAGCCGGTGAGGGAGGGCGTGATGATCTTCTTGGAGCCGTCCTCCTGCTCGTACACGAAGTACAGGTTCATGCCGCCGAGCTCCTCGACCCACCTGTGCTCGACGGCGTCGAGGTAGGCGACCTGGGCGCAGCCGTGTGCGGCGGCCTCGGCCTGGGCGAGGAGGGAGGCGGCGTAGTTGCCGCCGGTCTTGGCGTCGCCGACGCCGCCGGGGACGGCGCGGACGCGGTTCTCGGAGAGCCAGATGGAGACGGGCTTCACACCACCGGGGAAGTAGGCGCCGGCCGGCGAGGCGATGACCAGGAAGAGGTACTCGTTGGCCGGCTTCACGCCGAGGCCGACCTCCGTGGCGATCATGAACGGGCGCAGGTACAGCGACTCCTCGCCACCGTGCGCCGGGACCCACGCCTTGTCCTGCTGCACCAGCGCGTCGCACGCCGCGATGAACGTCTCGACCGGCAGCTCCGGCATGGCCAGGCGCGCGGCCGAGCGCTGGAAGCGGCGGGCGTTGGCGTCGGGCCGGAACGAGGCGACCGAGCCGTCGGGCTGGCGGTAGGCCTTGAGGCCCTCGAAGATCTCCTGCGCGTAGTGCAGGGTCATGTTGGCCGGGTCCAGCGACAGCGGGCCGTACGGGACCAGCTCGGCGTCATGCCAGCCGCGGCCCTCGGTCCAGCGGATCGTCACCATGTGATCGGTGAAGTGCCGGCCGAATCCGGGGCTGGCCAGGATCGCCTCGCGCTCCGCGTCGGACAGCGGGTTCGAGGAGGGCTTGAGCTCGATCGTGGGCGTCGTCATGAGTGCGTGTCCTTCACCGGTCTTGTGTGTGATGGACCGCGCCCACGCCCGTCCTCCTCCCGACGCTTTCCGGTCAGGTCCTAGGACGTCCGAGCTTCACCACGAGCCACGGCCCCGCGTTCGATTATCGCTCGCAGGGGGCCAGGCACGAAATGGTGTGAATGCGGTCCAGGGGTCGATGGTGGCACCCGGGGGCCGCACAGGTGAAGCCGCCGGGCGCTGATGCGACCCGGCGGCTTCGAAGTGGAGTCGTCGGGTCAGCTCGCTACGCGTACCGCGAGCGCGTCACCGATCTCGTCGGTCGTACGCGTGGCAGCGCCGTCGCGCTCCGCCAGGTCGGCGGAGACGGCGTCCTCGATGCGCACGGCCTCGGCCTCGTAACCGAGGTGGCGCAGCAGGAGGGCGACGGAGAGGACCGTGGCGGTCGGGTCGGCCTTGCCCTGCCCGGCGATGTCGGGGGCGGAGCCGTGGACCGGCTCGAACATCGACGGGAACGCGCCCGTCGGGTTGATGTTGCCGGAGGCGGCCAGGCCGATTCCGCCGGTGACGGCGGCGGCGAGGTCGGTGAGGATGTCGCCGAACAGGTTGTCGGTGACGATGACGTCGAAGCGCTCCGGCTGCGTGACGAAGAAGATCGTCGCGGCGTCGACGTGCAGGTAGTCGGTGGAGACCTGCGGGTACTCGGCGGCGACCTTGTCGAAGGTGTTCTTCCAGAGGTGGCCGGCGTAGACGAGGACGTTGTTCTTGTGGACCAGCGTCAGCTTCTTGCGGGGCCGGGCGGCCGCACGCTCGAAGGCGTCCCGGACCACGCGCTCGACGCCGTACGCCGTGTTGACGCTGACCTCGGTGGCGACCTCGGCGGGCGTGCCGGTGCGCAGCGAGCCGCCGTTGCCCGTGTACGGGCCCTCGGTGCCTTCGCGGACGACGACGAAGTCGATGTCGGGGCGGCCGGCGAGCGGGGTCGCGGTGTTCGGGAAGAGCTTGGACGGGCGCAGGTTGATGAAGTGGTCGAAGGCGAAGCGCAGCTTCAGCAGCAGCCCGCGCTCCAGGACGCCGGACGGCACGGACGGGTCGCCGATCGCGCCGAGCAGGATGGCGTCGTGGTTCTTGAGCGCCTCCAGCTCCGCGTCCGGGAGGGTGTCGCCGGTGCGGTGCCAGCGCTGGGCGCCAAGGTCGTACTCCTTGGTCTCCAGCTTCACATCCTGCGGGAGGACAGCGTTGAGGACTTTGAGGCCCTGGGCCACAACTTCCTGGCCGATTCCGTCACCGGGGATCACTGCGAGATCGATGCTGCGAGACATACGGGAAGCCTAACGGTGCGTCCCACCCCATGACATCCGATGTCCACCATACGGACGCGGCGTGAGCGCGTTCGGGCCGATGGCGGTGTTCGGGTGTTCTGGGGTGGGGGCGAGCGGTCTGCGAGCGTGCGGCTCAGTGGCCGGTCGAGCCGCCGTTGTCGCGGCGGTCGAGGGCGCGCTGCAGGGCGGCGGCGGCGTTCTTGCGCTCGGCCTCGGCCTGGCGGGAGGAGTGGCGGACGCGGCGGGTGGTGATGTTGGCCATGATGGATCGACTCCTTGAGATCGCATGGATGCCGGGGGCAGGCCGCACAGCGTGGTGCGGCGCCGAGGCCGGGCCGGGATCGGATTCCGAGGCGCCGGAAGGAGCGGGGAGCGTACGCCGCAGGGGTTACCTGCTTCGGGGCGTGCGCCCGCAACCGCCACAGACGCTCGATCGAGCGATTCGTTCGGCTCCTACAAAGCTAGGACAGTCGGGCCGCTCTGTCTCTACAGTTAGTCGGACTTCCTACTATCTGAGACGGCCGCCCTTCCGCGCTCGGCCCGCAGCTCGCGGATCAGCGTCCCTACGGCGAGGCATCGTGCCTGCTCAGGAGTGGCGGGATAGCCGGTCGAGCGAGCCGGGCGGTCAAATCCGAGAGCGGCGATCTCGATTCGGTCGGGCGCTCCGTACCGGGACAGACCGGGCATGATCGCCATACCGGGATCACGGGACGCCATCGAGAGCACCGCTCCGTCGTCCTCGGCCTCCACCGTCGCCCGAGGGATACAGGTCTGGGCCGCCCACCCGGCGGAGGCGCTCCAGGGCCGGCGACAGCAGATGCAGGGCCGCGCTGCGGAACGCGGCGATCCGCAGCGACCCGCCGACCGTGTCCGCGCCACCGGGTCGGCGGCGATCCCGCGCCACCTGTTCGACATCGTGGAGAAGAGCCCGCGGCTGGAAGGCGTGATGGTACGCAACTACTACGACCTGGCAGCGGAGTCGGAGGAGTTCCAGGTGCGCAGCTGTGGAGCGGCGCCGTAGTGCCCGATGTCACGGTGGTGGACGGCTTCAAGCGGACGGTGGCCGGGTTCCTCGGGATGCTGCGCGGTGAGAACACCGGGAAGATGCTGATCCGGATCGCTGACTGAGGCCGTAAGGACGGGAGTCGACCACGCCGCCTACAGCAGGTCGCCGTCGCGCCAGTCGAAGACGAGCGGGTGCGCGGCCGCGGGCAGTGCGTGACCGGCGGCCGGGCGGACGTAGGTGGAGCCCTCCTCCTCCGGCAGCGCCACGGTCCCGTCCGGGCCGAGAGCCGCGAGGCCGCCGGGCCACACCTGCCAGCCGCGCGCCGCGTACAGGGCCGCGCCGGCGTCGGAGGCGGACAGCGCGCCGAACTCGTACGCTCCGTCGACGACCCGCTCCAGCGCGCCCATGACCCGGTGGCCGAGCCCCTGGCGGCGGCGGCCGGGACGGACGGCGACGGCTTCGACGTAACCGGCGCGCAGCGAGCGGCCGTCGTGGAGCACCCGGCGCTGGACGATCGAGCCATGGGCGACGAGGAGCCCGCCGGTGTCGCGGACCAGCGCGTGGACGCCGCCGAGCGAGTGCTCCCAGTCGTCGTCGCCGAAGTCGCCGTCGAAGGCGGTGTCCAGCAGAGTGCGGATCTCGTCCCGTACGGCCGCGGTCAGCTCATAGGTGTGGGCGGCGCGCACCGCGGGGAGCTCGGTCATGGTCCCAGTTTCCCAGGCACCCGCTCCCACCAGGCACGCAGGGCCGATCCAGGGTACGGAACCGGTCGCGGCGGCTCCGTACCCTGTGGCTCACCGGCTCTAGTACACCGAGACGCCGTACGCCTGGAGCGCCTCCACCACCGGCTGGTGGATGGCCGAGCCGCTCGTGCCGGAGCAGCCGGAGCTGCCGGAGTGGATGCCGAGGGCGACGGTTCCGGCGAAGTGCGCGCCGCCGCTGTCGCCTCCGGCGGAGCAGGCGGTGGTGCGGACCATGCCGTAGACGGGCCCGTCACCGTAGTTGACGGTGACGTTGACGGCGGTGACCGTGCCGGAGGTCACCTTGGTGGTGGAGCCGCTCTTGCGGATCGCCTGGCCGACGACGGCGTTGGCGGCGGAGGTGATGTCCTGGGTGGAGCCGCTGTAGAGGTCGACGGTTCCGGCGGGCGAGGAGCCGTCGGTGTAGCGGACGATGCCGTAGTCGTTGGTCGGGAAGCTGGTGCCCTCGCGGACGCCGACGACCGAACCGCCGGAGCCGGCCGACCAGTTGGCGGAGATGTTGGTGCAGTGTCCAGCCGTCACGAAGTAACGGGTGCCGCCTTTGGTGACGTTGAAGGCGGCCGAGCAGCGGCTGCCGCCGCCGTAGATGGCTCCGCCGCCCAGCACCTCGCGGTCGAAGACGCCGGGTACGCGGTTGATGCTCACGGCGCCGCCGAGCCGCTTCGCGACGGCTTCGAGGCGGGCCATGTCCCGCGCGGAGACGGAGGAGTCGGCCTCCACGGCGACCTGGTTGGTGCGCGGGTCGATGCCCCAGGAGGTGCCGGTGATCTTCGCCTCGGCCTCCAGGGTCTTCATCGCGGCGTCGAGCTGCGCGGCGCTGCGGGCCACCCGGCGCACGGCGGCTCCGGCGGCGCGGGCCTGCTCCTCGGCCCGGTCGGTGGTCACGGTGACGACCAGGTCACCGGTCTTGCGGTCGAGGTAGGTTCCGGCCGTGCCGGCGCCGAGCGCGCGTTCGACAGAGGCGTCGAGCGCGTACGCGGAGGCGGAGGGGATCGCCGAGGGCGCGGCGGCGGAGTGAACGTCGGCGGCGGTGGCGGGAGTCGCGCCGAGGCCGAGGGCACCGGCGACGAGCAGGAGGGAAAGGCTCAGGCGGGCGCGGGAGTTGCGTCTCATGGGGGAGCTCCTTCTCGGGGGACGTGTGGGGACGTACCGAGAAGAAATTTGACATGTTCATTACCTGCACCACAAGACCGCGTGACCCGGGGCGTACGCCGGCGGACGGTCGACACCGGCCACCGGACACTGACCGGGACCGGCCCCAGCCCTGACCGAAGCCCCGCTTCCCCCGGCCGCCCCCGCCGCGCACACTGCGCCCATGTCCGACACGACACCCGCACCCCAGCAGTGGTCGCCCACCCACGGCGACCCGTACCGCCCCGCCCCCTACCGCCCCGAGCGGATCGCCCCCGAGGAGTCCCTGGCGCGCGCCGCCCTGCTGCGGGAGCGCATGGACGAGCGCAGGACCGTCCGCGCCTTCTCCGCCGATCCGGTCCCCGAGCAGGTGCTGCGCGACGCCATCGCCTGTGCGGCCACCGCCCCGTCCGGCGCCCACCAGCAGCCGTGGACCTTCGTCCTGGTCAAGGACGCCGAGATACGCCGCCGGATCAGGGAGGCCGCCGAGCACGAGGAGAAGCTGAGCTACGACGGGCGGCTCGGCGAGGAGTGGCTCGCGGCTCTGCGCCCGCTGGGCACCGATGCGGTCAAGGCCCATATGACGGACGCGCCCGCCCTCATCGTGGTGTTCCAGCAGCGCTACTGGCTGGGCGAGGACGGCACCAAGCGCAAGCACTACTACGTCGACGAGTCGGTGGGCATCGCGGTGGGGATGCTGCTCAGCGCCCTGCACCTGTCCGGGCTCGCCGCACTGATCCACACGCCGAGTCCGATGCGCTTCCTCGGTGAGGTGCTGAACCGCCCGGAGAACGAGAAGGCGTTCGCCGTGATCCCTGTCGGCCATCCCGCCGACGACTGCGAGGTGCCCGCCCTGGTGCGCAAGTCGCTGGACCAGGTGCTGGTGGAGATCTGAGAGGCCGCCTCACGAAGGGCACCTCGCAAGGCGGCCGTACAGGGAAACCGCCCCCCGGCCGGTTGGGGGACCGGTCGGGGGGCGGTGCTCAGGAGGCCTTCGCGAAGGCCCTGGAGCCCGGGGCGTCGTGCTGCGGCGTCCCGGCGAGGGCGTCAGCCCTGGTGGGGGTAGGTGTACTCGGTCGGCGCGACCAGGGTCTCCTTGATGGCCCGGGTCAGGGTCCAGCGCTGGAGGTTCTGCGGCGCGCCGGCCTTGTCGCAGGTGCCGGAGGAGCGGCCGCCGCCGAAGGGCTGCTGGCCGACGACGGCGCCGGTCGACTTGTCGTTGATGTAGAAGTTGCCCGCCGCGTAGCGGAGCTTCTCCATCGTGTGCGCGGCGGCCGCGCGGTCGCCCGCGATGACCGAGCCGGTCAGCGCGTAGTCGGAGACCGACTCCATCTGCTCCAGCATGGCGTCGTACTCCGCGTCCTCGTAGACGTGGATCGCGAGGATCGGGCCGAAGTACTCGGTCGTGAAGACCTCGCTCGAAGGGTCCGAGCAGACGATGACGGTCGGACGGACGAAGTAGCCGACCGAGTCGTCGTACGTGCCGCCGGCGACGATCTCGCACGCCGGGTCGGACTTCGCGCGGTCGATCGCGGCCTTGTTCTTGGCGAACGAGCGCTCGTCGATGACGGCCCCGATGAAGTTGCTCAGGTCGGTGACGTCACCCATCGCGATCGAGTCGACCTCGGCCGCGAACTCCTCCTTGAAACCGGAGTTCCAGATGGAGGCGGGGACGTACGCACGCGAGGACGCGGAGCACTTCTGGCCCTGGTACTCGAAGGAGCCACGGGTCAGCGCGGTCTTCAGCACGGCGCGGTCGGCGCTCGGGTGCGCGACGACGAAGTCCTTGCCGCCGGTCTCGCCGACGAGCCGCGGGTAGGTGCGGTAGGTGGCGATGTTGTTGCCGACCGTCTTCCACAGGTGCTGGAAGGTGGGCGTCGAGCCGGTGAAGTGGATGCCGGCCAGGTCGCGGTGGTTCAGCGCCACCTCGGAGACGGCCTTGCCGTCACCGGTGACCAGGTTAATGACGCCCTTCGGCAGACCGGCCTCCTCCAGGAGCTGCATCAGCAGCACGGCGGCGTGGGTCTGGGTCGGCGACGGCTTCCACACCACGACGTTGCCCATGAGGGCGGGCGCGGTGGGCAGGTTGCCGGCGATGGCCGTGAAGTTGAACGGCGTGATCGCGTAGACGAAACCCTCCAGCGGGCGGTGGTCCATGCGGTTCCACACGCCCGGCGAGTTGGCCGGCGGCTGCTCGGCGAGGATCTGGCGCGCGTAGTGCACGTTGAAGCGCCAGAAGTCGATGAGCTCGCACGGAGTGTCGATCTCGGCCTGCTGGGCGGTCTTGGACTGGCCGAGCATGGTGGAGGCGGCCAGCGTCTCGCGCCAGGGGCCCGACAGCAGCTCGGCGGCGCGCAGGATGATCGCGGCGCGGTCGTCGAAGGCCATCGCACGCCAGGCCGGAGCGGCGGCGAGGGCCGCGTCGACGGCGTCCTGGGCGTCCTGCTCGGTGGCGCCGGCGAAGGTGCCGATGACGGCCTGGTGGTTGTGCGGCTGTACGACGTTCACCCGCTCGCCGCCGCCCATCCGCTTCTCGCCGCCGATGGTCATCGGCAGGTCGATCGGGTTGTCGGCGAGCTCCTTGAGCTTCACCTCCAGACGGGCGCGCTCCGGGGAGCCCGGGGCGTAGGAGTGAACCGGCTCGTTGACCGGCGCGGGGACCTGGGTGACGGCGTCCATGAGTGCCTTGTCTCCTTGGTGTCGGCGGGGATGTGGGTCGGCCCGGTGGCCGGCTCAGCCCTTGGTGAGGATCGAGCGGCCGAAGAACAGCAGGTTGGCCGGCTTCTCCGCGAGGCGGCGCATGAAATATCCGTACCAGTCGGTGCCGTACGCCGTGTAGACGCGCATCCGGTGGCCCTCGGCCGCGAGCCGGATGTGCTCGTCGCTGCGGATCCCGTACAGCATCTGGAACTCGTACTCATCCAGTTTGCGCCCGGTCTGGCGGCCGAGCTCCTGTGCGATGGCGATGAGACGGGGATCGTGCGACCCGATCATCGGGTAGCCCTCGCCCGCCATGAGGATCCGGATGATGCGGACGTACGCCTTGTCGATCTCGGCCTTGTCCTGGTACGCGACGGAGGCGGGCTCCTTGTAGGCGCCCTTCACGATGCGGACGCGGCTGCCGGCGGCGGCCAGGCGGCGGGCGTCGTCCTCGGTGCGGAAGAGGTAGGACTGGATGACGCAGCCGGTCTGCGGGAAGTCCTTCCGCAGCTCCTCGTGGATGGCGAACATCGAGTCGAGCGTGGTGTGGTCCTCGGCGTCCAGCGTGACCGTGGTGCCGATGGCGGCCGCCGCCTCGACGACCGGGCGCACATTGGCGAGGGCCAGCTCGTGGCCGTTCTCCAGCGCTTGGCCGAACATCGACAGCTTGACGGACATCTCGGCGCGCGGGCCCAGGTCCAGGGCCTTCAGCCGCTCGATGAGCTCCAGATAGGCGTCACGGGCGGCCTCGGCCTGTGCGGGAGTGGTGATGTCCTCGCCGACGACGTCGAGCGTGACCTCCAGGCCCTTGTCCGCGGCGTCCTCGACGATCGGCACGACCTGGTCGACGGTCTCGCCGGCGATGAAGCGGTCGACGACCTGCTTGGTGCCGGGCGCGGCCGAGATGAACCGGCGCATCTTGTCGCTGCGGGACGCGGCGAGAATCACGGGACCCAGCACGGGGACCTCCACGAATATACGGACGAAGGACCGTAACGACATGTACATGAACGTATGCGAACGGACACGAACAGACCGGTACGGCACGGATAACCACTGTGAAATCTAGGTACCCCGCCGATCCTGTGCCATCGACACCTGTCACGCATCCGTGGCCGCCATCTCAGACATCTGTATGAGGAAAGACGCGGAGCGGTGCAGAATGGCGGTGTGACAGGCGATTACCAGGAACTGGTCGACGAGCTCTCCGCCCTCCTCGGCGCTCCCGCCACCCTGGAGAACCGCGATTTCGGCCTGGTCGCCTTCGGAGCCCACGACAGCGACGACGACACCGCGATGGACCCGGTCCGCACCCGCTCGATCCTCACCCGCCGCTCCACGCCCGCCGTCCGCGCCTGGTTCGAAGGGTTCGGCATCACCCGGGCGACCGGCCCGGTCCGCATTCCGGCCGCACCGGAGGCCGGGGTCTTCCGGGACCGCCTCTGTCTTCCGGTACGCCATCGAGGCGTCGTCCTCGGTTACGTCTGGCTCCTCGACACCGACCCCGGCCCGGCCGACGAGCAGCTGACCGCCGCGATGGAGGTCACCGCGCGGATCGGAGCGCTGCTCTTCGACGAGGCACGGGCGGGCGCGGACCTCTCGCGGGAGCTCGGCGCGGTCCTCACGGCCGGGCCGGGCCGCCGGCACGACACGGCGGTCGCGGCGCTGCGGGAGGCGCTGGGCCCGGACGCGGACGGGCTGCACACGGTGGTGTGTGTGACGCCGTGGGCAGCGGAGGACACTCCGTCGGTACGAGGCGTGGCGTCGGCGGCGGCGCTGGCGACGGTCTCCCCGCCCGGCGGTGCCGGGTCCGTGTCGCTGGCGGCGCTGATCCGGCTGCGGTCGGCGGACCGGCTGGACCCGGCGACGAGCGCGGCGGAGCGCCTGCGCACGGGGGCGGGTCCGGGAGCCACGGGAGGGGTCGCGGCGGCCCGGCGGGGCCTGGACGCGCTGCCGGCATCCTGGCGCGAGGCCACGGCGGCGGCCCGCGCGGCCCGCGCCGAGACCCGCTTCGGCCCGGTCGCCCGCTGGTCGTCCATCGGCCCGTACCGCCTGCTCACCGCCCTCCCGGGCACCGGCACGGACCCGGCCGACCCGGCGGTCGCCGCACTGCTGACGCCGCTGCACAAGGAGCTGGCGCACACGGCGGAGGTCTTCCTGGACTGCGCGGGCCAGGCGAGCCGCACGGCGGCCGAGCTGGGCATCCACCGCCAGACGCTCTACTACCGCCTCTCCCGCATCGAACAGATCACCGGCCTCGACCTGAACGACGGCGAGGACCGGCTGCTGCTGCACATGGCGGTGAAGCGGGCGCGGCTGTAGGGCGTCTGCCTCGCGAGGCCGGAGTCAGCCCCGGCGCCGCCCGAGCAGGCGGTGGAGCTTGACGAAGGCGAGGGCGCCGGGGAAGCCCACGATGTTCAGGACCACGAAGGCCGCGATGACCGCCCAGAACGTCTCCATGACTACCCCCGTGGTCAGTGGTGCGGCCGCTCGCGCCTTCTCAAAGACGGCCGGGCTCGCCGTCCGGTTCCGTCAGGGGCCGGTCGCTGACCAGAGCGGCCAGCACCAGCGGTGCGTCTCCGTCGCTGTGACCGACCGTCACGGCGAACCAGCGGTCGCCGGAGCCTCCCGGGCCTGCCGCGCCGATCGGCCCCCAGAGAGTCAGGTCCCCGTACAGGTCCACGGAGAACAGCGCCTGGAACAGGGGCTCCACGGGGAGGCCGCCGCTCAGCCACCGTTGCAGGGGAACGTGCAGGCGGACGGTGGTGTGCGGGCCCCACCGATGGTCCAACTCCTGGGCCAGGTCGGCCAGATGGGCATCGGCGGCGTCTTCGGCGTCGTTCCACTCGGGGGCGTACACGCCGGTCAGCGGGTCACCCTCCCAGAGCGGCACGACACGGAAGCCCGCGCCCTCGGTGGCGGCCCACTCGCCCGACACCGGATCGCCCTGCCCGGCGGTGGGGCCGGCTGACGGTACGGGCGTGGCGAGGAGCTGTTCGGCCTCGGCCACCGCCCGGGCCAGCACGAAGGGCTCCCCGGCCCGGGAGCTCACAGCACCGTCCGGTCCATCGGGCGGGGCAGCGGCGCCAAGGCTCCCGCCTCGCGCAGGCGTTCACACGCGCGCACCACCGCCGCGGTGTCACCGGGGGCCGCGATGCTCAAAAGCTCGCCGCCGCCCGGGAGTTCCTGGCGGACCGCTTCCAGACCGTCCGGTACGAGGGCGGCGCGGGCCGGGGAGAGGTATCCGATCCGGCCCACGGCCGGATCCTCGACCGAGAACCCGGCCTCGTCCTCCAGCGCGTCCAGCACGTCGTCGTCGCTCACATCACCGAAGTCCGGCTCCCACACGCGGGCGAGGAGCGCGAGCATGTCCTCCTCGGGGACGGATGCCTCATCCGGTGCGTGGAGCACCACCATGATCGACTGGAGCAGGAACTCCGGCGTACCGCCCGCCACTCCGCTGACCTCCACCTCCCAGCCGGGCGTGCCCGTGCCGACCAGCCGCAGACCGGTACCCGTCAGGTCCGACCAGCCGGCCGCGCTCTGGGCGGTGCGCACCGCGCCGAGCAGGGCGTCCCGGTCCGCCGTGATGGCGGTCGCGGGTCCGTGAGCGTGGATCTGGCTCCACGCGCCTGCCGCCTCCGGGACCAGCCCGGTCAGCCCGTCCAGGGTGCGCTGCCACCGACCGGCCAGGGACTCGACCGACTCCGGCCTCGGGCCCCAGAAGCTCCGCACCAGACGTCCCAGTCCCATACCGATCTCTCTCCTCCGTCGCCGGACCGCTTCGGGTCGTCCACGCGTGCAGGCTACTCGGCTACTCGTCGAAGGCTCCGGGCTTCCTCGTACTGTCGCCCGGTTTCACCGGCGTCGAAACCACCCTGATCGGCAACCTCGCCCTCCGAAACGCGTCGCGGGCCGCCTTCGCGACCTCCGGGTTCGAGAAGTGCCACTCCACGGGCTTGCCGCCGGCCGCCTCCACCTGGGCGCGGGCCTCCGCCACGAACTTGTCCCTGCCGGACGGGTTGAGCTTGCCCGGGTCGGACTGGGAGAGGTAGCTGTCGTAGCCGTTCTTGGCCTCCAGGTACGTCTGCCGCGAGGAGTCCCAGCCGTCGTACTCCACCGCCGGCTTGCCCTCGCGCGGATGCGGAACGACGTACTCCTGGCCGCGGTTCGTACCCGTGATCTGCTCCTGGTAGCGGAGCCAGGACTCGTTCTTCCAGTTGGGCGCGGGATTGCGGTCCCGGCTCGCCCAGAAGCCGTCGCCCGCGTCCGCGTCGCCGAGCGTGCGGCTCGTCAGGTCGTCGGCCCAGGACGGCGGGTTGTAGTTGCGCGGGTCGGAGGTGTCGTTGCGCTGCGGCTCCGGGTGCTGCTTCTTCTCCAGCTGCGCCTTGCGCGCCCGCTCCGGCTCCTCCAAGCGCTTCTGCTCCAGGTGCGCGGCGCGTTCCTGCTTACGGGCTTCCGCCGCCGCGGCCTTGGCCGTCTCGTCGCAGCCGCCGTTGGCCAGGACCACCCGACCCGCCGAGCCGCCCGCCAGCACGCCCGTACCGGAGCCGGGAACTCCACCGGTCCCGCCGCCTCCGTACCGCACCAGCGGCGGCCCGGAGGCGATGGCACATCCGGTCCGGCGCGCCGCGTCCTCCGCACTGTCGGCCGCCTCGTCCGCTTCCTTCGCCGCCTTGCGTACACCGTCGAGGTCGCCCGCCTCCGCCGCCTGCCGGGCCCGCCGAGCGGCCGCGCCGGCGTCGCCCGCCGCGTCCGCGACCTCGGAGGCCACCTTGCCGACCTTGCCGAGCTTTCCGGCCTTGCCGACCACCTTGGCCACGTTGTAGCCGGGAATGAAGAGCGATCCGATGTTCCAGATCACATCGGTGACGGCCCGGGTCTTCTCGCCGTTGTTCCAGCGCTCGCGGACCTCGTCGCCGACGAACACGTCGTCCCCGACCGAGACCACGGTGTTGACGGAGGCCTTGCCCCAGTCCCAGAGCGCGCCCAGGTAGTCGCCGTCGCTCCACTTGTCGCCCGCGCCCTGCGAGTCCTTCGTCCACGTCTCGCCGAGCTGGCGTCCGTAGTCGGCGAGGCCGGCCCAGGTCTCGGGCTTGAACAGGTCGATGATCCCGGAGATGTCGCCCCAGATGCCGTCGACCACCAGGCCCTTGAAGACCTGCGTCGTACGGTCCCAGGCGCAGCCGAAGAAGCCCCAGCCGCCGCAGTCCTCCTGCTCACCGGCCTCCTCGCCGCCGCCACTCTCGCCGTCACCTTCGTCAGAGGCGGGTAGGTCGTAGGCGGCCTCGGGCTCCTCGTTGTCCTCGGGGAAGGTGTCCTCGCCGGTACCGGGTCGGCCCTCGTCGTCGGGTCCTCCGGTGCCGCCGCTTGAGGTGGATCCGGTGGATCCGGTGGATCCGGAGGATTCGGTGGATCCGGAGGTCTCACCTCCGGTGCCGCCTGTCCCGTCCGTACCACCGGCCCCGTCCGTACCGCCTGTTCCGTCCGCACCACCGGTCTCACTCGTACCACCGGTCCCGTCCGCACCACCGGTCCCGTCCGTACCGCCAGTTCCGTCCGTACCGCCTGTTCCGTCCGGCCCGCCCGTACCGCCCGTCGCGTCGCCGCCGGAGGATCCCGTACCGCCCGTGACCGTAGACCCGCCGTCCGTACCACCGCCGTCCGTACCACCGGACGCGCCTCCGTCCGCGCCACCCTGCGTCGAGCCTCCGTCCGTCCCGCCCGACGAATCCCCCGCCTCCACCTCGCCACTGCCGCCCGAGACCGGGCACGAACTGCCGGTCAGCGAGCAGATCGCCGACTGCAGCCCCTCCGTGATCCGGCCGCCCAGGCCTCCCACCGTCAGCGCCGCGATCAGCGCGACCACGATCAGGACCAGGCCCAGGTACTCCAGAGCGGACTGCCCACGGTCCCGGCGCCAGGTGATCATGTACGGGAGCGAGAACCTCGGCGGCTCCCCACGCTCCCGGGCCGGCAGCAGGAACCACGCCCGGCTCTCCGGCCGGCTCAGCAGCACCAGGATCACCACAGGCAGCACCAGCTGCGTGAGCCCGTCCGGTGAGCCGTCCGCCAGGTTGCCGAGGCCGCCGATGATCAGCCAGACCTGGACGGCGACGATCCCCCACCGCACCCGCCTGCCGCCCGTCCGCAGGTGCCAGGCCAGCAGCGCGCAGAGCACGCCGGGCGCGGAGGCGTACAGCAGGATCCCGAGCACCTGCGCGCCCATGGCGTCGGCGGCGAGCGCGGAGCCGGAGAGGCCGATCGCGCCGAGGGCCGTCGCGCCGAGCAGGACGAGGAGCAGCACCCGTACCACGACGAGCGGGCCCGGGAGGTCACGGTGCGGGGCGGCGGCCGGAGCCGGGCCTCCCGCTACGGGTATGCCACCGACAGCAGACATACGTGATCCGACCCCCGATGCCCATGAGTGACATGACAACCGGTCACCCTAGGGTCGGGCCGCCTCGCCCGTCGTGGGCCCCAGGACCCAACCCGGGGCCCATAGAGGCGCGTTGGTCCGCGAACGCAAGCGGCTGCCGGGCGCCCCTCGGTGGAGAGGCGCCCGGCAGCCGGGGTTGTGCGTCTGTGTCAGTCGGTGAGGTTCACCGAGCGGGCCGAGGAGGCGCCGATCTCGTCGGCGATCTCGCCGAGCACCGTCTGCGGGACGGTCTCGTCGACGGTGAGGACGACCAGGGCCTCGCCGCCCTCCGCCGCCCGCGAGACCTGCATGCCGGCGATGTTCAGACCGGCCTCGCCGAGGATCTTGCCGACCGCGCCGACCACACCGGGACGGTCCTGGTAGCGCAGGACGACCATGTGGTCGGCGAGCGCCAGGTCCACGTCGTGCTCGCCGATGGCCACGATCTTCTGGAGGTGCTTCGGGCCGGCCAGCGTGCCGGAGACCGCGACCTCCTCGCCGCTGGAGAGCGTGCCGCGCACGGTGACCACATTGCGGTGGTCGGGCGACTCGGAGCTGGTGGTGAGGCGGACCTCGACACCGCGCTCCTGAGCGAAGAGCGGAGCGTTGACGTAGGACACGGTCTCGTCGACGACGTCCTCGAAGACGCCCTTGAGCGCCGAGAGCTCCAGCACCTTGACGTCGTGCTGGGTGATCTCGCCGTACACCTCGACGTCGAGCCGGGCCGCGACCTCGCCCGCGAGCGCCGTGAAGATCCGGCCGAGCTTCTCGGCGAGCGGCAGGCCGGGACGTACGTCCTCGGCGATCACGCCACCCTGGACGTTCACCGCGTCCGGGACCAGCTCACCGGCGAGCGCGAGGCGCACCGACTTGGCGACCGCGATGCCCGCCTTCTCCTGGGCCTCGTCGGTGGAGGCGCCGAGGTGCGGAGTGCAGACGACCTGGTCGAACTGGAAGAGCGGCGAGTCCGTGCAGGGCTCCTTGGCGTACACGTCCAGGCCGGCACCGGCGACGCGGCCCTCCTTGAGTGCGGAGTACAGCGCCTCCTCGTCGACGATCCCGCCGCGCGCGGCGTTGACGATACGGACCGACGGCTTCACCTTGTGCAGCGCCTCGTCCCCGATGAGACCGAGGGTCTCGGGGGTCTTCGGCAGGTGCACGGTGATGAAGTCGGCGATCTCCAGGAGCTCGTCCAGGCTGAGGAGCTTGACGCCCATCTGCGCGGCGCGGGCCGGCTGGACGTAGGGGTCGTACGCGACGATCTTCATGCCGAAGGCCGACATGCGCTGCGCGACCAGGACACCGATGCGGCCGAGGCCGACGACGCCGAGGACCTTCTCGCTGAGCTCGACCCCGGTGTACTTGGATCGCTTCCACTCGCCGTTCTTGAGGGCGGTGTTGGCCTGCGGGATGTTGCGCGCGGTGGCGACCAGCAGACCGCAGGCCAGCTCGGCGGCGGTGACGATGTTGGAGGTCGGGGCGTTGACGACCATCACGCCGGCCTTGGTGGCCGAGGAGACGTCGACGTTGTCCAGACCGACACCCGCGCGGGCCACCACGCGGAGCTTCTTCGCGGCGGCGATCGCCTCGGCGTCGACCTTGGTGGCGGAACGCACCAGGATGGCGTCGACGTCGGCGATCGCCGGGAGGAGTTCGGTGCGGTCAGCGCCGTTGCAGTGCCGGATCTCGAAATCCGGACCCAGAGCGTCCACCGTGGCGGGCGACAGCTCTTCAGCGATGAGTACGACAGGTTTCGAGCTCACGTGAGTCCTCACAAGTCCAGTGCCGGACGGCCGTCCCGACGGCCGCAGGCGGTGGAGGGGCTAGCCGCGTGGTAGACGCACGACACTGTGGGCCCTGACGCGTATGTGTTGAGAAGTGTAGTGGTGCGGAGGCCCGTTGGCTGCGCCCCGGTGGAAGGATCACCCGCACGAGGGTGGACACGGTGTACAGCCGTGCGGAACGACCCGTTCCGGTGACCTTCCGGCGGTCTTCCGGTGGTGCGGAGCGGGGCGGGCCCTGCCGGACCCGCCCCGCTCCCCCGAGACTTACGCCTCTTCGTCGTTCACCCAGCTCATGAGCTTGCGCAGCTCACGGCCGGTGGTCTCCAGCAGGTGGTCGCTGTCGGCCTTCTTGTACTCGTTGTACTTGGGCAGACCGTTGTGGTACTCGGCCATCCAGGCGTTGGCGAAGGTGCCGTCCTGGATCTCGGTGAGGACCTTCTTCATCTCGGCCTTGGTGGCGTCGGTGATGATCCGCGGGCCGGTGACGTAGTCGCCCCACTCGGCGGTCTCCGAGATGGACCAGCGCATCTTCTCCAGGCCGCCCTCGTACATGAGGTCGACGATGAGCTTCAGCTCGTGCAGGCACTCGAAGTACGCGATCTCCGGCTGGTAGCCCGCCTCGGTCAGCGTCTCGAAACCGGCCTTGACCAGCGCGGCGGTGCCACCGCAGAGGACGGCCTGCTCACCGAAGAGGTCGGTCTCGGTCTCCTCGGTGAAGGTGGTCTTGATGACGCCGGCGCGCGTGCCGCCGATGCCCTTGGCGTACGACAGGGCCAGCTCCAGGCCCTTGCCCGAGGCGTCCTGCTCGACGGCCACGATGCACGGGACGCCGCGGCCCTCCTCGTACTGGCGGCGGACCAGGTGGCCGGGGCCCTTCGGCGCGACCATGCACACGTCGACGTTGGCCGGCGGCTTGATGAAGCCGAAGCGGATGTTCAGGCCGTGGCCGAAGAACAGCGCGTCGCCGTCCTTGAGGTTGTCCTTGACGGACTCCTCGTAGACCTGGGCCTGGATCGGGTCCGGGACGAGGATCATGATGACGTCGGCCTCGGCGGCGGCCTCGGACGGGGTCACCACGCGCAGGCCCTGCTCCTCGGCCTTGGCCTTGGACTTCGAGCCCTCGTGCAGACCGACGCGGACGTCGACGCCGGAGTCGCGGAGCGACAGCGCGTGGGCGTGGCCCTGGCTGCCGTAACCGAGAACCGCGACCTTGCGGCCCTGGATGATGGACAGGTCGGCATCGTCGTCGTAGAACAGCTCGGCCACTGGGTCTTCTCCTTGGTGTGCAGGTGTTGCGTCCCACCGTACGGCGGGGGCGTCGTGTACGTGATCGGGTCTCGCCATGCGAGCGGCGCGGGCGCCGCCCGGCCGCCGGTCAGGCGGAGCGGTCGAGGGCGCGCAGCGAGCGGTCGGTGATGGAGCGCGCGCCACGCCCTATGGCGATGGTGCCGGACTGGACGAGCTCCTTGATGCCGTACTGCTCCAGCATCTTGAGCATCGCCTCCAGCTTGTCGGCCCCTCCGGTCGCCTCGATCGTGACGGCCTCCGGGGACACGTCGACGGTCTTGGCGCGGAACAGCTGGACGATCTCGACGATCTGGGAGCGGGTCTCGCTGTCGGCCCGGACCTTCACCAGGACGAGCTCCCGCTGGATCGCGGCGGCGGGCTCGAGTTCGACGATCTTCAGGACGTTGACCAGCTTGTTGAGCTGCTTGGTCACCTGCTCCAGCGGCAGGCCCTCGACATTCACGACGATGGTGATGCGGGAGATGTCGGGGTGTTCGGTGGTACCGACGGCGAGCGAGTCGATGTTGAAGCCGCGTCGGGAGAACAGGGCGGTGATCCGGGCGAGGACACCGGGCTTGTTCTCGACCAGGACGGAGAGCGTGTGCTTTTCGGACATGGGAGTCGTTCTCTCTCTGTCTCTCAGTCGTCTTCGTTGTCGCCGAAGTCGGGGCGGACGCCGCGTGCGGCCTGGACCTCGTCGTTGGAGGTGCCGGCGGCGACCATCGGCCAGACCATGGCGTCCTCGTGGACGATGAAGTCGATCACGACGGGGCGGTCGTTGATGGAGTTGGCCTCTTCGATGACCTTGTCCAGGTCGGCCGGGTCCTCGCAGCGGATGGCGTAGCAGCCCATGGCCTCGGACAGCTTGACGAAGTCCGGGACACGGGTGCCCTTGGCGGCGTTGCCGTCCGTGTCCGCGCCGGAGTGCAGCACGGTGTTGGAGTAGCGCTGGTTGTAGAAGAGGGTCTGCCACTGGCGGACCATCCCGAGAGCGCCGTTGTTGATGACGGCCACCTTGATCGGGATGTTGTTGAGCGCGCAGGTGGCCAGTTCCTGGTTGGTCATCTGGAAGCAGCCGTCGCCGTCGATGGCCCAGACCGTGCGGTCGGGTGCGCCGGCCTTGGCGCCCATCGCGGCCGGGACCGCGTAGCCCATCGTCCCGGCGCCGCCGCTGTTGAGCCAGGTGGCGGGCTGGTCGTAGTCGATGTAGTGGGCGGCCCACATCTGGTGCTGGCCGACGCCGGCCGTGAAGATCGTGCCTTCGGGGGCCAGCTTGCCGATGCGCTGGATGACCTGCTGCGGCGAGAGACTGCCGTCGTCGGGCAGGTCGTAGCCGAGCGGATAGGTGTCGCGCCAGCGGTTGAGGTCCTTCCACCAGGCGGTGTAGTCGCCGGTGTTGCCGTCGGTGTGCTCGGCCTGGACGGCCTGGACCAGGTCGGCCAGGACCTCGCGGGCGTCGCCGACGATGGGCACGTCGGCGGTGCGGTTCTTGCCGATCTCGGCCGGGTCGATGTCGGCGTGGACGATCTTGGCGTACGGGGCGAAGCTGTCCAGCTTGCCGGTGACGCGGTCGTCGAAGCGGGCTCCGAGTGCGACGATCAGGTCGGCCTTCTGCAGCGCGGTGACGGCGGTGACCGCTCCGTGCATGCCCGGCATGCCCACGTGCAGCGGGTGGGTGTCGGGGAAGGCGCCGAGCGCCATCAGGGTGGTGGTGACGGGCGCTCCGGTCAGCTCCGCGAGGACCTTCAGCTCGGCGGTGGCACCGGCCTTGATGACGCCGCCTCCGACGTAGAGCACGGGGCGCTTGGCCTGGGTGATCAGCTTGGCGGCTTCGCGGATCTGCTTGGCGTGCGGCTTGGTGACGGGCCGGTAGCCGGGCAGGTCCTGGGCGGGCGGCCAGCTGAAGGTGGTCTGCGCCTGGAGGGCGTCCTTGGCGATGTCGACGAGGACCGGGCCCGGGCGGCCGGTGGAAGCGATGTGGAAGGCCTCGGCGATGGTGTGCGCGATGTCGTCGGCGCGGGTGACCAGGAAGTTGTGCTTGGTGATCGGCATCGTGATGCCGCAGATGTCGGCTTCCTGGAAGGCGTCGGTGCCGATGGCCTTGGAGGCGACCTGGCCGGTGATGGCGACGAGCGGCACGGAGTCCATGTGCGCGTCGGCGATCGGGGTGACCAGGTTGGTGGCGCCGGGGCCCGAGGTGGCCATGCAGACGCCGACCTTGCCGGTGGCCTGCGCGTAACCGGTGGCGGCGTGGCCCGCGCCCTGCTCGTGGCGGACCAGGACGTGACGGACCTTGGTGGAGTCCATCATCGGGTCGTAGGCGGGGAGGATGCAGCCGCCGGGGATGCCGAACACGGTGTCGGCGCCGACTTCCTCGAGAGAACGGATGAGGGACTGCGCGCCCGTGACGTGCTCAACGGTGGCGGACGGCTGTCCGCCGGTACGGGCGCGCGGCTGCGGGTGGTGGGCCCCGGTGGCCTGCTCGGTCATCGGCATTCTCTTCTCGAAGCTGAGGGTTTTCGCGGGTGTTTTGCAGCGTTTTGAGAGGTGTCAGTGCAACAAAAAACCCCTCGTGCCGTGAGGCAAGCGAGGGGAGCGCGCCGGGTGCGGTCCGCAGAGTGTCGTGGATTGACTCTGCTTCAGCCGACGCGCTTTCCAAGTACGAGAATTCGGGTGCGCATGGCATTGACCCTCTCTCCGGCACGCATGACGTGTCAAGTGGGTGGGACGGGCGTCTCAGCATGTGATCCGGTGAGCAGTGGGATCGAGCCTCCCGCCATCACCGTACGAGGGCCGGGGACGCCTGGCACGGGGAATTGGCCACGCACCAGGGCGCGGCGCAGCCGGTACTCGTCGAGCGGCCCGGAGAAGGCCATTCCCTGGCCGTGGGTGCAGCCCATGGCGCGCAGCGCGAGGACCTGTTCGGGGACGTCGACGCCGTCGGCCACGGACTGGAGACCGAGGTCACAGGCGATCCGGAGCAGCCCGCTGGTGATCTTGTGCAGCCTGGCCGACTCCACCACGCCCTCCACCAGGTTGCGGTCGAGTTTCAGTACGTCGATGGGGAGGCGGCGGAGCGCGTTGATGGCGGCGAAGCCGCTGCCGAAGCCGTCCAGCGCGATCCGGACACCGAGGCGGCGCAGAGCGACGAGGCGCTGCTCCAGCTCGTCGAAGGAGATCCGTGGGTCGCTGTCGGCGACCTCGATCATCAGGGCTCCGGAGGGCAGCCCGTGGCGGGTCAGCAGCGCCTCGATGGAGCCGAAGGGCAGGGCCTTGTCGAGCAGCCGGGTGGCGGAGAGGCGTACGGAGACGGCGACCGGGTGTCCGGACCTGGCCCGGTCGGCGGCCTGTTTGACAGCCTCCTCCAGGAGCCAGCGGCCGAGCTCGGCGGTGCGGTCGTCGTCGCCGGTGACCCGGAGGAACTCGGCCGGAGTGAAGAGGATGCCTTGCGCGGAGCGCCAGCGGGCCTGCGCGGCGACGGCGGCCACCGAGCCGCTGGCCAGGTGGACGACGGGCTGGTGCAGCAGAGCGAACTCGCCTTCGCGCAGGGCGGTGCGCAGCCGGGTGGCCAGCTCGGAGCGGCGTACGACGTCGGCCTGCATCTGCGGGGCGTACAGCTCGACCCGGTCCTTGCCGCCGGCCTTGGCGCGGTACATCGCGAGGTCCGCGTTGCGCATGAGGTCGGTGGGGGTGATGCCGGGTTCGGCGAAGGCGACACCGATGGAGGCGGCCACCCGGACCTCGCTGGCGCCGATCCGGTACGGCTGGGAGAGGGTGAGGCGGAGGCGGTCGGCGATCTCGTGGACCTGGTACTCCCGGGCGCCCTGGTCGCGGGTGCCGTCGCCCATGATGAGCGCGGCGAACTCGTCGCCGCCGAGGCGGGCCGCGGTGTCGCCGGCCCGGACCGACTCCTGGAGGCGGCGGGCGGCCTGGATGAGCAGCTCGTCACCGGCCTGGTGGCCGATGGTGTCGTTGACCGCCTTGAAGCCGTCGAGGTCGATGAAGAGCACGGCGGTGCCGGCGTCTCCGGCGCGGCGGCCGGTGAGCGCCTGGCGGACCCGTGAGGTGAACAGGGCCCGGTTGGGCAGGTCGGTGAGCGGGTCGTGCTCGGCGTTGTGCTGCAACTGGGCCTGCAACCTGACCCGTTCGGTGACGTCCCGGCTGTTCAGCAGGAGCCCGCCCTGGTGCCGGTTGACGGTGGACTCGGCGTGGAGCCAGTCGCCGGCGCCGGAGCGGAACCGGCACTCGATGCGGGTGGTGGGCTCCTCGTGCGGTGGTGCGGCGAGGAAGCGCCGCACCTCGTGGACGACCCGGCCGAGATCGTCGGGATGGATGATCGAGGAGAGCTCGGCGCCGACGAGGTCCTCCGCGTCGCGCCCGTAGACGCCGGCGGCGGCGGGGCTGACGTAGCGCAGGGTGCCGCTCGGGGCGGCGATCATGATGACGTCGCTGGAGCCCTGGACCAGGGAGCGGAAGTGGTTCTCCTTCTGGGCCAGCTCCTGGGTGAGGGAGATGTTGTCCAGCAGCATGATCCCTTGCCGGACGACCAGCGCGAGGACGACCGTGCAGCCGGTGAAGATGACCACCCGGTCCACCCGGCGGCCCTCGACCACGTTGTACAGGATGCCCAGCGTGCAGACGGCGGCGGCGAGATACGGGGTCAGCGCGGCCAGCGACCCGGCGATCGGGCGGCTCATGGCGCGCGGCGGCCCCGGACGGTCGGTGCCGCTCGCCCGGCTCCGTACGCCCCAGGGCGCATAGGCGAGGAGCAGCGAGCCGGCGAACCAGCCGGCGTCCAGCAACTGGCCCGAGTGGTACGTGGAGCGCAGCAGCGGCGAGGTGAAGACCGCGTCGCACAGGACGGTCAACGCCAGAGCGGCGATCGCGGTGTTGACCGCGGAGCGGTTGGCGCCGGAGCGGCGGAAGTGCAGGGCGAGCACCATGGAGACCAGGACGATGTCCAGCAGCGGATAGGCCAGCGAGAGCGCCGCCGGGCCCACACTGGCGTCCTGGACGCCCGCCATGTGCGCGGCGTGCGCGAGGGCGAGGCTCCAGGCGAGGGTCAGCAGGGATCCGCCGATCAGCCAGGCGTCCAGGGCCAGACAGACCCAGCCGGCCCGCGTGACGGGCCGTTTGGCGAGGACGAGCAGGCCGACGATGGCGGGCGGCGCGAAGCAGAGGAAGAAGCCGTCGGCGGCCGACGGCGTGGGCACGGGGACGCCGAGCACCACCTCGTACCACCCCCAGACGGCGTTGCCGCAGGCCGCCATGAGGGAGGAGAGCGAGAAGAGCAGCCAGGCGGGCCGCAGCCGTCCGGCGCTCACCCGGGCGTAGAGGAAGCAGGAGACGGCGGCGATCAGCGCCGCCGCGGCGAGACCGAAGTCGCCCATGAAGCGGGCCAGTTCCGGTGAGCCCCAGCCGACGGCCGCTCCGACCGAGTATCCGGCGCAGACCGTGCCGAGCAGGATCCGGGCCCGCAGCCCCGTGGAGCCGGCGGCGATCCGCGGCGAGAGCCAGGTCCCCAGCACGCTCACCGGAGGGCTCCCCGTCCCGGCCCCGGTCCCCGGCCCGGGGTGGAATCCGGCCACCTGCGGGCGCCGTGTCCGGGCAGCGCCGATGGCCGCAGCACTCCGTTCTGCCGCCTCGGATCGTCTCTCCATGGCCAGCACATCGCCCGTCGCCCCCTCGCGTTCCGATGCTCCCCCCGCGCCGCCCCTGCCACGGCGCAGCCCTCCGGTCCGGACGATACACCAGGCTCGTCACTCAGGGCCATAGCTCCTCTACGCTCCGTGACGAAATGCGAGGTGGGCGGCACTGTGCGCATGCGGAACACGCCTCGGCGTGACCGCTCCAGGCCGTCCGGGGCGCCTCAGCCGGTGGTGCTGACGACGTTCACCAATGGCTCTCCGGCGGCGAACCGGGTGAGCTGTGCGGCCAGCAGCCGCTTGGCGCGCGGTTCGAACGCCGAGGTGCTGCCGCCGACATGAGGCGTGATCAAGACATTCGGAGCATGCCAGAGAGGATGGCCGGAGGGCAGCGGTTCCGGGTCGGTGACATCGAGTGCGGCGCGCAGCCGTCCGGATTCCAGTTCGGTCAACAGGGCCTTGGTGTCCACGACTCCACCGCGAGCGACGTTGACGAGAAGGGCGCCGTCCGGCATCGCGGCGAGGAACTCGGCGTCCACCAGTCCTTGGGTGGAGGGGTTCAACGGGGTGGAGAGCACGACGACATCGGCGGCTGGCAGCAGGTCCGGAAGGTCGTCGAGCGTGTGTACGGGACCGCGCTCGGTGGTCCGCGCGGAGCGCGCGACGCGTGCGACCCGCGCGCACTCGAAGGGCGCGAGCCGGTCCTCGATGGCCGCGCCGATGGAGCCGTATCCGACGATGAGGACGGACTTGTCGGCGAGCGCCGGATAGAACCCGGACCGCCACTCCTCGTTGTCCTGGCCGTGGACGAAGCCGGGGATGTCGCGCAGCGAGGCGAGGATCAGGGTGAGCGTCAGCTCGGCCGTTGACGCCTCGTGGACCCCTTTGGCGTTGCAGAGGCGTACGCCGGCGCGCAGCAGGCCGAGTCCGGGCTCCACGTGGTCGATGCCGGCGGAGAGCGTCTGGACCACCTGGACGCCGCTCATCGCGCCCATCGGCCGTACGGCGATCTCGGAGCCCTTCATATAGGGGACCACGTAGTACACACAGTGCGCGGGATCGCCGGGATACTCCGGGCCGCCGTCCCAGAACAGGTAGTTGAGGCCTTCGGGGAGCCCGTCGATCTCCTCGGCCGGGAAGGGCAGCCATACGTCGGCGGTCGTCACGCCGGCAGTCGTCGCAGTCATGGTCAGGAGGCTATGCGACGGGTGTGCGAGTGCTCCAGGACGGCTGATCGAAGTCGCGGCCGGGTCAGAGGTTAGTTTGGGGTGCGGTACGGCCCCGTGACCGCGGGAACGAGAGGGGTGCGGGGAGTTGGAGCGCAGGACGATCGGGGCGTCGGGGCTTGCCGTGGGAGCGGTCGGTCTGGGCTGTATGCCGATGAGCTGGGGTTACAGCGCATCGCAGCAGCTCGGTGACCGCTCGGTACGTACGGTGCACGCGGCGCTCGACGCGGGGGTCCGGCTGCTCGACACCGCGGACATGTACGGGCCGTTCACCAACGAGCTGCTGGTCGGCCGAGCACTCAGGGGACGGCGGTCGGAGGCGTTCCTCTCCACCAAGTGCGGTCTCCTGGTGGGTGATCAGCACATCGTCGCCAACGGCCGCCCCGGTTACGTACGACGGGCCTGCGACGCCTCGCTGCGGCGCCTGCAGACCGATGTGATCGACCTCTACCAGCTGCACCGGGCCGATCCGGAGGTGCCGGTGGAGGAGACCTGGGGCGCGATGGCGGAGCTGGTGACGGCGGGCAAGGTCCGTTCGCTGGGGCTGTGCGCGGTGGGAGCGCGCGCGCCGCGCAGGTCGGGCGCCGGGCCGCATGCGGGAACGATCCGGCAGTTGGAGCGGATCCAGCAGGTCTTCCCGGTCAGCGCGGTCGAGGCGGAGCTGTCGGTGTGGTCGCCGGAGGCGCTGGAGGAGCTGCTGCCGTGGTGTGCGGCGCGCGGGGTCGGGGTACTCGCCGCGATGCCGCTCGGCAGCGGCTATCTGACCGGGACGCTCAAGCCGGGCCAGGGTTTCGAGCCGGAGGACCTGCGGGCCCGGCATCCTCGGTTCACCGCCGAGATGATGGCGGCGAACCAGCCGGTGGTGGCCGGGCTGCGGCGGATCGCGGAGCGGCGCGGCGCGAGCGTGGCCCAGGTGGCGCTGGCGTGGGTGCTGCGGCAGGGACCGCACGTGGTGGCGGTGCCGGGGACGAAGCGGGAGCGGTGGGCGGTGGAGAACGCGGAGGCGGCGGAGGTGGAGCTGGACGCGGCGGACCTGGCGGAGATCGCCGGTCTGCCCCGGGCGCGCGGGTCCTGGGACTGAGCGGGGCGCCGGGCGGGAGATAGCGGGACAATGGACCGCGCCGGGAACTCCTGGCGCGGTCGCGGTGTAGGAACAGGTAGCAGGCAGTACGGGCAGAGAGTTCAGGCAGCCGTCGAAAGGATCGGTCCAGTGCGCGGTGCTGTGTTCGGGTCAGGTCAGTCCCCCGCGGTACGCAGGGGGGTGGTGGCCGCGCTGGCGACGGCCTCGCTGGTCCTGTCCGCCGCGTGCTCCGCGGGCGGCGAGGAGGGCTCGTCCGGTACGGGAGCCGCCTCGCCGACCGCCGCCTCACCGAGCTCCGGCTCGCCGTCGCCGGACGCGTCGGCCGACCTGCCGCCCGCCAAGGGCTCGGCGAAGGTCGTCTCGACGCTGACCGAGGAGCTGAAGTCGCCGTGGGGCCTGACCGCGCTGCCGGGCGGTGACCTGCTGGTCGCCTCGCGCGACGAGGGGACGGTCCACCGGATCGACGGCGAGAGCGGCAAGCAGACGCTGCTCGGCTCGGTCCCCGGCGTCTCGCCGGCGGGCGAGGGCGGCCTGCTGGGCCTCGCGGTCTCCTCGACGTTCGCGGCGGACGGCTGGGTGTACGCCTACTTCACCACCACCTCCGACAACCGGATCGTCCGCATGAGTTACGACGAGAAGCGTCCGGCCGGACAGCAGCTCGGCGCACCGGACACCGTCCTGCGCGGCATCCCCAAGGGCAACATCCACAACGGCGGCCGGATCGCGTTCGGCCCGGACAAGATGCTGTACGCGGGCACCGGCGAGACCGGGGACACCGGGCTGGCGCAGGACAAGGAGTCGCTCGCGGGCAAGATCCTGCGGATGACCCCGGACGGGGAGCCGGTGCACGGCAACCCGGAGGCGGACTCGGTGGTGTATTCGTACGGGCACCGCAATGTGCAGGGGCTCGCCTGGGACGCGCGGAAGCGGCTGTGGGCGGCCGAGTTCGGCCAGAACACCTGGGACGAGCTGAACCTGGTCGAGCCCGGCGGCAACTACGGGTGGCCCGAGGTGGAGGGCCAGGAGGGCGAGGACGGGTTCATCGACCCGGTGGCCCAGTGGAAGACCTCCGAGGCCTCGCCCAGCGGTATCGCGTACGCGGAGGGCTCGATCTGGATGGCCGGGCTGCGCGGCGAGCGGCTCTGGCGGATCCCGCTCTCCGGCGACCAGGCGAAGGAACCTTTGGCGGATCCCCAGGCGTTCCTGGAGGAGAAGCACGGCCGGCTGCGCACCGTGGTGAGCGCGGGCGGCGACCGGCTCTGGCTGGTCACCAGCAATACGGACGGCCGGGGAGAGCCGAAGCCGGGAGACGACAGGATCCTGCTGGTCGAAGTGGAGTAGGCGGACACCCGTATCCACCAGCCGCGCACCATGCCGGAGGGAGCACGACCGTGTTCAATTTCTTCGAGGAGCTCTTCGCGCCGGGCCGCAAGCACACCGACGACGAGCGGAAGCGGCTGGAGCTGAGCCGGGTGGACGTGGTGGCCGGCGACCCGGCCCGCGGCCCGATAGACCTCACGTCCGGCAAGGTGACGGTCCGCGCCCCGGAGGCGGAGCCGGTCCCGGACGGGCCGGGCCACATGCGAGAGGCGCCCTTGGAGCAGGACGCCGTGCTCGCCCCGCGCACCCGCCTCGTCACGGAGCCGGCGCGCGGCCGCGAGGCCCGGGGCGCCGGGGACGACGGCCACGACGGGCCGCCCGAGCGCTGACGGTCCGGGTCCGCCGGTGCGGGCCCGGATCGCGCAGGAGGTGCTCCCGTGGCTCAGCCCGCCGGTGTGCCCGCCACCGGCAGGGAGAGGAACAGGTCGAAGTACATGCCCGCGGAGATCAGTACGCCGAGGGTGCCGAGCGCGACTCCGGCCAGCGCGACCGCTCGGATCCAGGCGGGCTGCGGCCTCGTGGCCGGGGTGCCGAAGGCCGGGCGGGCCAGGACGAAGGCGCCGACGAGCAGGGCCAGCACCGCGAAGACGCCGTTGACCAGGGCCGTGGTGTGCCAGGCGTCGCCGTAGATCTCGGAGATCTGCTGGGCCGCGCTGGAGCCGCCCGCGGTCTGGATCTGGCCCAGCAGGGTCTCGCGCTCGGCGGCGACGCGGCCGGACCAGGCGCCGGTCAGCGCGACGATGCCGAGTGCGGCGGAGACCACGGCCGTGGCGCCCGCGCCGACGCCGTGGCGGGCCTCGGTGAAGGCGTCGGGTTCCAGGTCGTCGTCCTCGGCCTCGTCGAAAGCCTCGGCCTCGTCGGAGGGATTCGCGGCCACCGGAGTCCCGTCCGGCGCGGCGGTCGCGGTGGTGTCCTCCGTAACGGCGTCGGCGGGGTCGTCGGCCGGTGTGGCCGTCTTGGAGAGGTCGGTCGTCTTGGAGGGGGTGGTGTTCATGTGCCGCACGCTAGGGGCCCCGGATGAGAGCCCTCTTAACGCCGCCGCTCAGCGCCCGGTGCGGGACCGCCATTCCGGGGCCAGTACGGACCAGTGCTCCGAGTCGTGGCGTACGCCTCGGTAGAGGTAGTTCTGGCGCAGCACGCCGTCGCGGGTCATGCCGAGCCGCTTGGCCACCGCGATGGAGCGGGTGTTGGCGGTGGCCGCGACCCACTCGACGCGGTGCATGCCGCGCTCGTCCACCGCCCAGTCGATCAGGCGCTCGGCGGCCCGGGTGATCAGGCCGCGGCCCTGGGCGGCGGGCTCCAGCCAGACGCCGATCTCGCAGGTGCCCGTCCGCGCGTCGAAGGTCCGGAACAGGACACCGCCGACGAGCGTGGAGTCCAGCCAGATGCCGTGGAGCCGTCCGGTGTCGGCCGCCTGCTTGTCCGCGTACCGCTGGAGCAGAGCGCGCGCCGAGTCCACGTCGGTGGCGAAAGAGGCGAACGGGATCCACGGGTCGACCAGCTCGCGCGCCCGGTCCATGTGGGCGAGGAACTCCTCGGCCTGCCAGACCTCCAGCGGACGCAGCTCGGCGCCGTCCTCACCCAGGGATACGGCGAACATCGTGCTCCTCCTCTGCCGATGCGGCGCCCACCTCCGTGACGCGCGCCTCCGGGATCTTCGCATGGTCCACCACGGTGTCGGGCGGCTCGATGCTGATCCGGGGCAGCCGGCGGTCCAGCCAGCCGGGCAGCCACCAGTTCGCGCCGCCGAGCATGTGCATCAGGGCCGGCACCAGCAGGGTGCGCAGGACGAAGGCGTCCAGAGCGACGGCGGTGGCCAGCGCGATGCCGAACATGGCGATCACCCGGTCGCCGCTGAGCACGAAGGCGAGGAAGACGGAGATCATGATGACGGCGGCGGAGTTGATCACCCGGCTGGTCTCCGCGAGGCCGACCCGGACCGAGCGCCGGTTGTCACCGGTTTCCAGCCACTCCTCGTACATCCGGCCGACCAGGAAGACCTGGTAGTCCATGGAGAGGCCGAAGAGGACCGAGACCATGATCACCGGCAGGAAGGGTTCGATGGGCCCGGCGCTGCCGAGGCCGAGCAGCTCACTCCCCCAGCCCCACTGGAAGACGGCGACGACGACGCCGAAGGAGGAGGCGACGGCGGCCACGTTCATGACGGCGGCCTTGACCGGGATGCCGATGGAGCGGAAGGCGAGGAGCAGGAGCAGACAGCCGAGGCCGATGACGACCCCGACGAACAGCGGCAGCTTGCCGACGATGATCTCGGCGAAGTCGTCGTAGCTCGCGGTCACGCCGCCGACGTACGTCTCCAGCGAGCTGGCGTCCTCGACCGGCGGCAGCACGTCCTCCCGGATCCGGTCGACCAGCTCGCTGGTCTGCTGCGACTGGGGCGCGGAGTCGGGGACGACGGTGAGGAAGGCGGTGTCGCCGCCGCCGTTGTACGTGACCGGGCCGACGGAGGCGACGCCTTCGGTGGTACGGAGCTGCTCCGGCAGCGAGTCCAGCGCGAGCCGGTCGTCCGCGCCGTCGAGCTGGGCGGCGATGGTGAGCGGGCCGTTGACGCCGGGGCCGAAGCCGTCGGCGATCAGGTCGTACGCCTGGCGGGTGGTGGTCGTGGCCGGGTTGTTGCCCTGGTCGGAGGTGCCGAGGTGGAGGCCGAGTGCCGGCAGCGCGAGGACGGTCATGACGACGGCCGCGATGCCGCCGAGCAGCTTCGGGTGGCGCTCGACGAAGGCGGACCAGCGGGCGGCGAAGCCGGTGGGCAGGTCGGGGCGCGGTCCGTGTTCGGCGAGCCGGCGGCGTTCGCGCCGGCTGAGGGCCCGCATCCCGATGCGGGAGAGGAGAGCCGGCAGCAGCGTGACGGAGGCGGCCACGGTCAGCACGACGGTGAGCGAGGCGGCGATGGCGACGCCGTTGAGGAAGCTGAGCCGCAGGATCAGCATGCCGAGCAGCGCGATACAGACGGTGGCGCCGGCGAAGACGACCGCGCGTCCGGTGGTCGTGACGGCGTTCTGCGCCGCCTCGTCGACGGACATGCCGCGCCGGAGCCCTCTGCGGTGGCGGGTCACGATGAAGAGCGCGTAGTCGATGCCGACGCCGAGCCCGATGAGCATGCCGAGCATCGGCGCGAAGTCCGCCACGGTCATCACATGGCCGAGCAGGACGATGCCCGCGTAGGCGGTGCCGACGGAGACCAGAGCGGTGGCGATGGGCAGCAGGCTGGCGGCGAGCGAGCCGAAGGCGAGGAAGAGGACCACGGCGGCGACGAGCACGCCGACGGCCTCGGCGATGTGGGCGGAGGGCGCCTCGGTGAGGGCGACGGCGGTGCCGCCGAGCTCCACCTGGAGCCCGTCCGCCTCGGCTTCCTTCGCGGTGTCGACAAGGGCCTGCGCCTGGGAGGCGGAGATCTCGTCGGCGGGACGGTCGAAGGTGACCGTGGCGTAGGCGGTGCGGCCGTCCTCGCTGATCTGGCCGGTGCCTTCGGCGCCGTACGGGCCGGTGACCGCGCCGACGCCGGGCAGGGCGTCGATGGCGTGGAACGTGCGGGTCATCGTCTGTTCGACGGCGGCGGCCCGCACCGTGGAGCCGGTGGTGTGCCAGACCACGGTGTCGGTGTCGCCGCCGAGGTCGGTGAAGCCGCGCGAGAGCAGCTCGGTGGCCCGGCCGGACTCCGTACCGGGCACCTCGTAGTCGTTGGAGTACGCGGAACCCGCGAACCCCGCCGCGGCGGCCGTACCGCCGAGGGCGGCGAGCCAGATGAGGACGGCGAGAAGGCGGTGCTTGATGCACCAGCGGGCGATGGCAGCCAACGGACGAGCTCCCTGCGGGTTCGTGGACCTTTACCCGCAGATGACGTGATCTGCCCGCAAACGTCGCATGACCTGGACCGCCACTCTCTCAGCAGAAAGTGATCCTTTGTCCGTTTGGTGGCCATGGTCACAGAGGTTGATCTGCTTCCTGCACAGGACATGCACCGCCGGTCGCCGGTCAGCCCGAGACGCTCGCCCGGCCGTTCTCGATGTGGCCCATGAGCCGCCGCCGGAAGCCGTCCTCGCCGTCGGCCGTGACGGCGAGGTCGTACCAGCCGTGCGCGTCGGCCGCGGAGTGCACGACCGTACGGTGCCGGCCCGGCTTGACGGTGACGCGGCGGACCCAGTCGTGCAGGTCGTCCTCGTCGACGTAGCCGAGCGGCCGGACGAGGAAGGTCAGCGGCCGGCGGCCGGTGTTGCGCAGCGTGAGGTGCACATCGCGGTCACGGGTGTCGATCCGTGTGGTGACCTCCGCGCCGCCGTGGACCGGCCCGGCGAACTCGCGCCGGAAGCCGTTCGGCCCGGTGACCGTGAAGCGGTACGTGTCTCCGGCCGGCGGAACGGTCCAGTGGGCCGAGCCCCGGACGTCCCGGTGTTGCGGAGCCGCGAACTCACCGGCGTACGGATAGAGCGTGAAGTGTGCCGAGGACCGGCCGCCGTTGCTCAGCTCCACCCTCAGGCCACCGCCTGCCCGCCTGACCTGCGCGTCCGGCTGGTACGGCAGCGGGCGCGCCGGGCGTACGCCGGGCTCCTGCTCCGGGAGGTGCTGGACGGACGGCGGCTTCGGCTGCCAGCGGCCGCTCAGCGGCGGGATCGGGCCGGGCGCCTGGACGGCGGGCTTGCGGCGGGGCCGGGTGAAGTCGAAGGCCGAGGTGAGGTCGCCGGTGACGCGGCGCCGCCAGTCGCCGATGTTGGGCTCCTTCACGCCGGTCCAGCGCTCCAGGAAGCGGATGACCGAGGTGTGGTCGAAGACCTCGGAGCAGACGTACCCGCCGACGGTCCACGGCGAGACCACGAGCAGCGGCACCCGGATGCCGAGCCCGGTCGGGCGGCCCTCCCACTGCTCCTCGGTCACCTCCGGCGGTGCGACGGGCGGCGGGACATGGTCGAAGAAGCCGTCGTTCTCGTCGTAGTTGATCAGTACGGCGGTGTGGCGCCAGACGTCCGGATGCTTGCCGAGCGCGTCCAGGATCTTGTAGACGATGGTGGCGCTGTGCACCGGCGAGGAGGTGCTCGGATGCTCGGAGTCGATGGCCGAGGGCACCAGGTAGGAGACCTCCGGCAGCGTCCCGGCCGCCACGTCCTTGGCGAACGCGTCGGCGAGTGTCCCGGTCGGGACCCGGCGCAGCCCGCGCTCGAACAGGCTCCGCTCCTGCTTCGTGAGGGTCGCGACGCCTTCCTCCAGCAGCCCGAGCAGCCGCTCGCGCTCGGCGGCGGAGGCACCGCGCACCTTGGCGTAGAAGGCCTCCATGTACGTAGGACCGCCGGTCCTGGCGAGCGCCTTGCGGGCGATGGCCTTGAAGGTGGCGTAGAACTCGATCTGGTTGTCGGTGAAGTTCTCCCACTCCGTGTACGTCCGCCAGCTGCGGCCCGCCTTCTCCAGCCGCTCGGCGTACGTCGACCAGTCGTAGCCGGGATGGCTGCCCTCGTTGTACGCGTCGTTGCCGACGGCCCGTTTCCCGTTCGCCTCGAAGCCGGTCTTGCCGCTCCAGAGGTGGTTGCGGTTGGGGCTGGTGGAGGTGTGGATGGAGGAGTGGTACGCGTCGCAGACGGTGAAGGTGTCGGCCAGCTCGTAGTGGAGCGGGATGTCGCGGCGGTCGTAGTACGCCATGGTGGCCGCGGTCTTGGCGCTGATCCAGCCGTTCATCCAGCCGCCGCCCCAGGCCTTCGCGCCGCCGCTCCAGGAGTGGTCGAGAGCACCGATGTACTGGAGGTCCTGTCGCTGCTCCTCGGCCGCGCCGCGCACCGGGAACGGCAGGACGGCGGTGCCGGACGCGCCGGGCTGCTCGAAGACGGTCCCGCCGGTGGGCAGCTCGATGGCGTTGCGGTCGCCGAAGCCGCGTACGCCGCGCAAGGTGCCGAAGTAGTGGTCGAAGGAACGGTTCTCCTGCATGAGGATCACCACGTGCTTGATGGCCCCGAGCCCGCCGGACCCCGCCGTGCGGGCGGGCTGCGCGGCGATGGCTGCCTGGAGCGACGGCGGCAGGAACGATCCGGCCGCAGCTGCGCCGAGCGCGCCTCCGCCGAGAGCGAAGAGCCGCCGCCGTGACATGTCCGTGGTCAAAAGAGCCTCCCGTGCATCGGTGGTTACAGCCCGGAAGCTAGTCAGGTCAGGTGGCGTCGGGAAGGACTGCGTACGGCCCGGTGGTGAACGTCCAAGAGGTCGGACGAGAAGTCCAAGCAGCGCTCTACACGCCGATGAGGTGCAGCGATCCCCAGAGCGCGAGCGTCGAGGCGAGAAGCGTCGCCGGTACGGTCGCGAGGCCGAGCCGGGTGAAGTGGCCGAGCTCCGGCGGGTCGCCGTGGGCGTGCAGGATGCGGCGCCAGAGGAGAGTCGCGAGCGATCCGACGTACGTGAGGTTGGGGCCGATGTTGACCCCGATCAAGGCGGCGAGCAGCGGTCCGGGTCCGGCCGCCGCGACGATCGGGAGCAGGGCCAGGATCGCGGGCAGGTTGTTGATCAGGTTGGCCAGCAGCGCGGCGACCACGGCGACGCCGAGGAGCGCGGGCAGCGTGTCGCCGTCGGGCAGGAGCGCGGCGATGCCGTCGCCGAGGCCGTTGTCGACCACCGCCTTGACGACGACGCCGAGCGCGAGGACGAAGAGGCAGAACAGCGGGTTGGCCGAGCGGACGACGGCGGCCGGCGTGGTCTCGCGCTTGGCGAGCGCCCGTACGGCCAGCACCGCCGCTCCCGCCAGCGCGGCCCACAGCGGCTCGGCCCCGGCGAACGAGGTGACGACGAACCCGGCCAGCGTCAGCGCCAGCACGACGAGCGTGAAGACCGGTACGGGCGTGCGCTCGGCCTCCGGGTCCGGCGCGTGCGCTCCGGCGGCCAGGTCGGCCTTGAACGCGCGCCGGAACACCGCGTACTCCACGGCGATCGCGGCCAGCCACGGCAGCGCCATCAGCGCGGCGAACCGCGTGAAGGAGAGGCCGCTCGCGGTGAACGCCAGCAGGTTGGTGAGGTTGGAGACCGGGAGCAGGAGCGAGGCGGAGTTGGCCAGGTGCGCGCAGGCGTAGACGTACGGGCGCGGCCGCGCGCCGACCCGGGCCGCCGTGGCGAGGACGACCGGAGTGAGCAGGACGACGGTGGCGTCCAGGCTGAGGACGGCGGTGATGAGCGAGGCCACGACGAAGACCCCGCCGAGCAGCGGCCGGGTCCGGCCCCGGCAGGCACGGGCCACCAGATCCCCGGCGGCCCGGAAGAGCCCTTCGTCGGCGCAGAGCTGGGCCAGCACGAGGATCGCGGCGAGGAACCCGACGACGGGCAGCAGTTCGCCGGCCTGCTCCCGCGCCTCGGGCCAGGACACCGCGCCGGCGGCCACCACGAGGACGGCGGCGGGCACGGCGACGGTCGCCTCCGGCAGACCCCGTGGGCGTACGACGGCGAAGGCGAGCACGCCCAGGAGCAGGGCGAAGGAGACGAGCTCGGCGGTGACGGTGTTCAGCGGGATCCTCGGGGTTCGGCGGAGGACGGCTGAAGGGGCGGTGCGCCCGCGCGTAGGTGAGTACGTACGGGTGCACCGCCCCTCCGGGGACGATCAGGTGATCAGCCCTCGACGCCGAGCTTCTCCAGGATCAGCTCGCGCACGCGCGCCGCGTCCGCCTGTCCGCGGGTGGCCTTCATGACCGCGCCGACGAGCGCGCCCGCCGCCGCGACCTTGCCGCCGCGGATCTTGTCCGCGATGGCCGCGTTGCCGGCGATGGCCTCGTCCACGGCCGTGGACAGCGCGCCCTCGTCCGAGACGACCTTCAGACCGCGCTTCTCGACCACGGTGTCCGGGTCGCCCTCGCCCGCGAGGACGCCCTCGATGACCTGGCGGGCCAGCTTGTCGTTGAGGTCGCCCTTGGCGACGAGCGCGGCCACCCGGGCGACCTGCGCCGGAGTGATCGGGAGCTCGTCCAGGCCGCGGCCGGTCTCGTTGGCGTTACGGGCCAGCTCGCCCATCCACCATTTGCGGGCCTGGTCCGCCGGAGCGCCCGCCTCGATCGTGGCGACGATCAGGTCGACCGCGCCCGCGTTGAGGATGGACTGCATGTCGTGCGCGTTGACACCCCACTCCTCCTTGAGCCGCGCCCGGCGCAGCCGGGGCAGCTCGGGGAGGCCCTTGCGCAGCTCCTCGACCCAGTCGCGCGCGGGCGCGACGGGGACCAGGTCCGGCTCGGGGAAGTAGCGGTAGTCCTCGGCGTTGTCCTTGATGCGGCCGGCCGTGGTGGAGCCGTCCTCCTCGTGGAAGTGCCGGGTCTCCTGCACGATCGTGCCGCCCGAGGAGAGCACCGCCGCGTGGCGCTGGATCTCGAAGCGCGCGGCCCGCTCGACCGAACGCAGCGAGTTCACGTTCTTCGTCTCGGAGCGCGTACCGAACGCCTCGCGGCCGTGCGGGCGCAGCGACAGGTTGACGTCGCAGCGCATCTGGCCCATCTCCATGCGCGCCTCGGAGACGCCGAGCGCCTTGATCAGCTCACGGAGCTCGGCGACGTACGCCTTGGCGACCTCCGGCGCACGCGCCCCGGCTCCCTCGATCGGCTTGGTGACGATCTCGATGAGCGGGATGCCGGCCCGGTTGTAGTCGAGCAGGGAGTGGGACGCTCCGTGGATACGGCCGGTGGCGCCGCCGACGTGCGTCGACTTGCCGGTGTCCTCCTCCATGTGGGCGCGCTCGATCTCCACGCGGAAGATCTCGCCGTCCTCCAGCTGGACGTCCAGATAGCCGTTGAAGGCGATCGGCTCGTCGTACTGCGAGGTCTGGAAGTTCTTCGGCATGTCCGGATAGAAGTAGTTCTTCCGGGCGAAGCGGCACCACTCGGCGATCTCGCAGTGGAGCGCGAGGCCGATCTTGATGGCCGACTCCACGCCGATCTCGTTGACGACCGGCAGCGCGCCGGGCAGTCCGAGGCAGACCGGACAGGTCTGGGAGTTGGCGCCCTGCTGCAGCTCCGTGGAGCAGCCGCAGAACATCTTGGTCTTGGTGCCGAGTTCGACATGGACTTCGAGGCCCATGACGGGGTCGTAGGACGCGAGCGCGTCCTCGTACGACACCAGGTCGGTGACAGTCACGGTGAAACTTTCCCTCTCAGCCCAGCAGGACGTCTTCGTCGCCCAGACGCTTCAGTTCGCGATAGAGGATCGCGAGTCCGGTGACGATGGCGGCCGCGGAGACGGCCGCGTCGACGAGACGCAGCACGTCGTTGTCGGTGCGGGCGAGCTTCGCCTGCTTGGCGACGCTGATCGCGCCGAACGCGGTACTGCCGAGCGCGACGTACAGCCCGGTCTTGGACTTCTTGAAGTTCTTGGCCTTCTTTGCCATGGCACTCACAGCGACGGAGCCTCCTCGAGCAGCGGGTGCCCCCACTTTTCCACGAACGCGGCCTCGACGGCGGCTCCGACCTTGTAGAGCCGGTCGTCCTTCATGGCGGGGGCGATGATCTGCAGTCCGACCGGCAGTCCGTCCTCCGGGGCCAGGCCGCACGGGAGCGACATGGCGGAGTTGCCTGCCAGGTTGGTGGGGATGGTGCACAGGTCCGCGAGGTACATCGCCATCGGGTCGTCGGCGCGCTCGCCGATCGGGAAGGCGGTGGTCGGCGTCGTCGGGGAGACGATCACGTCGACCTGCTCGAAGGCCTTCTCGAAGTCCTGGGTGATGAGGGTGCGGACCTTCTGGGCCGAGCCGTAGTACGCGTCGTAGTAGCCGGAGCTCAGCGCGTACGTGCCCAGGATGATGCGGCGCTTGACCTCGTCGCCGAAGCCGGCCTCGCGGGTGAGCGCGGTGACCTCCTCGGCCGACTTCGTACCGTCGTCACCGACCCGCAGGCCGTAGCGCATGGCGTCGAAGCGGGCCAGGTTGGAGGAGCACTCGGACGGCGCGATCAGGTAGTACGCCGAGAGCGCCAGGTCGAAGGACGGGCAGTCCAGCTCGACGATGTCGGCGCCGAGCGACTTCAGCAGCTCGACCGACTCGTCGAAGCGCTGGAGGACGCCGGCCTGGTAGCCCTCGCCGCGGAACTGCTTGACGACGCCGACGCGCATGCCTTGTACGGAGCCGTTGCGCGCGGCCTCGACGACCGGCGGGACCGGCGCGTCGATGGAGGTCGAGTCCAGCGGGTCGTGGCCGGCGATCGCCTCGTGGAGCAGCGCCGCGTCCAGGACCGTACGGGCGCAGGGCCCGCCCTGGTCCAGCGAGGACGAGAAGGCGACCATGCCGTAGCGGGAGACGCCGCCGTAGGTGGGCTTGACGCCGACCGTGCCGGTCATGGCGGCGGGCTGGCGGATCGAGCCGCCGGTGTCCGTGCCGATGGCGAGCGGGGCCTCGTAGGAGGCGAGGGCCGCGGAGGAGCCGCCGCCGGAGCCGCCGGGGATGCGGGTGAGGTCCCACGGGTTGCCGGTGGGACCGTAGGCGCTGTTCTCGGTGGAGGACCCCATGGCGAACTCGTCCATGTTGGTCTTGCCGAGGATGACGATGTCGGCGGCGCGCAGCTTCTGCGTCAGCGTCGCGTCGTACGGCGGGACCCAGCCCTCAAGGATCTTGGAACCGACGGTGGTCGGCATGTCCTTGGTGGTGAAGATGTCCTTCAGCGCGAGCGGGACGCCGGCCAGCGGGCCGAGCTTCTCGCCCGCCTCGCGCTTGGCGTCCACGGCACGGGCCTGGGCGAGCGCGCCTTCGCGGTCGATGTGCAGGAAGGCGTGGACCTTCTCGTCGACGGCGTCGATCCGGGCCAGGTGGGCCTCGGTGACCTCGACGGCGGTCAGCTCGCCGGAGGCGATCCTCGCGGCGATCTCGGCCGCGGTGAGCTTGATGATGTCCGTCATGGCGATTAGTCCTCCCCCAGGATCTGCGGCACCTTGAAACGCTGCTGCTCCTGGGCCGGGGCGCCGGAGAGCGCCTGCGCGGGGGTGAGCGACGGACGGACCTCGTCCGCGCGCATGACGTTGGTCAGCGGCAGCGGGTGGGAGGTCGGCGGTACGTCTTGGTCGGCGACCTCGGAGACGCGGGCGACCGCGCCGATGATGTCGTCGAGCTGACCGGCGAAGTGATCGAGCTCTTCGCCCTTCAGCTCCAGACGCGCCAGCCGGGCGAGGTGGGCGACCTCCTCGCGCGTGATGCCAGGCATGCAGCGATCCTCAGGGGTTGGTGTGTGGTTTTGGGCTGGGGGCCGGTGGCACATTTCCACCGTCCGTCCGAAGGGCGGGCCACGCGGCGTCCGGTGCGTGCGATCGCAAGGCGCCGGAGCGCCCTCGTGGCGGAGTCACGTGGGCGTTTCGGCAACGCGGCGAGCGTGCGTGCCAGGCGTCGCGCGGCAGGTGGAAATGTGCCACCGGCCCCCAATCCTATGGGGTCCGGTCAGGCCGGGTGTCCCACCCCGATCGGGCCACCCCTTTCAGACGTTTTCGGTACGGGTTCCCGGCTTTTCGGTACGAGCCCGGGCCCGCGCCTCAGGCCGTCGCCGGGCCCGAGACCGTACGTCCCTGAGGGTGCTGCTTGCCCTCCGGCTTGCCGTTGGCCGCGGTGGCCGCCGCCTGGGCCTCCAGCTCGGCCGGGCGGCGCCAGCCGTGCTCGCCGCGCGCCCGGAGCCAGGCCGTCGTCTCCTGCGGCGGCATCGCGGCCGCCACCAGCCAGCCCTGCACCGCGTCGCACCTCAGGTCCCGCAGCCGCTCCCAGGTCTCGTCGTCCTCGACGCCCTCAGCGACGACGACCAGGCCGAGCGAGTGGGCCAGGTCGATCGTGCAGCGGACGATCTCGCCGTCCTCGTGGTCCAGAGCGAGGCGGGCCACGAAGGAGCGGTCGATCTTCAGCTCGCTCACGGGAAGCCGGCGCAGATGGACGAGCGAGGAGTACCCCGTACCGAAGTCGTCCAAGGACATCTTCACGCCGTGCGCGGTCAGTCCGGCCAAGGTGTCGGCGGCCCGCTGCGGGTCCTCCAGGAGCACATGCTCGGTGATCTCCAGCTGGAGCGCCGAGGCCGGTACGCCGTGCCGGGCGAGCCGAGCCGCGACCCCGCCCGCGAAACCGGGGGTGTGGACGTCGCGCGGCGAGACGTTGACCGCGACCGGCACGAAGAGGCCCTGAGCGCGCCACCGGGCTACCTGCGCGAGCGCCGTCTCCAGCACGTACTCCGTGAGGTGCGGCATCAGGCCGGAGGACTCCGCGATGGCGATGAACTCGTCCGGAGGGACCCGGCCGCGCTCCGGATGCACCCAGCGCACCAGCGCCTCCAGGCCGGCGACCTGGCCGTCGAAGCGGACCTTGGGCTGGTAGTGCAGCTCGACGTCGCCCGCGTCCAGCGCCCGGCGCAGATCGCCGAGCAGTCCGAGCCGGTCCGGAGTGTTGCTGTCCCGCTTCGACTCGTAGACCTCCACGCCCGTCCGGTCGCGCTTGGCCTGGTACATCGCGACGTCCGCGCGGCGCAGCAGGCCCTCGGCGTCCAGCGCGTGGTCCGGGTAGACGGCGACGCCGGCGCTGGCCTCCAGCACGAGGACCAGACCGTCCAGGTCGAGCGGCGAGGACAGCTCGGCGACCAGGTGTCGGGCGACGCGCTGGGCGCTGGTGGTCGAGTCGGCCTGTGGCAGGAGTACGGCGAACTCGTCGCCGCCGAGCCTGGCCGCCTCGGCGCCGGGCGGCAGGGCCAGGCGCAGACGTTCCGCTATCTGGAGCAGCAGCCGGTCGCCGGCCAGGTGGCCGAGGGTGTCGTTGACGGCGCGGAAGCGGTCCAGGTCGATCAGGACCAGCGCCGACCGGGTGCCGACGCTCTCGGCGTCCTCCAGCGCCGACCAGGTCCGCTCCAGCAGCCACTGGCGGTTGGGCAGGCCGGTCAGCGGATCGCGCAGCTGCTCCTCGGCGCGGGCGCGGGCGATCCAGAGCGTGGAGTCCAGCGCGATCAGCGGGACCGCGAAGAGCGGCAGGACGACGGGCATGGACATCGCGACGACGCAGATCAGCGGCGCGAGGCCGAGCAGCGCGACGGCGACGAGCCCTTGGCGCAGCAGAGCGGTGCGGGCGATGGTCGGCAGCCCGCCGTTCTGCGGGGCTCCCGCGTACCAGAGCAGGACCCGGGTGACGAGCAGATACGTCGACGCCGTCAGGACCAGTTCCGGCACGGCGGCGATGGACCAGTCGAGTGGCAGCCAGGGCCGCTCCACGGTCGGCACCACGCCGAACGCGGCCAGCACGAGCGCCGCCGCCGCGATGCCGAGGATGTCCACCGCGCCGTGCAGCAGCCCCTGCCACCAGCGGTGTCTGCGGGCGCTTCCGACGAGGACCACGACGACCAGGCTGACCAGTCCGGCGGGCAGCCAGCCGTAGAGCAGCAGGACGGCGAGGGTGAGGGCGGCACCGGAACCGGTCCCGCCCCACCAGCGGTCGCGGCCGAGCGCGACCAGGTGGCCGACGATGATCCCGGTGAGGACGGCGATCGACCAGCCCACGGCACCGTCCGGGAAGAGGGCGTGGCCGTCCTGCACGGTCCGGTAGAAGCCGGCCGCCAGCAGTAACGCGGCGATCGCGATGACGGCGGCGCCCACAGGGGTCGTGAGGCCGACGAAACCTTGCAGCCGCGACACCGGGGCGGCGCTCTCGGTCGGTTTCATTCCGTCCCTCTCACAGCCGGCGGTGCCGAAGTCCCTCGGTGGCCCCCGCTCTCTTTCTCCCACGGCCCCGGACGGGCGGCCGTGGACCGGCAGGCGCTACCCCTCAACAGTAGGCCGCGAAAGGCGTCCAGGGGCAGCGCTCCACCGCTCTTGCCGAAGGCGAACCGACGACCCGTCACCATCTGCTATGGGCCGAACGGGTGATGCCGGTGGACCGTTCGGGGTCCGGCCGACCCTTCTTCGCCCCTCTGCCCCGTTTCTTCCCTTCCCGGAGCGCGCCACGCCGGGGTCGCGTCACGGAGTCGTCTCGATACGGCGAACAGGGGATGTCCGGGAGTGGCGTGCGGGTCGCGAGAGGCGTGGGAGCCGTGGGAGCCGTGACGCGCCGCTACTCCGTGGCCGCTTCCGGCTCGGCCGCCGCCGGCTCCGGCACCGGCAGGGCCGCCTCCCGTGCCGCGTCCGGGCCCTGTTCCAGCAGGACGGCGAAGCCGGCCTCGTCCAGCACGGGAACCTTCAGCTGCATGGCCTTGTCGTACTTGGAGCCGGGGTTGTCGCCGACGACCACGAACGCGGTCTTCTTCGACACCGACCCGGTGACCTTCGCTCCGAGGCTCTGGAGCGCCTCCTTCGCGCCGTCCCGCGTGTAGCCGGTGAGGGTGCCGGTGACGACGACGGTGAGGCCTTCGAGCGGGCGGGGGCCCTGCTCCTCGTCCGAGCCCTCGTCGGCCATCCGGACCCCGGCCTCGCGCCACTTCCGCACGATCTCGCGGTGCCAGTCCTCGGCGAACCACTGCTTGACGGAGGCGGCGACGATGGGGCCGACTCCGTCCGCGTCGACCAGCTCCTGCTCGGTGGCCTCGTCGATGCGGTCGATGGAGCGGAACTGGCGAGCCAGCTCCTGGGCGGCGACCGGCCCGACGTGGCGGATGGAGAGCCCGGTGAGGATCCGGGCCAGCGGTGCCTCCTTGGCGGCGGCGATGCCCTCCAGCATGGCCACCGCGTTCTTCTTCGGCTCGCCCTGCTGGTTGGCGAAGACGGTGGCGATCTTCTCCTCGCCGGTCTTCGGGTCGCGCTTGGGCAGCCCGCTGTCCTGGTCCAGGACGTACGCCCGGATCGGCAGCAGCTGCTCGATGGTGAGGTCGAACAGGCCGCTCTCGTCCTTCAGAACCGGCTCGGCGGGCTCCAGGGGCCGGGTCAGGGCGGCGGCGGCCACATAGCCGAAGTGGTCGATGTCGAGGCTCTTGCGTCCGGCGAGGTAGAAGACGCGCTCGCGCAGCTGGGCCGGGCAGGTGCGGGCGTTGGGGCAGCGGAGGTCGATGTCGGCCTCCTTCATCGGGCGCAGCTCCGTACCGCACTCGGGGCAGTGCGTCGGCATCTCGAACGGCTTCTCGGTGCCGTCGCGCAGGTCGACGACGGGGCCGAGGATCTCCGGGATGACGTCGCCCGCCTTGCGGAGGACCACGGTGTCACCGATGAGGACGCCCTTGGCCTTGACCACGTTCTGGTTGTGGAGGGTGGCGAACTCGACCTCGGAACCGGCCACTTCGACCGGCTCGACCTGGGCGTACGGCGTGACGCGGCCGGTGCGGCCGACGCCGACGCGGATGTTGACCAGCTTGGTGTTGACCTCCTCCGGGGCGTACTTCCAGGCGATGGCCCAGCGCGGGGCGCGTGAGGTGGCGCCGAGGCGGCCCTGGAGCGGGATCTCGTCGAGCTTGACGACGACCCCGTCGATCTCGTGCTCCACGGAGTGCCGGTGCTCGCCGAAGTACGCGATGAACTCCCGTACGCCTGCGAGGGAGTCGACGACCTTGTTGTGCTTGGCGGTGGGCAGGCCCCAGGAGTGGAGGAGGTCGTACGCCTGGGAGAGGCGGTCGAGCGTGAGGCCCTCGTGGGCGCCGATGCCGTGGACCACCATGTGGAGCGGACGGGTGGCGGTGACCTTCGGGTCCTTCTGGCGCAGCGAACCGGCCGCCGCGTTGCGCGGGTTGGCGAACGGCTTGTCGTCGGCGGCCACCAGCCGGGCGTTCAGCTCCTCGAAGCCTTCCATCGGGAAGAAGACCTCGCCGCGGATCTCGACCAGCGCGGGGACGTCGTCGCCCTTCAGCCGGTGCGGGATCTCCGCGATCGTGCGGACGTTGGGCGTGATGTCCTCGCCGGTGCGGCCGTCACCGCGGGTCGCCGCCCGGGTCAGCCGGCCGTGCTCGTAGGTGAGGTTGACGGCGAGCCCGTCCACCTTGAGCTCGCACAGGAAGTGGTAGCCGGGCGTGCCGACATCCTTGGCGACGCGCTCGGCCCAGGCGGCCAGCTCCTCGTCGTCGAAGGCGTTGTCCAGGGAGAGCATCCGCTCGGCGTGCTCGACGGAGGTGAACTCCGTACGGTAGGGCCCGGCGACCTTCTGGGTCGGGGAGTCCGGAGTGCGGAGCGGCGGGTGCTCCTCCTCCAGGGCCTCCAGGGAGCGCATCAGCCGGTCGAACTCGGCGTCGCTGACCACCGGCTGGTCCTTCACGTAATACCGGAAGCGGTGCTCCTCGATCTGCTCGGCCAGCAGCGCGTGCTCCTCCCGCGCGTCCGCCGGGACCGAACTCTCCTGCTCCACCCGCTCTTCGCCCGCCATCGTCCCGTCCTCCTGTGTACCCGTCGTCCCCGTCACTCAGGGTTGTCCGCGAGCGACCTCGCCGCCCGGGCGCTGTGGGCGAGCGCGGTGCGGGCGTACGCGGGCGACGCGCCCGCGAGACCGCACGACGGGGTGATCGCGACGGACTCGGCGAGAGTCCCCGGATTCAGCCCCAGCCTGCTCCACAGCGTCCTGACTCCCATGACGCTACCGCCCGGGTCCGACAATGACCCCGTTGCCGCGTCGGTGGAGGGCACTACGCCCAGGAACAGCTGCGTGCCGCCTTCGACCGCTTCCCCGATCGCCTCCTCCTCACGCTCCGTGAGCAGAGAGAAGTCGAACGAGATGCCGTCGGCCCCGGCCCGGCGCAGCAGCGCGAAAGACACCTCCGGAGCGCAGGAGTGGACGATCGCCGTGCCGTCCTCGCCCGTTGCGGCGAGGACGTCGCGCAGCGCCGACTCGACGAGCTGGCGGTCGACGGCGCGGTAGGTGCGGTAGCCGCTGGCGGAGCGGATCCGGCCGAGCAGGACGGCGGTGAGAGAAGGCTCGTCCAGCTGGAGGACCACCTCGGCGCCGGGCATCCGGCGGCGCACCTCGGCCAGGTGCGCGCGGAGCCCCTCGGCCAGCGAACCGGCCAGGTCACGGCAGGCACCGGCGTCGCCGAGCATGGCCTCGCCGCCGCGCAGTTCGAGAGCGGCGGCGAGCGTCCACGGGCCGACGGCCTGGACCTTGAGCAGCCCCTCGTACCCCTGGGTGAACTCCTCCAGCGCGTCCAGGTCCTCGCCGAGCCAGGAGCGGGCGCGGCGGGTGTCGCGGCCGGGCCGGTCGCTGATCCGCCAGCCGCTCGGCTCGACGTGCCCGTACATCTCGACGAGCATGCCGATGGTCCGGCCGATCATGTCCGCGCCAGGGCCGCGCGCCGGCAGCTCCGCCAGGTGCGGCATGCCCTGCCCGTCGGCGAAGGACCCGGTGACGGTCTTCGCCGCCTCCCGCGCGTCTCCTCCGGGCATGGACCCGATCCCGGTCGCCGGGCACCCGCTCAACTTGCTCTTCTCGCTCACGCCGGAAGCCTACGGTCCTCCGCGCACCCGCCGCGTACGCGGGGCGTCAGCGGCCCGGGCGGACCGTGAGGTCGTTGACCTCGGCGTCGCGCGGCAGGTCGATCGCCATCAGGATCGTGGTGGCCACCGACTCCGGGTCGATCCAGCGCTCCGCGTCGTACTCCTTGCCTTCCTGCTGGTGCACCTTGGCCTGCATCGGGCTGGCGGTGCGCCCGGGATAGACGGAGGTGACCCGGACCCCGTTGCCGTGCTCCTCGTGGCGCAGCGAGTCGGCGAGCGCCTTGAGGCCGTGCTTGCTCGCGGCGTACGCGCTCCAGCCGGCGTGGGCGTTGAGCCCGGCGCCGGAGTTCACGAAGAGGACGTGGCCCTGGGCTGCGCGGAGCTGCGGGATGAGGAGGCGGGTGATCTCGGCCGGAGCGATGAGGTTGGCGTTGAGCTGGAAGTGCCAGGCCTTGGGAGTGAGTTCGCCGACGGTGCCGAGCTCGACGACGCCCGCGATGTGCAGCAGGGTGTCGATCCGCTCGGGCATGGCCTGCTGTCCGAACGCCCAGGAGAGCCGGTCGGGGTTGCCGAGGTCGCCGACGAGCGTCCGTGCGCCCGGATAGCGGTCGGCGAACTCCTTGGCGCGGCCGGCGTCACGGGCGAGCAGGACGGGGTCGTCACCGCGCTCCAGGAGGCGGCGGGTGACAGCGGCCCCGATGCCGGAACCGGCGCCGGTGATGAGGTGGGTAGGCATGGGGCGATCCTAGATCCGGGTCTTCTACTGGAGACCGGCGGACTCCTCCAGGTAGGCGAGCGCGCCGACGCCGTCCTTGGCGAAGAAGACCAGCTCGGTCAGCGGCAGCGGCAGGAACCCCTCGTCCTCCATCCGCTGGAACTGCTCGCGCAGCCCGTCGTAGAAGCCCGCCGTGTTGAGCAGGACGACCGGCTTGGTGTGCTTGCCGTGCTTCTTCAGCTCCAGGATCTCGGTGGCCTCGTCCAGCGTCCCGGTCCCGCCGACCATGATCACGATGGCGTCGGACTTCGCCAGGAGGAGGGCCTTGCGCTCGGCGAGGTCGCGGGCGATCACCATCTCGTCGGCATCCGTCCGGGCCTTCGCGGCGAGGAAGTCGACCGAGACCCCCACGAGCCGCCCGCCCGCCGCCTGCACACCGTCCGCGACGACCTTCATCAGGCCACTTTCCGATCCGCCCCAGACCAGCGTGTGGCCGCCTCTGCCGAGCAGCTCGGCGAACTCGCGGGCGGGCACGGTGTAGCGGTCGTCGAGGTCGGCGGCGGAGAGGAAGACGCAGATGTTCATGGAGCCACCGTACGACCCGCCTCGGACACTCCCCCGTTCCGGTGAGTCCGGTGCGGATTTCGGCCGACAGGGCGCGGGCGGGGAAGATTCCGGGGCCGTACGCCGCTGAGAGAGGCATGACTTCCACCCGAGGACACCACATCACCGTCGAGCCGGTCACCGTCCACGTCAGGGCGGTCCACGAGGGCCAGGTGCTGGCCGAGAGCCGCCGGCCGCTCGTCCTGCGCGAGACGGGCTGTCCGGACCGCTACTACCTGCCGCCGGAGGACGTCCGTACCGAACTGCTCACCCCGTCGGACACCACCACCCACTGCCCGTTCAAGGGCGACGCCTCCTACTGGTCGCTGCCCGGCGCCGCCGACCTCGTCTGGGCCTACCCGGACCCGAAGCCCGAAGTCGCCGCCGTCAAGGACCACTTCTGCTTCTACGAGACGGAGCCGGTGGCCGACTGACGCGCGGCCCTGCGAGGTTCTTTCCGCCGGAGCGATGAGTTCTGGGAGTTGTCCCGGTCTCTCCTCCCATGGACAGGATTCTCTCCGCCGACGCCACGCCGATCGCCTTCCGCCGCCAGGGTGAGGGGCCACCGCTGGTACTGGTCGGCGGGGCGCTGAGCACCGCGGCGACCGACGCGCCACTGGCCGCGCTGCTGGCGCCGCGCTTCACCGTGGTCACCTACGACCGCCGGGGACGCGGCGCCAGTGGCAGCGGTGCGGACGGCGTGCGCCGGGAGATCGAGGACCTGGCCGCCGTCGTGGCGGCGGCGGGCCCGGAGGCGCGCGTGTTCGGGATGGACTCCGGCGGCGCGCTGGCCCTGGAGGCGGCGGCCGTCGGGCTTCCGGTCGAGCTGCTCGCCGTCTACGAGCCGCCTTACACCCCCGGCGTCTCCGGCCGCCGCTCCAAGGCCGCCCGCACGGAACGGCTGCACCGCCTGCTGGCGGCCGGTGACCGGGGCGGGGCGGTGGAGCTGTTCCTGGCCGCGACGGGCGTCGACGCGGCGACGGTGGCCCGGATGCGGCGCGCGCCTCAGTGGCCAGGCCTGGAGGCGCTGGCGCACACGCTGGCGTACGACGACGCGGTGCTCGGCGACGGAGCGGTCCCGGCGGAGCGGTTCGCCGCCGTCACCGCCCGCACCCTGGTGGTCTGCGGCGGCTTCAGCTCGGCCCGCGCCCGCGCCGCCACCCGCACCTTGGCCGAGGCCCTGCCGCGCGCCCGGCACCGCACGCTGACGGGCCAGATGCGCGAGGTGGCGCCGCAGGTGCTGGCCCCGGTGCTGGCGGACTTCTTCGCCAGGGACGTGTACGTACGCCAGGCGTCGTGAAGCGGGAGTCCTCAGGCTCCTGAGGGGACCCGCTCGCGGCGCACCGTCGTCGCGATGGTGGCCGAGCCGACCACGCGCGTGCCGTCGTACAGGACGACCGCCTGGCCCGGCGCCACGCCTCGGACCGGCTCGGTGAAGGTGACGTTCAGCTCGGTGCCGTCCACCAGCTCGGCCGTCACCTCGGTCTCGCCGCCGTGGGCGCGGAGCTGCGCGGTGTACGTTCCCGGGCCGGACGGAGGCGTTCCGCACCAGCGCGGCTTGATGGCGGTCAGGGAGGTCACGTCGAGAGCCTCGACCGGGCCGACGGTGACCGTGTTGTCGACCGGTGAGATGTCGAGCACGTAGCGCGGCTTGCCGTCGGGGGCCGGGTGGCCGATCTTCAGGCCCTTGCGCTGGCCGATGGTGAAGCCGAACGCGCCGTCGTGGGTGCCCAGCTTCGTACCGGTCTCGTCCAGGATGTCGCCTTCGGCCGGGCCGCCGAGGCGGTTCGCCAGGAAGCCCTGGGTGTCGCCGTCGGCGATGAAGCAGATGTCGTGGCTGTCGGGCTTCTTGGCGACGGCCAGGCCGCGGCGCTCGGCCTCGGCGCGGATCTCGTCCTTGGTGGTGAGGGTGTCGCCGAGCGGGAACATGGCGTGGGCGAGCTGCTTCTCGTCCAGGACGCCGAGCACATAGCTCTGGTCCTTGGCCATGTCGGAGGCGCGGTGCAGCTCGCGGCTGCCGTCCTCGGCGAGCACGACGGTGGCGTAGTGGCCGGTGCAGACGGCGTCGAAGCCGAGAGCGAGAGCCTTGTCCAGCAGCGCGGCGAACTTGATCTTCTCGTTGCAGCGCAGGCACGGATTGGGCGTGCGCCCGGCCTCGTACTCCGCGACGAAGTCGTCCACGACGTCCTCGCGGAAACGTTCCGCGAGGTCCCAGACGTAGAACGGGATACCGATGACGTCGGCCGCGCGGCGGGCGTCCCGGGAATCCTCGATGGTGCAACAGCCGCGCGCCCCGGTCCGGAAGGACTGGGGGTTGGCGGAGAGGGCGAGGTGGACACCGGTCACGTCGTGGCCCGCCTCGGCGGCGCGGGCCGCGGCGACGGCGGAGTCCACGCCGCCCGACATCGCGGCGAGGACACGCAGGGGGCGCTGGGAAGTCTGAGTCATAGCCCCTCCAGGGTACGGGTCGCCGGGAACCGAACGCCCGCGGATATGCGTTGGTGATCACATGGGCAACAACGGGAGCACCAGGGCGTCGCGGAAGCCCTCGGGCGGACGGTCGCGGAAGAAGTCCGCCGACGGCGTCAGCCGGCGTGCGCTGCTGATCGGCGGCGGCGCCGTGGTGGCGGCCGGCACCGTCGCCGTGCTCGCGCGCGACGAGGTGAAGCGGGCCTGGTGGCAGGTGCCCGGCGTGGAGAAGCCGCGCAAGGCCGGCGAGCTGGACTACGCGGGCGCGACCTGGGTCGCGGCCTCCGAGGCGAACTGGCGGCGGGCGGACCGCCCGGACGACTTCCGGATCGACCGCGTGATCATCCATGTCACGCAGGGCAGCTTCGACAGCGCGGTACGGGTCTTCCAGGACCCCGGCCACCGGGCCGCGACGCACTACATCGTGGGCCAGGACGGGCGGGTGGTGCAGATGATCCGCGAGCTGGACGTGGCGTACCAGGCGGGCAACCGGCCGTTCAACGAGCGCGCGATCGGCATCGAGCACGAGGGCTTCGTGGACCGGCCGAAGGACCTCACGAAGGAGATGTACGAGTCGTCGGCGCGGCTCACGGCGTCGATCTGCGCGCGGTACGAGATACCCATCGACCGGGAGCACATCATCGGCCATGTGGAGGTGCCGGGCACCGACCACACCGACCCGGGGCCGCACTGGGACTGGGACCGCTATCTGAAGCTGGTGCGGCGTGCGGCGACGGCACCGCCCACGCCGACACCTTCCGCCTCCGCCTCGGCTTCCGCATCGGCGAAGACGGAGTAGGGCCGATCTCAGCTGAGTCCGGCCGTCCGCGCCCGCTCCACCGCCGGGCCGATCGCCTGGGCCAGCGCCTTCACATCGTCCTCGGTGGAGGTGTGGCCGAGCGAGAAGCGCAGCGTGCCGCGGGCCAGGTCCGGATCGGTGCCGGTGGCCAGGAGTACGTGGCTGGGCTGGGCGATTCCGGCGGTGCAGGCGGAGCCGGTCGAGCACTCGATGCCCTGGGCGTCCAGCAGGAGGAGGAGGGAGTCGCCTTCGCAGCCGGGGAAGCTGAAGTGCGCGTTGGCCGGGAGCCGCCCGGCCGGGTCCGGGTCGCCGCCGAGGACGGCGTCCGGGACGGCGTGGCGTACGGCGGCGACCAGGTCGTCGCGGAGTGCGCCGACGCGCCGGGCGAAGTGCTCGCGGCCCTCGGCGGCCAGCCGTCCCGCCACGGCGAAGGAGGCGACGGCCGGCACGTCCAGGGTGCCGGAGCGCACGTGGCGCTCCTGGCCGCCGCCGTGCAGCACGGGTACGGGAGTGTGGTCACGGCCCAGCAGCAGCGCGCCGATGCCGAACGGGCCGCCGATCTTGTGGCCGCTCACCGTCATCGCGGCCAGCCCGGAGGCGGCGAAGCCGACCTCCAGCTGGCCGAAGGCCTGCACGGCGTCGGCGTGCATCGGGATCCCGAACTCGGCGGCGACCGACGCCAGTTCCCGTACCGGCATGATCGTGCCGATCTCGTTGTTGGCCCACATCACGGTGATCATCGCGATGTCGTCGGGGTTGCGGAGGATCGCCTCGCGGAGGTCCTCGGGGTGGACCCGGCCGTAACGGTCGACCGGGAGGTACTCGACGGTCGCGCCTTCGTGCTCGGCGAGCCAGTCGACGGCGTCCAGGACCGCGTGGTGCTCGACGGGGCCGGAGAGGACCCGGGTGCGGCGCGGGTCGGCGTCGCGGCGGGACCAGTACAGGCCCTTGACCGCGAGGTTGTCGGCCTCCGTGCCGCCGGAGGTGAACACCACCTCGCTGGGGCGGGCGCCGAGCGCGTCGGCGAGGGTTTCTCTGGACTCCTCGACGGTGCGGCGGGCCCTGCGGCCGGCCGCGTGCAGGGAGGACGCGTTGCCGGTGACGGAGAGCTGGGCGGTCATCGCCTCGATCGCTTCGGGAAGCATCGGCGTGGTCGCTGCGTGGTCGAGGTAGGCCATGGTGGGGCCGATTCTACGAGCCCTGTGCCGGGCGCATGGCGCCGCACGTCCGGGACCGCCCTCGTCAGCCGCCCAGGTTCCAGGACACCGTGCCGTTGACGGTGACCAGGACGGCCAGGACGACGAGGTCGGCGACACCGAGTGCGAGTCCGAGGTAGGCGCGGCGCGGGCGGCGGGTACGGCGGGCCAGCGAGAGCAGCGCCATGACGATCGCGGTGGGGCCGAGCAGCAGGTTGAACGCCAGCAGGCCGACGAGGCCGAGGACGAAGGAGGCGACGGCGAGGCCGTCCGCCTCGCGGCCGGTGGCCCGGCGCGGGGTGGGGTCGGTCTCCTCCTCGCGCGGACGCGGCTGTTCCGGTGCGGCCTGGTCGGTGACGTCGTCCGTCCGGCGGGCGCGGTCGGTGAGAGTGAGGGTCATGGTGCGAGCTCCTTCGGATCGGTCCGGGTACGGCGGGCTCGGCGGGTGCTCATGGTGCTGGTGTGGGCCCGGTCAGCGGGTGCGGTGGGTGTGGCGTTCCCGTACGGCGAAGATCAGCAGCCAGCAGCCGATCACCGTCGCGGCGGCCAGCGAGACCGGAAGCGGAAGGTGGGCGACGGCCCCGAGGGCGATGCCCAGGAGCAGCAGTGCGGCGACGAGGACGAGCACGGCGGAACCTCTCTGTGCGGAGTCGGTGCGACGAACAAAGCCGTTCGGAGTACGAGTGTTCACTGACTTGCCAGCCTAAACCTCCGGCCCCTTCCTTGACTCGGAGAACGGTTGTTTACTGAATGGCATGAGTCACACCGCCGGAGTCCGCCAGACCCAGAAGCTGAAGACCCGCCAGGCCCTGCTCGACGCAGCCCTCCTGCTGCTGGAGCACCAGAGCCTGAGCAGCCTGGGACTGCGCGAGGTCACCCGGGTCGTGGGGGTCACGCCCACCGCCTTCTACCGGCACTTCGCGGACACCGCCGCGCTCGGTGTGGCCCTGGTGGAGGAGACGCTGGGCAGCCTGCACGGGCTGATCGCCGCGGTGCTCATGGAGACCGGCGACAGCGAGGAGCGGCTGGACCGCAGCGTGGAGGTGATAGCGCGGCACGTCGGCGCGCAGCCCGCGCACTTCCGGTTCATCGCGCGCGAGCAGCACGGAGGGGTCGGCCCGGTGCGTGAGGCCATCGCGGCGCAGCTGCTCCGGTTCGCCGAGGAGGTGGCGTGCGCGCTCGAGGTGGAACCGGGGTCCGCCGGGTGGAGCGAGGAGGATCTGCTGATGCTGGGCGGGTTCTACGTGGACCACATGGTGATGACCGCCTCGGCGCTGCTGGACGCGGGCCCCGAGCACGAGCGGGACGTGGTCCGGCAGGCGCGGCGGCGGCTGCGGCTGGTCTCGATCGGCCGCGCGCACTGGCTGGACGAGGCGCCCGCCCGGGACCGAGAACTCGACGAGGCGCCCGCCCGGGACTGAGCCGGGGCGGGCGCGGGAGACGTCGTACGCGTACGGCCTGCCCAGCGCGCTCGCACGCCGCACCAGGCGCGCACGGGATCTACTTCGCGCGCGGCGCCTTCGCCAGCTGGCGGGACTGGGCGACGAGGCGGTCGGCGCTGTCCCAGACCTCCGCGTCCTCCTCCAGGAAGCCGCCGGCGAGGTTGCGGGTGGTGATGGAGACGCGCAGCGGGCCCGGGGCCGGGCGGCAGCGGATGTGGGTGGTGAGCTCGACCGTCGGCGTCCAGCCGGTGAGGCCCAGCTCGAACGAGGTCGGCGGCAGGGCGTCCACGGTGAGCAGCAGCGAGAGCGGGTCCGGGTCGCGGCCGTCCGCGAGACCGAACCAGCCGCGCATCTCACCCTTGCCGGACGGCGCGCCGACCGCCCAGCCGACGGTCGCCGGGTCGAGCTTGATGTCGAGCCGGTCGGTGATGGCGGAGCTGCCGGGGATCTTGGGCGCGCCGTCGCTCGGGCCGAGGCAGTGGTCGCGGTCCGGCATGGCGGGCGGCGACGCGGTGGTGCGTACGTCGTCGGGGAGCGTGTCCAGGTCGCCGTAGGTGGCGAGGACGCGGATGCGCTCGATCTCGCTGCCGTCCTCCGCGTACTGGAAGAGCGAGGCCTGGCCGGTGGAGAGCGTGCGGCCGGCGCGGACGGTCTGGGTCCGGATCACGGCGGGGCCGGGGACGGAGGCGGTGAGGTAGTGCGCGGAGACCGAGAACGGGTCGGAGTGCGGCAGCGCCTCACCCAGCGCGCGGCCCAGCAGCGCCAGCAGGTAGCCGCCGTTGACGGCGTGGATGATGGTCCAGCCCGCGGAGAGCTCCGCGTCGTAGACGCCCTCCTCGCGCAGGGTGACCGCGGTGTCGCGGTCGAACTCGCTGTCGCCGATGGTTGCCGGAGCGGTCTGTGCCGCCGCCTCTGTCGCTGCCTGTGCCATGGCATGCACGGTACACGGATGGCGTTACTGAGCGGTAGCTTTCCGCGCCGCCCGATCCGGCCTACGCCTCCTCCGCCCGTGCCGAGGAGCGGTTGTACGCGCGCGGCGCACGCCAGTGGAAGCGCAGCGCCAGCAGGCGGAGGGTGAACGCGGCGATGACCGCCGTACCGCTGGTGAGGGCGTTGAGGGTGTCGAAGCGGATGCAGAGGACGACCATGGTGGCGCCGACGATCGCGGGCACCGCGTACAGGTCGCGGTCCCAGCGCAGCAGCGACGGCACCTCGTTGGCCAGCACGTCCCGCAGCACGCCGCCGCCGACCGCGGTGGCCAGCCCGAGCGCCGCCGACGACGTGAGGCCGAGGCCGTACTCGTACGCCTTGACCGTGCCGGTCACGCAGAACAGGCCGAGCCCCGCCGCGTCGAAGACGTTGACGCCGACCTGGATGCGCTCCACGTGCGGATGGAGGAAGAAGACCAGGCCGGCGGCGAAGAGCGGAGTGATGAAGTAGCCGAGGTCGGTGAAGGCGGCGGGCGGGATCGCGCCGATCATCACATCACGGAACAGCCCTCCGCCCAGCGCTGTCACCTCCGCGAGGACCGCGATGCCGAAGACATCGAAGTTCTTGCGTACGGCGAGCAGCGCGCCCGAGATCGCGAAGACGAAGATCCCGACGAGATCGAGCGCATGCTGGACGGAGGGCGTGAACAGTTCGGTGAGCACCGGGCAATTGTGCCGGTCCTACTCCTTGGCTCCGCCCTCCGCCGGTACGGAGTCGGATGCGTCGGCCTGGCCCGGCACGCTCGCGGGCAGCTCGGCGGCGGTCTTCACGGCCGCGTCGGCCCGTGAAGTCCCGACGGTCTCGGGAGTCCCTGCGGTCTCGGAAGTCCCGACGGTCTCGGGAGTCCCTCCGGCCTCGGGCTCCTCGGCGGGCTCACCCTCCGACACCTCCACCGCCTCGGCCGCCACCGCCTCCGTGGCGACGACCGCCTCGATGCCGGTGGCAAGGGTCTGCTTCACCGTCCCGGCCTCGATCTCGGCCGTGAAGTGGCAGGCCACCTTGTGCCCGTCACCGGTGTCGAGCAGCGGCGGGCGCTCGGTCGCGCACTTGGTCTCCTGCACCCACGGGCAGCGGGTGTGGAAGCGGCAGCCGGCCGGCGGGTTGGCCGGTGAAGGCAGGTCGCCGTGGAGCAGGATGCGCTCGCGGCGGTCCTCGACCTCCGGGTCCGGCACCGGGACGGCCGACATCAGCGCCTTGGTGTAAGGGTGCCGGGGCCCCGCGTACAGCGCGTCGCTCGGCGCCTCCTCGACCAGGCCGCCCAGGTACATGACCCCGATGACGTCCGAGATGTGCCGGACCACGGCGAGGTCGTGCGCGATGACCAGGTAGGTGAGGCCCAGTGACTCCTGGAGCTCCTCCAGCAGGTTGATGACCTGCGCCTGGACCGAGACGTCCAGCGCGGACACCGGCTCGTCGCAGATGATCACGTCCGGCTCCAGGACCAGCGCGCGGGCGATGCCGATGCGCTGGCGCTGGCCGCCGGAGAACTCGTGCGGGTAGCGGGACATCGCGTTGGCCGGCAGGCCGACCTTGGCGAGGATCTCCTTGATCTTCTCCCGGCGCTCGACCTGGTCCTTGCCGATGTTGTGGGCGGCCATGCCCTCGGCGAGGATCGACTCGATGTTCTGCCGCGGGTTGAGGCTGCCCAGCGGGTCCTGGAAGACCATCTGGAGGCGGCGGCGGAAGGTCCGCATCTCCTCCGACGGCAGCTGCGCGAGGTCGGTGCCGTCGAAGACGACCGCGCCGTCGGTGATGTCGTTCAGCCGCAGCACCGCGCGGCCGAGCGTCGTCTTGCCGCACCCGGACTCACCGACCAGGCCGTACGTCTGGCCGGCCTCCACGCTGAGCGAGACGCCGTCGACGGCGTAGACATGGCCCACCGTACGGTCGAAGAAGAGGCCCCTCTTGACCGGGAAGTGGACTTTGACGCCGTCCAGTTCGAGCAGGCTCATGCCGGGACCTCCGCCTTGGGCAGGACCGGGTTGACGCAGCGCACCTGGTGTCCGGCGACGCGTGGTTCGGTCAGTTCGGGGGTGCCGGTGAGGCACTCCATCGTGTAGTGGTCGCAACGAGGTGCGAAGGCGCAGCCGTCGGCCCAGGCGATCTTGTCGTTGATGGAGCCGCGGATCGGGTTGAGCGGCTCGCCGCGCGGCGCGTCCAGGCGCGGGATGGAGCCGAGCAGTCCGTGCGCGTACGGGTGGGTCGGGTGCGCGAACAGCTCGCGGCGGCCCGCGGATTCCACCGCCCGGCCCGCGTAGAGGACGTTGACCTCGTCGCAGAGGCCGGCCACCACACCGAGGTCGTGGGTGATCATCAGCAGGGCGGTGCCCTCCTGGTCGACCAGTTCCTTGAGCAGCTCCAGGATCTGCGCCTGGATGGTGACGTCGAGCGCGGTGGTCGGCTCGTCGGCGATCAGCAGACGCGGCGCGCAGGCCACCGCCATGGCGATCAGCGCACGCTGGCGCATTCCGCCGGAGAGCTGGTGCGGGTACTCCTTGAGCCGCCGGTCCGGGTCCGGGATGCCGACCCGGTCCAGGAGCGACGCCGCTTCCTTGCGGGCCTTCTCGCCCTTGAGGCCGCGGTGGCGCTGGAGGATCTCGGTGACCTGGATGCCGATGGGGACGACCGGGTTCAGCGAGGAGAGCGGGTCCTGGAAGATCATCGCCAGCTGGCTGCCGCGCATGTCGCGGAGCTTGCGCTCGCCGATGGTCAGGAGGTCCCGGCCGTCGTACTCGGCCCGCCCGCCGATCCGTACACCTTTGCGGGGCAGCAGCCCCATCAGGGCGAGCGAGGTGACGGACTTGCCGCACCCCGACTCGCCCACCAGGCCGACGACCTGGCCCTGGTCGACGTCGAAGGAGACGCCGTCCACGGCGGTGGCGTCCTTGCGGCCGCGCGCGGTGAAGGTGACGCTGAGTTCTTCAACTGAGAGCAGTGGCATGGGACGTCAGCCTCGCAACTTCGGGTCGAGGGCTTCGCGCATGGACTCGCCGAGCAAGGTGAAGCCGAGTGCCGTGATGATGATCCCGATGGCCGGATAGGCGGCCATCATCGGCTCGTTGTCGAAGAAGCGCTGCGCCTGCGAGAGCATCACGCCCCACTCGGGAACGGCCGGGTCCGGGTTGCCTAGGCCCAGGTAGGAGAGGGCCGCCGCCTCGATGATCGCGGTGGCGAGGCTCAGCGTCGCCTGGACGATCACCGGGCTCAGCGAGTTCGGCAGGATCTGCGTCAGCACGATCCGCTTGCGCCGGATACCGACCGCCTTCGCGGCGAGCACGTAGTCCGCGCCACCCTGCACCAGCATCGAACCGCGCAGCAGGCGGGCGAAGATGGGGATCTGGACGACACCGACGGCGATCATCACGGTGGTCAGCGACTGTCCGAGCACCGCCGCGATGGAGACGGCCAGCAGCAGGGACGGCAGCGACAGCATGATGTCGGTGAAGCGCATGACCACGGTGTCGATGCGCTGGCCGACCTTGCCGCCGAGAGTGGCGGCGGCGCCCGAGAGGATGCCGACCGCGGCGCCGATGATCAGGCCGATGAGCATGGAGACCACACCGACGAGGAGGGTCTGCCGGGCGCCGACGAGCCAGCGCGAGAACATGTCGCGGCCGAGGTGGTCCAGGCCGAACCAGTTCTCGCCGCGCATGCCGACGAACTTGCCCTGGTTCGGGAAGACCTCACTGCGCCAGTTCTGCGCGGTGGGACCGTGCGGAGCCAGCATCGGGCCGACGATGGCGACGAGGACGAAGGCGGCGATGATCGCCGCTCCGATGATCGCCATCTTGCTGGAGCGCATCCGGCGGAACGCCTCGCGCCAGAGGCTGGTGCCGGCGACGGACTCGGAGCTCTGGGTGAGCTCGGCGAGACGGTCGATCTTGTTCGCTTTGTTGGTCATGATCGTCACGTCAGTGCACCCGCACTCTCGGGTCGATGATGCTGTACGCGAGGTCGACCAGGAGGTTGATGAGCACGTACACCATCGCGATGAAGAGAATGAACCCGACGAGGACCGGGTAGTCGCGGCCGTCGATCGCGGTACGGATGAACGAGCCGATGCCGCCGAAGTCGAAGACGGACTCGGTGAGCACCGCACCGGAGAGCAGGCTGCCGGTCAGCAGGCCGACCGCGGTGATCACCGGCAGCAGCGCGTTGCGCAGCACATGGCGTCCGCGGACGACCCGCTTGTCCAGGCCCTTGGACTCGGCGGTGCGGATGTAGTCCTCGCCGAGCACCTCCAGGACGCTGGCGCGGGTCATCCGGACGATGACGGCGAGCGGGATCGAGGCCAGCGCGACGGCGGGCAGGACCAGGTGCATGATCGCGTCCCAGCTCGCGTCGAACTCGCCGGTCAGCAACCCGTCCAGGACCGAGAACCCGGTGATGTCGGTGGCGTTGAGCCCGGTGGTGAGCCGTCCCTGGCTCGGGAACCAGCCCAGCTGGACGGAGAAGATCCCGCGCAGCAGCATGGCCAGGAAGAAGACCGGGATGCAGATGCCGAGCAGCGATCCGGAGACGGACGCGACGTCCAGCCAGCCGCCGCGGTGCTTGGCGGCGAGGTAGCCCATCGGGATGCCCACGACCACGGCGATCAGGATGGCGGCGACGCTGAGTTCCACGGTGGCCGGGAAGCGCAGGGCGAATTCGTCCCACACCGGCTGGCCGGTCTGGGTGGAGGTTCCGAGGTCGAGCTCGAAGATGCGCTTGAGGAAGCGCCAGTACTGGACGTGCACCGGCTCGTCGAGCCCGAGTGCACGGTTGATTCTCGCCACTTCGGCTTCGGTGGCCCGCTCGCCCAGGATCGCTGAGGCGGGTCCGCCGGGCAGTCGGTTCAGCCAGAGGAACAGCAGGACCGACAGGCCGAGCAGGGTGGGAATGAGCTGGAGAAGTCTTCTGACGACGAGTCGCAGCACCCCGCATGCCCCTTTCTCACGTGCGTCGATGCGGGTCCGCCCGGCCACCTGGTTGCTGTGGCCGGGCGGACCCGCTGGTGTGCGATTACTTGAAGGAGACCTCGGCGAAGTTCTCCTGCGTCAGCGGGGAGACCTTCGGCGGGTTGACGTTCTTGGCGAACGCGATGGCCGGCGGGGACGACGAGATCGGCACGCCCGGGACGTACTCCATGATCGCCTCGTTGGCCTTCTTGTAGGCCTCGGTGCGACCGGCGGTGTCGGTGACCTTGGAGGCCGCGTTCACGGCGTCGAAGACCTTCTTGTCCTTGAAGCCCCACTGCTTCTCGGCCTTGGCGAACCAGGTGCCGATGAAGTTGTAGCCGTCGTTGAAGTCACCGGTCCAGCCGAACAGGTGCAGGGCGCAGGAGCCGGCCTCGACGCCGTCCACGTAGTCCGGGGCCCACTTCATGGCCTTCGGCTTGACGGTGATGCCGGCCTTCTCCAGGTCGGCCTTCATCAGCTCGAACATGTCCTGCGGGGCAGGCATGTACGGGCGGGTGACCTCGGTCGGGTAGCAGAACTCGACGCTCAGCTTCTCCTCGCCGGCCTGCTTGAGGAGGTTCTTCGCCTTGGCGGTATCGAACGGGTACGTCTTCACCTTGTCGGAGAAGCCGGCGACCGTGTCGGGCATGAACTGGGTCGCGGCCTTGCCGCCCTCGGGCAGCTGGGTGTTGACGAGGTTCTCGCGGTCGATGGCGTGCGTGATCGCCTGACGGACCGCGGGCTTCTTCAGCGCCGGGTTCGCGCCCTGGCTCATGCCGACGTAGAAGATGTTGAAGACGTCACGGGTCGGGACCTCGTAACCCTGCTTCTCCAGCGTCGTCACATCGGCCGGCGCGACCAGGTCGTAGCCGTCGATGTCACCCGCCTGGAGCGCCTGGCGGCGGGTCTCCTCGGTGGAGATGGTGCGGAAGACCAGGTTCTTCACCTTGGCCTTGTCGCCCCAGTAGTCGTCGAAGCGCTCCAGGGAGACTTCCTTGTTCCCCTTGTTCCACTTCACGATCTTGTACGGGCCGGTGCCGGCGACCGTGCCGGCCTCCTGGCTGTACTTGGGGTACGTGATCGCGTCGCCCTTGGCGGTCGCGTCCTGCTTCTCGTACTCCTTGATCGCCTTCGGCGAGTGGATCGCGAGCGCCTGGAGGGAGAATCCGCCCGGCAGGTTCGCCGAGGGCTCGTTCACCTCGATGACGGCCGTGTTCTCGTCCTTGGCGGTGCAGGACTTGTAGTTCGCCTTGGGCGCCTCGGCGTCCTCGTTCTTGGCGAACCCGCCCATGATGGTCTGCCAGTAGTAGGAGACCGCGCTGGACTGGTACGTGCCCTTCCAGTTGAACCAGTGGTCGTAGTTCGCGCAGACCGCGGCGGCGTTGAACGCCTCACCGTCGTGGAACTTCACGCCCTGGCGCAGGTTGAACGTCCAGACCTTGCCGGCCGCGTCGCTCTCCCACTTCTCGGCGAGGCCGCCGACCAGCTTGCTGCCACCGGGCTCGTGCTCCAGCAGCGCCTCGAACGCCTGGCGGGTGACGCGGAACGTCTCGCCATCGCTCGCGAGGGCCGGGTCGAGGGAGCCGGGGTCACCGGATCCGGCGAAGACGAAGGTGTCCTTGTCGCCCCCCTTGGCTCCGCCCGCGTCCCGCTCGCTGGAACAGCCCGTGGCGATCAGACCGACAGCGACCGCTGTCGTGATCGCCCGGACAGCCCGGGACTTGAATATGCGCATGGGTCCACCCCTGGTTCGCCATGTGGTGAGGTTTGATGGCCGCACACTACAGACGGGGTCCATGGCAAGAGAACAGTCCGGATAGCGGTGATACCTAGTCGAGACCCGGACAGTTGCCAAACCGTCCAGTTCCGGGACATCCCTCCGCGCCCGGTTGACGAGCCGGACATCTGGAGGAGTTCGGAGCGGACGGTCCCGTACGCCGGATCGGCGACGGCGGACGGACCCGCAGGTCAGCGGTGCTGCTGCGGCGGGTACCCGTAGCCGGGCGCGGCGGTCGGCGGCGGGCCGGCCGGGGCGTGCGGCTCGCGGTCGTAGAACGGACGGGTGTTGGCGCGCAGCCACATCGCGACCGGGTCGTACTCGTCCGACATGGCGACGGTGGAGACGGGCAGCCCGTCGGGGACCGCGCCGACCGACTGCCGCATCATCGTCCGCACCGCGTCGACGGACTCCCGCCCGGTGTCGTACAGATCGAGGCCGATCGCGAGGTACGGGACGCCGACGGCGGGATGCACCCAGGCGCGGCGCAGCGAGCGGACGGCCGGGGTGCGGTGGGCGTTCTGGGTGAGCTGGGCGTAGAACTGCGGGAGCTCCAGCGCGGGCTCGGTCAGCCGGAGCGGGCCGGCGGGCAGCCGGTCCAGGCCGGTGGAGATCCGGCGCAGGTCCAGCCAGGGGATGCCGACGCCGCCGCCGGGGGCGTGCGGGTTGAGCCAGATGCCCCAGCGGTCGGGGAAGAGGGTGCGGGCGATGTCCCGGCCGGAGACCAGCTCGTGGGACCGGCTCCAGCCGCTGGCGGAGAGCTCCTGCGCGGAGGTGACGCACGGCGCGTAGCCGAGGCCGTCGACCTCCATGGAGCCGTACTGCGCGTCCGGTGAACCGGCCGTGCCGTGCCAGAGCAGCATCCAGACCCGGCCGTCGGCGAGGGCCGCGAGCAGCGCCTCGTAGGCGTCGTAACGCCCGGGGCTGACCTGGCGCAGCATGTGCTCGACCTGACCGGCCGCCGCAGTGCCTGACGCACTCACCCTGGGTCCCGCCCCTCATCGTTCCGTCGACGCTCCCGGGCACACGGGAGCGGCCTCGCCATCAAACCAGCTTATGCGCCACTTCTGACACCGACTTGACGCCACAGTCGGCCGGCACCCGCGGTCACCGAGCGGTCAGTGGCCCTCGCGCCGGTAGAACGGCCGTACTTTCTCGCGCATCCAGTCGCCGACCAGGTCCTGGGCCACGTCCAGCAGGACCAGGTTCACCGGCCACGGCACCTCGACGCGGCCGAGCGCCCGTCCCAGGGCGTCCATCGGAGCGCTCTGGCCCGCGCCGTCCCAGGTGGCGAACTCGACGCCGACGAAGAGGACCGGGTCGCCGCCCTCGATGCTGGCGAGCGCGCGGCGGGCGGTGGAGACCACGCCGGTGGCCTCGAACTCGGCCGAGACGGCGGTGAGGAAGTCGACCGGGTCCTGCTGCCAGTCCGGTTCGTACAGCTTGACCCGGCCGCCGCCGGCGGGCCCGTCCAGAGCGGTGCGTCCGGCCCGGCAGAGCTCGGCGACGGCGGGCGGCGGCAGCGGGATGCCGACCGCGCCGCCCGGGTTCACCGCGATGCCGACCTGCGGCGGCAGGCCGCGGGCGAAGTCGCGGGCGGGCGCGACGGCGAAGGACATGCGGCTGCCGACGCAGCTGAGGAACTGGCCCTCGGAGCTGAAGACGGGGACGTACGCGGCACCGTCGATGTCCATCATCGGCAGGTCCAGGTCGGCGCTGGCGGGCGAACCGCCGTTCGGCAGCGGCACCCAGACCGAGCTGCGGCCGAGCACCTCGACCAGGCGGCCGCCCGCGTCGGCGACGCCGAGGGAGGCGGTCAGCACCTCTTCGAGCTCGTTGGCGGGCCACGCGTGCTGGGGGTGCGCCTGGGCCGGTGCCGGAATGTCCACTGCCTCTGTGCCTCTCTCGGCGGTCGTTGCTGGCGTTGTTCCGGCCAGAACCCTAACCGGAGCGGTCGGCCGGGTCGTCGGCGTCCGTGAAGGTGATCCGCTCCAGCGCGGTCGCGGCCTCCCGGTCCAGCAGCACCGCCGAGGCGCAGCCGGCGGGCAGCGCGCCGCGTTCGGTGTCGCGGATCAGCCGGCCCACCGCGTGCCGGTGCCGGGCGAAGGCGTAACCGGAGACGCCGCGGCCGCGCTCGCGCTGGCCCTGTCGGGCGGTCTCCGGGTCCACGTCGAGCAGGAGGAGGCGCAGCGTGCGGCCCCGGCGCGCGGCGTGCCGGGCGAGCCAGTTCCGTACCCAGGTCTGCGTACCGCAGTCGTGGACGACGACCGAGGCGCCGGAGCGCAGCACGGCCCAGAGCCCGAGGTAGTGGGCGGCGCGGACCAGCGGGCGGTAGAGGCCGTACGGGAGTAAGCGGGGCAGAGCGGCGGCCCAGCGGTCGCGGGTGTTCTGCGAGTCGATGGCGTGGCCGGCCACCGCCCGCCGGATCACGGTGGACTTGCCACCGCCGGGCAGCCCGGAGACGACCACGATGTCGCCGGAGGTGAAGTCGAGGCTGTACGGAGCGTGGCCCGTGCGCCCGCGCAGATCACGTACCACCGGCGCGGGCTCGGTGATCAGCTCCTGTACGGGTGCGCCGGGCTGTGCGGGCATCGCGCTGTGCGCGGTCCCCGCGGTCGGTACCGACCGCTGCAACGTCATCGCCCATCCCCCTGCTGTCGGGCCGGCCAGGCCTGATCCTGAAGTGTAAAGAAAGGGCAAGGCTCCACAACCGTCCTCGCCGTTCATCCACCCGTTGTGGACCGGCCTCCCCACGGGAGCGCAATGCGTGCGATGATGACCGCGCCAACTGCATACCGGCCGTTCGAATCCGCGCGGGAGAGTTCCGGCCACAGTGTGAGCCGGGCGCCGAAGGAGCAAGATCCTCCCTTGAATCTCTCAGGCCCCGTACCGCGTGGATGAGGCAGATCTGAAAAGCGGGCCGCTCTGCGGCTCCACCCAAGGTGCAAGCCGAGCCCTGTGAACAGGGGCGCCCCCAGGGGCATACCCCGTCAGGGGCTATCGGCGAACCTCTCAGGTTCCGATGACAGATGGGGAGGATTCGTCCTGACGTCGTCATGCCCTGGAGCCGTATCCATGAGCACTGCCCCCCGTCTCACCGCCCTCGACGCGCTGCACCGCTCGCTCGGCGCCACCATGACCGACTTCGCGGGCTGGGACATGCCGCTGCGGTACGCCAGTGAGCGCGACGAGCACAACGCCGTACGCACCCGGGCCGGTCTCTTCGACCTGTCGCACATGGGCGAGATCACCGTCACCGGTCCCGAGGCCGCGGCCTTCCTGAGCTACGCGCTGGTGGGCAACATCGCCACCGTCGGCAACGGCCGGGCCCGCTACACGATGATCGTCCAGGAGGACGGCGGGATCGTGGACGACCTGATCGTCTACCGCCTGGGCGAGACCGAGTACATGGTGGTCGCCAACGCGGGCAACGCGCAGATCGTGCTGGACGCGCTGACCGAGCGGGCCGGGGGCTTCGACGCCGAGGTGCGCGACGACCGGGACGCGTACGCGCTGCTCGCGGTCCAGGGCCCGGAGTCGCCGGCCATCATGAAGGCGGTCACCGACGCCGACCTGGACGGGCTGAAGTACTACGCGGGCCTGCCGGGCACGGTCGCCGGGGTGCCGGCGCTCATCGCCCGTACCGGCTACACCGGCGAGGACGGCTTTGAACTCTTCGTCGCGCCCGAGCACGCCGAGCAGCTGTGGCGCGCGCTGAGCGAGGCCGGCGAGGCGCACGGCCTCATCCCGTGCGGGCTCTCCTGCCGGGACACGCTGCGCCTGGAGGCGGGCATGCCGCTGTACGGGCACGAGCTGACGACGGCGCTGACCCCGTTCGACGCGGGTCTGGGCCGGGTCGTGAAGTTCGAGAAGGAGGGCGACTTCGTGGGCCGCGAGGCGCTCCAGGCCGCCGCCGAGCACGCCGAGAGCGCCCCGCCGCGCAAGCTGGTCGGCCTGATCGCCGAGGGCCGCCGGGTCCCGCGCGCCGGTTTCCCCGTTGTCGCCGTCGGCGGGCCCGCCGGCAAGGTGATCGGCGAGGTCACCTCCGGCGCCCCCTCCCCCACCCTCGGCAAGCCGATCGCCATGGCGTACGTGGACGCTGCCTTCGCCGCGCCGGGCACCGAGGGCGTGGGCGTGGACATCCGGGGCACGCACGAGCCGTACGAGGTCGTCGCGCTGCCGTTCTACAAGCGCCAGAAGTGATATCCCGGAAGAAACCGGGCTTCTCGCTCCACTCGGGCGTCACGGAAGTGACGCACCTCCGTCTCACCCCGTAAGACCACCGTTCATCAGCACTCCCCCGCGTACAGGAGAATTCAGGTCATGAGCAACCCCCAGCAGCTGCGGTACAGCAAGGAGCACGAGTGGCTGTCGGCCGTCGAGGACGGCGTGGCCACGATCGGCATCACGGAGTACGCGGCCAACGCGCTCGGTGACGTCGTCTACGCCCAGCTTCCGGAGGTCGGTGACACGGTGACCGCGGGCGAGACCTGCGGCGAGCTGGAGTCGACCAAGTCCGTCAGCGATCTGTACTCGCCGGTGACCGGAGAGGTGACGGCGGCCAACCAGGACGTCGTGGACGACCCCTCGCTGGTGAACTCCGCTCCCTTCGAGGGCGGCTGGCTGTTCAAGGTGCGCGTCACGGAGGAGCCGGCCGATCTGCTCTCCGCCGACGAGTACACCGCGTTCTCCGGCAACTGAGACCTGAGACCTTAAGGGAACCCCCTGATGTCGCTTCTGAACTCCTCCCTCCACGACCTGGACCCGGACGTCGCCGCCGCCGTCGACGCCGAGCTCCACCGTCAGCAGTCCACCCTCGAGATGATCGCCTCGGAGAACTTCGCTCCGGTCGCGGTCATGGAGGCCCAGGGCTCCGTCCTCACCAACAAGTACGCCGAGGGCTACCCCGGCCGCCGCTACTACGGCGGCTGTGAGCACGTCGACGTGGTCGAGCAGATCGCGATCGACCGCGTCAAGGCCCTGTTCGGTGCCGAGGCCGCGAACGTCCAGCCGCACTCCGGTGCGCAGGCGAACGCCGCCGCGATGTTCGCGCTGCTGAAGCCGGGCGACACGATCATGGGTCTGAACCTGGCCCACGGCGGTCACCTGACCCACGGCATGAAGATCAACTTCTCCGGCAAGCTCTACAACGTGGTCCCGTACCACGTCGACGAGAGCGGCATCGTGGACATGGAGGAGGTCGAGCGCCTCGCCAAGGAGTCCCAGCCGAAGCTGATCGTGGCCGGCTGGTCCGCCTACCCGCGCCAGCTGGACTTCGCCGCCTTCCGCCGGATCGCGGACGAGGTCGGCGCGTACCTCATGGTCGACATGGCGCACTTCGCGGGCCTGGTCGCGGCCGGGCTGCACCCCAACCCGGTGCAGCACGCCCACGTCGTCACCACCACCACGCACAAGACGCTCGGCGGTCCGCGCGGTGGCGTGATCCTCTCCACGCAGGAGCTCGCCAAGAAGATCAACTCGGCGGTCTTCCCGGGTCAGCAGGGCGGCCCGCTGGAGCACGTGATCGCGGCCAAGGCGGTCTCGTTCAAGATCGCGGCGGGCGAGGAGTTCAAGGAGCGCCAGCAGCGCACGCTGGACGGCGCGCGGATCCTGGCCGAGCGCCTGGTCCAGCCGGACGTCACCGAGGTGGGCGTCTCCGTCCTCTCCGGCGGCACCGACGTGCACCTGGTCCTGGTCGACCTGCGCAACTCCGAGCTGGACGGCCAGCAGGCCGAGGACCGGCTCCACGAGCTGGGCATCACGGTCAACCGGAACGCCATCCCGAACGACCCGCGCCCGCCGATGGTCACCTCGGGCCTGCGGATCGGCACCCCGGCGCTGGCCACGCGTGGCTTCGGCACCGAGGACTTCACCGAGGTCGCGGAGATCATCGCCGCCGCGCTCAAGCCGTCGTACGACGCCGACGACCTCAAGGCCCGCGTGGTCGCGCTGGCCGAGAAGTTCCCGCTGTACCCCGGTCTGAAGTAGCACCTGGCCTGCGGTTCCGCGCATCCGGACGGGGCACCGCGCACACTGAGGAGAGTGAGCGCGGTGCCCCGTTCCTTGCCCCTCTCCCGTTTGTTTTCTCCCGCTTGCCCCGCTTGTCCCGCACCGCCCAGGCAGACAACGGCGTCTTCCAACCCCCAAGGAGTCCTCCCGTGGCCATCTCGGTCTTCGACCTCTTCTCGGTCGGCATCGGCCCGTCCAGCTCCCACACGGTGGGCCCGATGCGGGCCGCCCGGATGTTCGCGCGCCGCCTGAAGAACGAGGGCCTGCTCGCGCACACGACCTCGATACGGGCCGAGCTGTACGGCTCCCTCGGCGCGACCGGCCACGGCCACGGCACCCCGAAGGCGGTCCTGCTCGGCCTGGAGGGCGAGTCGCCGCAGACGGTGGACGTGGAGTCCGCCGACGGCCGGGTCGAGGAGATCCGCTCCACCGGCCGGATCAACCTGCTCGGCATGCACGAGATCGCGTTCGCCTTCGACGACGACCTGATCCTGCACCGCCGCAAGGCGCTCCCGTACCACGCCAACGGGATGACGATCTTCGCGTACGACACCGAGGGCGCGCCGGTCCTGGAGAAGACGTACTACTCGGTCGGCGGCGGCTTCGTGGTGGACGAGGACGCGGTGGCGGGCGAGAACCCGATCGTCCCGGACGACACGGCACTGCGGCACCCGTTCCGCACCGGCGACGAGCTGCTGCGCCTGGCCCGCGAGACCGGCCTCTCGATCTCCCAGATGATGCTGGAGAACGAGCTGGCCTGGCGCACCGAGGCGGAGATCCGCTCGGGGCTGCTGGACATCTGGCGGGTCATGCAGGCGTGCGTCTCGCGCGGCATGTCCCGCGAAGGCATCCTCCCCGGCGGCCTCAAGGTCCGCCGCCGCGCCGCCAACTCGGCCCGCCAGCTGCGCGCCGAGGGCGACCCGCAGGCCCACGCGATGGAGTGGATCACCCTCTACGCGATGGCGGTCAACGAGGAGAACGCGGCAGGCGGCCGCGTGGTCACCGCACCGACCAACGGCGCGGCGGGCATCATCCCGGCCGTCCTGCACTACTACATGAACTTCGCCTCCGGCGGCTGCACCGAGGCGGAGAAGGAGGACAGCGTGGTCCGCTTCCTCCTGGCCGCCGGCGCGATCGGCCTGCTCTTCAAGGAGAACGCCTCCATCTCCGGCGCCGAGGTCGGCTGCCAGGGCGAGGTCGGCTCGGCCTGCTCGATGGCGGCCGGCGCCCTGGCCGAGGTCCTGGGCGGCTCTCCCGAGCAGGTGGAGAACGCCGCCGAGATCGGCATGGAGCACAACCTGGGCCTGACCTGCGACCCGGTCGGTGGCCTGGTCCAGATCCCGTGCATCGAGCGCAACGGCATGGCGGCGGTGAAGGCGGTCACGGCGGCGAAGATGGCGCTGCGCGGCGACGGCAGCCACAAGGTCTCCTTGGACAAGGTCATCAAGACCATGAAGGAGACGGGCGCCGATATGAGCGTCAAGTACAAGGAGACGGCCCGGGGCGGGCTCGCGGTGAACATCATCGAGTGCTGAGGGGCGTGGGCACTGACCTGTGTGCGGTGCGGTGAGCGGTTTGGACGCAGCGGTCGTCGTGACGCGGGTGCCGGGCTCGCCCGGTACCCGCGTCACGACGCGGCCGACGGCTCGCGGCCGTGGTCCCCAGGGAGCCGGTGTTCACACCGGCTCCCTGGGGAGGCGCGATGAGGTGATCAGGGGCTGTTGTATCCCTCGATCGTCCGGAAGCGGTCGAAGGTCCAGACCCCGGTCGGGGTTTCCCAGCTGCCCAGGGCTTCGTTCAGCGAACCGTCGGGCTTGGCGGTCCAGGTGAAGGCCTTCACCCTGCCGTCGGCGTAGCCGTAGAGGGCGCCCAGGTCGTCGCGCCCGTCGCCGTTGTAGTCACCGGTGACGATCTGCATGTTGACGCGCCAGTACCGTTCGGCGGGAGCGGTCCACACCTCCCGGCGGTTACCGAATTTGCCGTCCTCGCCACTGGCGGTGAAGGTGATCACGCCGTCGTGACCATCGGCGTAGTCGTACCAGACGGCGATGTCGTCGCGGCCGTCACCGTCGAGGTCACCGGAGTGGACGCTGGCCCGGGCGGCGTTCCAGCCGCTGGACTCCCAGCCGTGGGTGGCGACGTCGTTGAACCCGCCGTCAGGCTTCGCGGTGAAGGTGATCAGCTTGACGTCGCCGGTGGCGTACTCGTAGAGGGTGGCGAGGTCGTCGCGGCCATCGGCGTTGTAGTCGCCGGTGACGAACCTCATGGCCGAGGCATTCCAGCCGTCGGCCCGGTAGAACGAGGAGAAGGGGGCCGCGAAGCCACCGTCGGCCCTGGAGAGGAAGGTGTGGATCCTGTCGCTGCCGTCGGCGTAGTCGTACCACGTGGCGATGTCGTCGCGGCCGTCACCGTTGAAGTCACCCGTCTGGACGATGATCCGGCTGAAGGTCCAGGTCTTGGGCTCGGAGATCCACGAGAGCAGAGGATTGGCGAAGTTGCCGTCGCCCTTGCCGAGCCAGGTGCGGAGCGCGACACGGCCGTCGGCATGTGCGTAGAAGGACGCGATGTCGCCCAGACCGTCGCCGTTGAAGTCACCGGTGGTGCGCTTCATGCTGGCGGTGTCGTAGTTGCCCGCAGCAATCTCCCAGCTGCCGAGAGGACTGTCGAAGCCTCCGTCGGCCTTGCCGGTGAAGGTGCGGATCCTGTCCCTGCCGTCGGCATGGTCGTACCAGCCGGCCATGTCGCTGCGTCCGTCGCCGTCGTAGTCGTGGCGGATCACGGTACCGGCGGCCCACTGGGTCTTGCCCGCGGCATCCTGGATGACGAGGTTGCCGCGGTGCTGGAGCACGGCCTTCCCGCCGGCAGCCGAGGTTTTGGACTCCCACAGCGTCTCGCTGCCGTCCGCGGACTTCACCGTGAGGTTTCCATCGGCACCGAATGCCGCGACCGCTCCGGGGTTCCCGCCCGTACCCGTGGACCACAGGGTCTTGTTCGCGTTGGAGGCGACCACCAGGTTGCCGTCGGCCCCCATCGTCAGCCTGGCGGAGTTCGCGGTCAGGGAGTCCCCGGAAGCCAGCTGCCGACCCGCTCGGAGGGTGGTACCGAGAACCGTGTTGTCCACCCGAGTGGCCACCGCGCCGGTGCGCTCCTCCGTCTCGTTCAGGCAACCCCCCTGCCACGACCGGCTGCTGACCGCGACCAACTCGAACGCGCCGTTGGCCAGGGTGCGCAGCACCGGGCCCCCCGCGTCACCCTTGCAGACAGCGGCACCAGCGCTCGCGGGAGACAGCAGTGTGGAAGGAGTCGTGCTGCTGTCGACCTTGAAGGTGCCCGCGTGCAGCTTGCCCTGGATCCACTCGTGCTTCGTGCGACCGTAGCCGGCGACCGTCAACTCCTCACCATCCGCGGGGGGAGCGGTGGCGAGTACCACGGGCTTGATCGCGCCGGCCGGAGAGGCGAGACGCGCCATCACCAGGTCACGTCCCGCCCGCGGGACGATATGCACGATCTCGCTGACGTGACCGCCACTGGTGGCGGTCACGTCGGTGCGGCCGATGGTCGCGACCGTCTTCAGCGCGGGCTTCCCTGTGGGCACCGCGGAGGGCGCCTGGGGGTTCGTGGCGAAGCAGGAGGAGGCGGTCACGATCCAGTAGGGGTCCACGAGCGCTCCGGTGCAGGACCGCTGCGCGTCGCCCTGGCCTATGTCGATCTTCGCCGTGAACGCGTAAGCGGTGCCGCTGACTGCGCCACCGGACAGGGATTGAGCCGGTGAGGCAGTGGTCAAAGCGCCGATCGCGGCGGCCGCCGCGATCAGAGCTGTACTCCGCACACGGCGGGAGGACTTCACATACACAAAAGTTTCCTTGCTGAAAGAAAGGCCGTTTCAGGCCGGTATGAAAGCGGAGGCGGCTATGGGTGAGCGCCGACCGCCCGGAAAGGCGCAGGCCGTGCGTCAGTCGGCCCGCACGGATCTCCATCGCACCCACGCCGGGCGGTACGGACGCCCATGCCCGGGAAAGTGAAGCATGGCCGTACCCTCGGCTCGACCGGACGCTGCGCGAGAGGCAGAGGGCGTGCCGGCCGCCGGCTGTGTGGAGCCTGCCGACGAAGTCCTGCGGTACCCGCGGTCGACGAAGCCCTGCGGTACCCACGGTCATGCCGACCGCGGTCGTGTCGTTCCTGCCCTTGGTCGTGAAAGCCGCGGGAAGGTCCAGGACCGGTCAGCCGGAGTGCCCGCCTTGAAGCAGATCTTGTCCTGCTCATTCGATCCCCAAGTCCGCCGCCGACTGCCGGATGCTCCGCACAGGAATCGAATCCAACTGCAGGGAAATCCATCATCAGTCGGCCGGGCATGCCTCAACTCCCCGTGAAGCAGCCCTTTATCTTCCCCCGGCGGACGAGAGGCTCCCCGAACTCGGCGAGCTTCACCCTCTTCGCTATACCAGCACGAAATAGTCATCAAGTCGACGGGAGGAAACCATGCAAAACGCAGTATGTTCTGTGCATTCAGAGTGATTTCCGCCACAGGCCATGAGGGTTGCACGGCGAGTTGTGTTGGCAAGGTGAAGCATCGCTGATGCCGGGTCAAGGGCCGGATGCCGACAGGGAGCTGGAGAAGCAGAATCTCCTGCGGAGTTGCCTGCACGGGCAGTTGGTCGGGCCCGGCACCACAAGAAGCTGCCCCTGTGCGCCGTTTCGCTTCCCTTGGTATTCCGTCCGGCGGGCACGTCGAAATCTGCCTGGAGCGTGGAAGCCGGCCTTTCCCTATCCTTCCTGCGCAAGGGGCGGTGGCGGAGGATCCAGGCCCGGTCGTGGCTCTCGATCCGTTCGCGCGGGCGGACGAGGAGAATTCCGGCACGTGATCCCCTCATCGCGAGTTCGTGGCTCCATTCGGGTGCCTTTCGAGGACGCGGCCCATCCGCGCACGCCCGGGCTCCGGAGCAGCCGTGAAACCGCTCGGTATTCCGGGCGGGACACCGCGCTTCTCCGGGAGCGTCATGCGTACACGTAGAACCGTCGTCGCTGTATCCGCCGCCGTGGTCGCGGCCCTCTCCGTACCGGCCCTGGCGTCCGCCGACGGCCACGGCGGGCCCACCATGGACCACCGCGGGCACCAGGCGCTCACCGCCATCGGGCTGACCGCCGACCAGCGGTTGGTCGCGTGCGGGGTCCACCGGCCCGCCGAGACCTCGGCCATCGGAAGGTGGCCGGGCTGCACGGAAACACCAAGATCGTCGGGATCGACTTCCGCGTCCAGAACGGGAAGCTCTACGGCGTCGGCGACAAGGGCGGCATCTACACCCTCGGCACCTCCGACGCCCAGGCCCGGAAGGTCTCCCAGCTCACCGTCTCCGGCAAACGGTTCGGCGTCGACTTCAACCCCGCCGCCAACCGGCTCCGCGTCATCAGCGACACCGGACAGAACCTGCGGCACAACATCGACGACAACACCGCTCCCCCCGGCACCACCACCGACGGCACCCTCACCAACCCCACCACACCACCCTCCACCGCCCAGGGCGTCACCGGCGCCGCCTACCCCAACAACGACCTCAACACCGCCACCGCGACCACCCTGTTCGACATCGACACCCTCACCGACCGCCTCTCCCTCCAGTCACCCGCCAACGCCGGCACCCTCGCCCCGACCGGAAACCTCGGCGCGGACGCGGGACCGGACGCCGGCTTCGACATCTACTGCCGGTGACCAGCGCTCTGCCCGGCGAGGCGGCGGGTGGTGCGGGAGGCGCCTGGGGCGCGGCTTCCGTACCGGTACGCCCGGGAGTGCCGGGGTCGCTACCGGGGCGGTGCGCGTGGTGAGCTCGGCAGCAGCCTGGCCGCGCCGGTCGACCTGCTGTGGTCGGCCATCCTGTTCGCCGTCTTCTGCCCGCTCGCCGTCCGTGCCTACGGCCGCCAGGAGTGACCGAAACCGGACCGGCTCACAGGCCCTGCGTCAAACGGTGCAGTCTCAGGGCCAGTTGGATCTCCAGCGTGCGCGGCGGCTCGTTCCAGTCCGGGCCGAGGAGGCGGCCGATGCGTTCCAGGCGCTGGACCACCGTGTTCACGTGGACGTGGAGCAGGGTCTTGGTGCGCGTGAGGCTCGCGCCTTGCGCGAAGTACGCGTCCAGGGTGGCGACCAGATCCGTGGAGCGGGCGTCGTCGTAGTCCAGCACCGGACCGAGCGTCCGGCGTACGTAGCCGGTCAAGTCGGCCTGGTCTCCCAGGAGTACGCCGATGAAGCCCAGGTCCGCTGTCGCCCCGCCGCTCCCGGTGTGGCCGAGCGCGCGCAACGCGGAGAGGCAGCGGGTGGCCTCGTCGTGGGCGCCGGGCAGTTCGGCCGGGCCGGTGGCGGGGCCGGCCGCGCCGACGGTGACCGGGCAGCCGGCCGCCTGGGCCAGTTCGGCGGCGAGCGTCTGGGCGTCCGGCCCCGGTGTGCCGGAAGGGGCCACCAGGACGACGTGGTCGTGGTGGAGACCGGCGAGGCCGTTGCGGGTCTGGGCGCTGCGCGCGGCGGCGGCCAGCAGGCGGTGGCGCGGCGCCACCTCGCTGTGGGCCACGAACACGCTGTGCAGGCGGCCCAGGTCGACGCCGAGGCGGCGCGCCCGAGCGGTCAGCGTGCCCGGGTCGCCGGTGCGCGAGAGCAGGTCGCCGAGCAGCTCACCGCGTACCCGGTCCTCCGTCTCGGCGACCGAGCGGCGCAGCAGCATCAGCAGCGCGGTCACCACGCTGGCCCGCTCGAACAGCAGCCGGTCCGCGTCCGCCAGGCCCGCGCGGTTGGTCAGCGCGATGGAGCCGAGGAGTTCGGGCCCGGCGAGGACCGCGCAGACCCAGGTGCCGTTGAGCGGGACGGCCCGGCCACGGGCCCGGGAGGCGGCGACCGCCGGGGTCGGCGGAGGCTGCGGTTCGGTGCGGGCTCGGGCGAGTTCGGCGCCGTCCGCGTCGTGGATGAGGATGCCGCCGTCCAGGATGTCGGCGAGCGCGGCGGCCACGTCGTCGGCGCCGCCGCCGCGCAGGACGAGATCGGTGAGCTGGTCGTGGGCCTCCTCGGCGCGGCGCATCGCCTCGCTGTGCGTGCGGATCGTCTCGGAGGCGGCGTTGAGGTCGACGAGCGCGGCCCGCGTCTCCTCCAGCAGCCGGGCCCCGTCGATGGCGATCGCCGCGTGGTCGGCCAGCGAGGAGAGCAGCGCCACCTCTCCGGCGGTGAACTCGCGAGGTGCGCGGTCGGCCGCGTACAGGACGCCGATGATGCGGCTGCCGAGCCGCAGCGGTACGCCGAGGATCGCGCGCAGCCCCTCGTCCGAGACCGCGCTGTCGATGGTGGTGGTGTGGTGGAAGCGGGTGTCGGCGCCGTAGTCGCCGGTCGCGTACGGGCGGGCCGTCTGGGCGACGAGGCCGCCGAGGCCCTCGCCCATGCCGAGCCGCACCTTCTGGAACGCCTCGGCGACCGAGCCGTCGGTGACCCGCATGTACGTGTCGCCTGCCGCGTCGTCGTTGAGCGAGAGGTAGGTGACGTCGGTGCCGAGCAGCAGTTTGGCCCGGTGGACGATGGCCCGCAGGACGGCGTCCAGGTCGCGCAGGGCCGCGAGGTCGCTGGCCGTGTCGAAGAGCGCGGTGAGCTGCGCCTCGCGGACCCGGTGCTGGCTGAGCGTGCGCCGGATCCGCAGCGCCACGGTGGTGGCCTCGGCGATCTCGGCCAGTTCGGCGGCGGGGGCGCCCGCCTCCCGCGCGGTGGCGGCGGGCCGGTCGAACTCCTCGGCCGCCGCGCCGTGCGCCAGCAGGTCGAGCAGCCGGCGCAGGGCCGCTGCGGAGTGCTGGGGTCCGGGGGCTGTCACGCCGGTGAGCATACGGTGATCGCCTTCCGGAGGAACGGCCTCTCCCGCGCACTCCGTGGAGCCGGGCGCGCGGGAGAGGGATGAGGTCAGCGGCCGAGCGGGACCGAGTCCTTGACGGTGGCGGCCGGTGCCGCCGGAACCGAGTCCTCCAGGCCGTCCTTGGCCAGGTCGCGGCCCCGGGTCTCCTTCGCGATCCACACCGTCACCGCCGTGACCAGCGCGGCGAAGCAGAGGTAGAGCGAGATCGGAACGGACGAGCGGTAGTCCTTCAGCAGCTCGACCGCGATCAGCGGAGCGAGCGCGCCGCCGATGATCGAGGCGAGCTGCGAGCCCATCGAGGCGCCGGAGTAGCGGACCTTCGTGTCGAACATCTCGGAGATGAAGGCCGCCTGCGGCCCGTACATCGCGCCGTGCAGCAGCAGTCCGACGGTGACCGAGAGGACGATCACCGGGAAGGACTTGGTGTCCAGGAGCGCGAAGAATCCGAAGGCCCAGACCGCCATGCCGAGAGCGCCGATCAGCGTGACGGGCCGGCGGCCGAGCCGGTCGGAGAGCGCGCCCCACAGCGGGATGGTGACGAAGTGGACCGCCGAGCCGATCAGTACGGCGTTCAGCGCGTCGCTCTTGGACATCTCCAGGTGCACGGTCACGTAGACGAGGAGGAACGCGGTGAGGATGTAGTACGAGATGTTCTCGCCGAACCGGGTGCCGATGGCGAGGAGCACCTCGCGCCAGTTCTTGCGGAACACCGCGACGACCGGCGGCTGTTCCTTGACGCCCGCCGCCGCCCGCTCCCGCGCCTTCTCCTGCGCCTCCAGGAAGACCGGGGACTCCTCGACGGAGATCCGGATCCAGAGGCCGAGCATCACCAGGACGCCGGAGAGCAGGAACGGGATGCGCCAGCCCCAGGCGAGGAAGGCCTCGTCGGACTGGACGGCGGCGAGCAGCGCCAGGACACCGGTGGCGAGCAGGTTGCCGCCGGGCGCTCCGGCCTGCGGCCAGGAAGCCCAGAAGCCGCGCCGCTGGTCGCCGCCGTGTTCGGAGACGAGGAGCACGGCCCCGCCCCACTCACCGCCGAGCGCGAAGCCCTGGACGAGGCGCAGGACGGTCAGCAGGATCGGCGCCCAGACGCCGATGCTGGCGTGGGTCGGCAGCAGGCCCATGAGGAAGGTGGCGCCGCCCATCATGAGCAGGCTGATCACCAGGAGCTTCTTGCGGCCGATCTTGTCGCCGTAGTGGCCGAAGACGACGCCGCCGAGCGGCCGGGCGGCGAAGCCGACCGCGTACGTCAGGAAGGCCAGGAGCGTGCCGACGAGCGGGTCGCTGCTGGGGAAGAACAGCGTGTTGAAGACGAGCGCGGCGGCCGAGCCGTAGAGGAAGAAGTCGTACCACTCGATGGTGGTGCCGACGAGGCTGGCCGCGACGATCCGGCCGATGCGGCTGGTGCCGGGCGGAGCGGAGGGCTGGGCGGAGGTTGGGGAACCCATGGTGAGTCACCGCGTTTCGTTGGCAGGTGGATCAGGGACGGGGATGCGGGTGGTACGGGGGTGGTGCGCCGGCTTCGGTGGGGGCCGGAGACGGGTGGGGCCGGAGGCAGAGCGGGGTTCAGCGGGCGCTCCAGCCTCCGTCGACGGGGAGGGAGGCGCCGGTGATGTACGAGGTGTGCGGGCCGCAGAGCCAGACGCAGACGGCGGCCACCTCCTCGGGCTCGATCAGCCGCTTGATCGCGGACCGGTCCAGCAGGACATCGGCGACGACCTCGTCCGACGCGATGCCGTACGCGGCGGCCTGCGCGGCGATCTGGCCCTCGACCAGCGGAGTCCGTACGTAACCGGGGTCGACGCAGTTGCTGGTCACACCGTGCGGGGCGCCTTCCAGCGCGGCCACCTTGCTCAGCCCTTCCAGGCCGTGCTTGGCGGCGACGTACGCGGACTTGAAAGGGCTGGCCCGCAGGCCGTGCATGCTGGACACGTTGACCAGCCGGCCCCAGCCGCCCGCGTACATGTGCGGCAGGCAGTGGCGCATCAGCAGGAACGGCGCGGTCAGCATCACCTTCTGGATCAGCGCGAACCGGTCCGGCGGGAAGTCCTCGATGGGCGCCACGTGCTGGAGCCCGGCGTTGTTGACCAGGATGTCCACGGCCCTCGGCAGCGCGCCGACCGCCTCCGCGTCGGCGAGGTCCACGACATGGGCCACTCCGCCGGTCGCGGCGGCGACGGCCTTCGCGGCGTCGGCGTCGCGGTCGGCCACGTGCACGAGGGCCCCGGCCGCGGCGAGCGCCTCGGCGGTGGCCCGTCCGATGCCGCTGCCGCCACCGGTGACCAGAGCGGTGCGCCCGCTGAGGTCCACGGCTCCGGCTGCCTGGACCGAGGGACCGGGCGCTGCGTGAAATTGGCTCGTCATGGCCGGAAACGCTAGAGACACCCGGCCGGACATCCCATGGCACGGACCACCACAGTGGTGGCGGCCGGTGTGGCGGCCGCCACCACTGTCTAACCGTTCAGCGGGCAGTACGTGAGCAGCTTCGCCGGATCCGCTCCTGACGGCGGCTTCAGCGTGCGGCTGGACGGAGGCCGTACGCCATGATCCAGCCAGCGTTCCAGCGCGGCGGCCGCCGAACGGTGGCACGGCACCAAGGGCCGCACCCGGCCCGGGAAGGCGTCGGCGAGCGAGTCCACGTGCGTGCCGGCCTCGACGCGGTAGTACCGGTGGAGGTGGCCACGGCCTTCGCGCTTCACCAGCCGCGCGTAGACGTCCGAGCTGCGCGAGATCGGCAGAAGGACGTCGTAGGTGCCGTGGAAGCTGATGAGCGGCTTGCCGATGCGGCCGGTCAGCGCGATCTTCGCGACGGCCTTCCGGACCTCCTTCGGCCGGTCGGCGTAGACGTAGTCGGCGTCGCAGGCCGGAGTGCCGGGTGTGCAGAACGGCGTGCCGGCCTCCGTCGCTCCGTCGAATCCCGGGTCCAGCTCCTCGCGGTAGACGCGCTGGGTGAGGTCCCAGTAGTACTGGTGGTGGAAGGGCCAGAGGAACTCCGAACCGGCCGGGAAACCGGCGTCCGTCATCGCCCGGTGCGCCTGCTCGGCGCCCGCGCCTTCGGCCGCGTACGCCGGATAGTGCCGGAGCGCCGTCGGCAGGAAGGTGAGGAGGTTCGGTCCCTCGGTGCGCCAGAGCGTGCCTTCCCAGTCCACGCCGCCGTCGTACAGCTCGGGATGGTTCTCCAGCTGCCAGCGCACCAGATAGCCGCCGTTGGACAGGCCCATCGCCAGCGTGCGCGTGGGCGGGCGGTGGTAGCGGCGGGCGACGACCTGGCGGGCCGCGCGGGTGAGTTGAGTGACGCGGTGGTTGCCTTCGGCCAGCGCGTCGCCGGGGGTTCTGCCGTCGCGGTGGAAGGCGGCGGAGGTCGCGCCCTTGTCGGTGGTCGCGAACGCGTAGCCGCCCGCGACCGCCCAGTCGCCGAAGGCCCGGTCGTTGGCGTACTGCTCGCGCAGGCCTGGCGCGCCGGAGACGACCAGGCCGCCGTTCCAGCGGTCCGGGAGGCGGATGACGAACTGCGCGTCGTGGTTCCAGCCGTGGTTGGTGTTGGTGGTGGAGGAGTCGGGAAAGTAGCCGTCGATCTGGATGCCGGAAACGCCTCTGGGCGTCGCCAGGCCTTCCGGCGTGAGGCCGGCCCAGTCGGCGGGGTCGGTGTGACCTGAGGCTACGGTGCCGGCGGTGGTCAACTCGGTGAGGCAGGAGGCCTTTTGGTGTTCTGCGCCCGGGACTTCGAGCGTGTCGATACGGGAGCAGTGGGCGGGACGGGCGGTGGCCGGCGGCAAGGGTGCGGCGGTGGCCGGAGCGGCGGTCCAGGCGGTCAGCGCGGCGGCGGCGAGAGCGGCGGGGCGGAGCCATCGGCGGTGGGTGGCAGGTGGGTCGACTGGCATGTTCCAGGTCTCCGTCGGGTCGGCGGATCAGGGGCAGGAGCCGGTGGCGATGGTGTAGTGGCCCGGCGGAGACTCCTTGAGCGTGCGGGTCACGAAGGTGTTGTAGAGGCCGAGGCTCTGGCCGGAGCCCTTCGCGTACGCGTAACCGCCGGTGGTGGTGGCGCGGCCCGCGCGGACGTGCTCGTAGTTACTGGCGGTCCAGCAGGCGGGAGGGTCGGTGGGTGGATCCACCGGTGGCTCGGTGGGCGGCTCGGTCGTCGTGCCGTCCAGGCCGAAGAACGTGGTGATCCAGTAGCTGGAGCAGATCGACGCGATGAAGTGCTGGGTGGCGGTGGCGCCGCACTGCTGCGGGCCGGTGCCCGGCGCGACCGGAGTGCCGTGGCCGATGCCGGGCACCTTGTTCACCTCGACGGCGGTCCGGCCGCCTGCCGTGACGTACTCGCTCCTGCGCGTGTTGTTCGGTCCGAGCGTGGAGGTACGGGACGGGGTCTGGCCGAGGCCGTGGACCGCCGTCCACTGGTCGCGGAGCTCGTCGGCGTTCCTCGGAGCGACGGTCGCGTCGTTGTCGCCGTGCCAGATCGCGACCCTCGGCCACGGTCCGGCGTATCCGGGATGCGCGTCGCGTACGGCCCGTGACCAGGCGGCCGGGGTGCGGTCGGCGCCGGGGCTCATGCAGCTGAACGCGGAAACCACGTCGGTCCCGCAGCCGTACGGGATTCCGGCGACCACCGCGCCGGCGGCGAACACCTCCGGGTAAGCGGCGAGCATCACCGCCGTCATCGCTCCGCCCGCCGAGAGGCCCGTGACCTGCGCGCGGGCCGGGTCGGTGCCGTACGCGGTGGTGGCGTGAGCGACCATCTGCCGGATCGAGGCGGCCTCGCCCTGGCCCCGCCGGATGTCGCCCGGCTGGAACCAGTTGAAGCACCTGTTGGCGTTGTTGGCGGTGGTGGTCTCGGCGTAGACGACCAGGAAGCCGTGCCGGTCGGCGAAGGTGTTGAGCCCGGAGTTGTCGGCGTAGAGCTGCGCGTTCTGGGTGCAGCCGTGCAGCGCGACGACGACGGGTGCCTTGGCGGGGAGGGAGGCGGGACGGTGGACGTACATGCTGAGGGCGCCGGGGTTGGCGCCGAAGTCCGCGACCCGTTCGAGCGCGGCGGCGGCGCGCGGAGCGGCCTGCGCCTCGGCGGCGTGCGGGACGAGTGCGGCTCCGGTGACGAGCGTGACGGCGGCGGCGAGCGCGGAGAAGAGGCGACTTGGGCGGCCTCCGCGTCTCCGTGGTGGTGCCGGGTGCGACGGCGTGACGTACGGCAAGGTGACCTCCCGTGGAGCGGCGGCACGGGATCGCCCGTGATCCCGTGGCCCCGGCGGCCCTGTCCCGCAGAGCCTCCGAGGTCCGTCACCGTAGGAAGCGCGCGGTGGGCCGGGTAATGGCGGTGCGCGCCACAACCCGGCCCGGAACGAGGCGCCGCCACCCGTTGCGGGAGCGTGCGTCACGCTGCTACAGGCGTACGGTCAACTCCGCGCCTGTGGCGGCCCGGACCTCGTCCACCGTGACGCCGTCCGCCACCTCCCGCAGCACGAAACCCTCGGCGGTGATGTCCAACACCGCCAGATCCGTGATGACTTGACGCACCACGCCACGGCCGGTCAGCGGCAGCGTGCACCGGTCCAGCAGCTTCGGCGAACCGTCGCGCGCGGTGTGTTCCGTCACCACGATGACGTGCCGGGCGCCGTGGACGAGATCCATGGCCCCGCCCATCCCCTTCACCACCTTGCCCGGGATCACCCAGTTCGCCAGGTCGCCGGTGGCGGAGACCTGCATGGCTCCGAGCACCGCCACGTCGATGTGGCCGCCTCGGATCATCGCGAAGGAGAGCGCGGAGTCGACGCAGGAGGCGCCGGGCCGCAACGTCACGGTCTCCTTGCCCGCGTTGATCAGATCGGGCTCCACACCGGACTCCTCCGGGTACGGGCCGACGCCGAGCAGGCCGTTCTCCGACTGGATCACCACCTCCACGTCCTCGGGCAGGAAGTTCGGGATCAGCGTCGGCAGGCCGATGCCGAGGTTGACGTAACTGCCGTCGGTCAGCTCCCGCGCGGCACGGGCCGCCAGCTGCTCACGGGACAGTGCCATGTCAGGCCTCCACGCGTACGGTGCGACGCTCGACGCGCTTCTCCGCGCGCGGGTCACCGGGCTCGACCGGGACGACCCGCTGGACGAAGATTCCGGGCAGATGGATGTCGTCCGGGCCGAGTTCACCGGGCTCCACCAGCTTCTCCACCTCCGCGATCGTGACGCGTCCGGCCATCGCGGCCAGCGGGTTGAAGTTACGGGCGGAGGAGTGGAAGCGGAGGTTGCCGTGCCGGTCGCCGACGGCGGCTTTGACCAGTGCGAAGTCGGTGGTGATGCCTTCCTCCAGGAGGTGGTCCCGGCCGTCGAAGACCCGCGTCTCCTTGGGCGGTGAGGCGACGGCTACCGAGCCGTCGCCTCCGTACCGCCACGGCAGTCCGCCCTCCTCGATCCAGGTGCCGGCGCCGGCCGGCGTGTAGAAGGCCGGGATGCCGGAGCCGCCGGCCCGCAGCCGTTCCGCCAACGTGCCTTGCGGGACCAGCTCCACCTCCAGCTCGCCTTGGAGGTACTGCCGCGCGAACTCCTTGTTCTCTCCGACGTACGAGCTGGTCATCCGGTCGATCAGCCCGGCCCGCAGCAGCAGGCCGAGGCCCCAGTCGTCCACGCCGCAGTTGTTGGACACCACCCGCAGCCCGCCCACGTCCCGCTCCAGCAGGGCGTGGATCAGTACGCCGGGGATACCGCAGAGACCGAATCCGCCGACCGCCAGCGACGCTCCGGCCGCCACGTCCGCGACCGCGTCCGCCGGGTCGGCGACCACCTTGTCCACACTCATCCGTCAGCCCTCTCGCCGCATCGACTGCGACGAGACTAGGAACGGAGGACGGCGTACGGCGATGGCGTCCGCCCACACATCGCCACCGGCCCAGGTGGTGGCGGACCACGCGAGGCCCTACCTCCCGCGCCGCTCCTTCGCCAGCCACGGCCCGAACTCGCTCTCCAGCACCAGCCGCCCGAGCTTCCGGTACTCCTGGAGCACCGCCGTGACGAGCTGGTCCATGGTCAGCGGCGCCCGCGACTCCGCGGCGAGGTAGGCGGCGGTCACCGCGCAGGCCCGGATCGAGCCGCCCGCCAGCTCGAAGCGGTTCGCGCAGAACTCCAGGTCGAGCGCCGGATCGCGCGGGATCGCCGTGCCGAGGCAGCGGTCCCAGAGAGCGAGGCGCTGTTCGGCGTCCGGGATCGGGAACTCCGCGATCACGTCGAGGCGACGGGTGAACGCCTCGTCCAGGTTGGCCCGGAGGTTGGTCGTGAGCACGGCGATCCCGTCGAAGGACTCCATACGCTGGAGCAGGTACGCCGACTCCACGTTGGCGTGCTTGTCGTGCGCGTCCTTGACCTGCGACCGCTTGCCGAAGATCGCGTCGGCCTCGTCGAAGAGCAGGATGCCGTTGACGTCGGAGGCCTCGACGAAGATCCGCTCCAGGTTCTTCTCGGTCTCGCCGATGTACTTGTCCACCACCGTGGAGAGGTCCACCACGTAGAGCTCCATGCCCAGTTCGCGCGCGATCACCTCGGCCGACATGGTCTTGCCGGTGCCGGACTCGCCCGCGAACAGCGCGATGACCCCGCGGCCCCGTCCGCCGCCCGGCCGCATGCCCCACTGGCCGAGCACCTGCTCGCGATGGCGCGCGCGGAGAGCGAGTTCGGTGAGCTGTGTGCGGGTGGCCGGAGGCAGCACCAGGTCGTCCCAGCCGACGGCGGGTTCGATGCGGCGGGCGAGCCGTTCGAGGCCGGCGCCGTTCTGCGCGCGGACCGCCGCGCGGAGGTCGTCCGGGTGGACCGGGCGTTGCTCCAGGAGCGCCAGCCGGGAGGCGACGGTGGCGGCCTTGCGCACCTGGTCGGAGTCGAGCCGGTAGGAGGCGGTGGCCTCGATGAGGTGGTCGTCGGCGTTCGCCTGCGCGTCCGGCAGCCCGACGGACCTGGCCGCCTCGGCGAGCGCCTGCCGCCACTGGCGTGCCGCGCCCGCCGGGCCCGGCGGCAGGACGGCGACCGGGACCGGGCTGTCCCGGGTCCAGAGCGGGTCCCAGTTCTTCTTCCCGTACGCGATCAGAGGCGTGCCGCTCACCGCCGTGCAGAGCGAGGCCAACAGGCGTGCTCCTTCCGGCCGTTCGGGTGCCAGCGCCTCCAACGGGCCGAGGATGATGCCGCCGTGGGTGAGGCGGGCCTCGGTGGCCAGGGTCCGTACCAGCTCGGCCGTCCGGTCGCCGGCCGCCGCGAGCGCGGCGATGTCGACGACGAGCGGGCGGCGGCCTGCGGCGGTGAGCGCCTCGACGGCCAGGCCGGAGGCGTCGCCGCCACGGTCGAGCAGGTGCACCAGGCCGCTGCCGGTGGCGAGCGCGGCGGCGATGCGGCGAGCCTCGGGACGGTCGTCGGGCTCGGTGGCTGTGGCGGGCACATGGGCCAGGCCGCGCAGCCGTCCGTCGGGTTCGTCGTCGCCGAGGAGGTGCGCGGTGATGCGGTCGGGCACTCTCAACGTACGGGAGAGCACGGGGCGTTCGGGGTCCGTCACCTCCAGCAGGCCGCCTGCGACGAGCGGAGCGGAGGGCTGGAAGCGGAAGCGGCCGGAGCCCGCTGCTGGCAGGCCGCAGAGCTCCAGCGCCAGGCCGACGGCGGGTCGGCGGCGGGTCAGGTCGTCGTTGAGGTAGCCGTAGAGGCGCTCGAACCGGGCGTCGACGTCCGGTGCCATGGCGACCAGCAGCAGGTCGATGTCCAGCTCCACCAGCCCGAAGCTCCGGGCCAGCCGGCCGAGCCGGGAGCCTGGCTCCGTGACGTACGACGGTGGCTCCTCACCGTACGGAGGTACGGGCACGAAGGCGTCCCGCGACTCCAGGATCCGCTCGACCGCGTCCGGCGTGAGGTACTGGCCCCGGTACGGATCGTCCGGCTCCGGGTCGGTGGCGCGGCGGGCAGCCACCGCGTGCCGGACCCGCTGTTCGACGCGGGCCAGCCGCTCCCACAGCACCTCCACGTCCACCAGCGGCGGCGCGCTCTCCGTCACACTCGCCGTCATCGCGCCGCACTCCCCCGCCTGCGCCGCCCCGGCGGCAGTTGCCTCTCCCGTTCGGCGGCGAAGCCCTCCGCCGCCAGCTCGGCGCCCGCGCCTTCGTACCGCAGGCGGCGGCCCGGGTCGTCTACCGCCGTGCCGTCCACGGCCGGTGCGGCCTTCATGACGAGGCCTTCGGTGACCGGCGGTCCGGCCGGAGCCCGTTCGCCGGCCAGCGGAGCGAGAGCGCGGAGGTCGATCGCGGCCTTCAGCTCGCCGCCGAGCGCGGACCACACGTCGGAGGCGGACGGTCCGTCGGTGCGCGGGCCCGCCGCCTCCAGCTCGACGGTGAGGCCGAGTTCGGCGAGGCTGCCGGTGAGCATCCGGGCGGGCAGCGTGTCGTGGCGCATCAGGCAGCGCAACACCTCGGAGAGCAGGCGGTGTTCGTCCTGCGGACGGTTGGTCCAGGCGGTGACCAGATAGGTCAGCTCGAACCAGCGCGGCGGTGTCCGCCAGCCGGTGACCATGCCGTTCTGGTCGTGCTCCTCGGCCGTGCCGGTCCGCCGCCGTCCCGCGTCCTCGCGGATGCCGTGCAGGAAGACGCTGATGGTCGGCGCGTTGCGCCGGGCCGACCAGTCCTTCGTCGGCGCGTCGAAGACCAGGTCGACGCCGCTCTCCTGAAGCCCGGCGTCGACCAGCAACAGCCTTAGGCCTTCATCGACTTCGTGGATCATCGGCGGATCACCTCGTCCGGCGGCGTGATGGTGCCGAGCACGACGAGGAAGTCCGTCGTGACCGGGGAGAAGCCGGGGCCCTGGGCCGTGATGACGCGCGGACCGGTCTGGTCCTTCGCCAGGATGAGCAGCTGCGCGATGAACGTGCCGTCCGGGTTCGGCAGGGTCGGCGCGGCGGCCGCCGTGATGCCCGGGTCCCAGCTGAGCTTCACGGGCGCGCCGGGCGGGAAGTCCTTGCCGCGCACCGAGGTCACGAAGCCGGGCTTGCCGATGGCCGGGACCGCGACGATGCGGGGCTGGAGGATGCGCAGCGGGATCCGGGAGACGTTGTCGTTCCGGTTCGCGTCCGTGCCGGTGGTGGTGAGCGTCGCGGTGATGGTCGTGCGCAGCGCGCGGTCCGGTGAGAGGACGACGCGGACGACGGTGGAGGCGCCGGGTGCCAGGTCGGGCAGCGTGCACCGGCCGGCCGTGCAGCCGGCCGGGAGCGGGCCGGACGGGATGGTTCCGGTCAGGCCGAGCTGAAGCCGGAGGCCGGTGGCGGTGGCGGTGCGGCCGTTGCGCACGGTGTAGGTGACGACGACCTTGCCGCCGACGTAGCCGGGGCTGGGCTGGGCCCGGACGACGACGCCGGGTCCGGCCAGGGGCGCGGGCGGCAGCGGGGCCGGAGGGCGCGGTGCGGGCGGGCGCGGGGCCGGCGGCGGAGGCGGTGCGGGCGCGGTGGTCGGGGGCGCCGGGGTGGGGGGCGGAGGCGTGGGGGTGGGAGGGGTCGGTGTGGGAGGGGTCGGGGTCGGTGGCGTGGGGGTCGGCGGAGGCGCGTCCTGGACGGGGACGAGGGTGCCGGTGGCGTTGTCCGTCGGGTTCGGGTCGAGGACGGTGCCGGTGACGGACCAGCCGATCGGCTGGTCGCCGCGCGTCACACCGGTCAGCTTGGCGGTGATCTCGACGCTCGCGCCGGGCGGGACGACTCCGAGGCCGCACTGCGGCGAACCGGCCCCGCACGTACCGGCGTCGGTGGTCAGCTCCTCCAGCCGTACTCCGGGCGGTGGATCGGCGGTGAAGACGGTGCCCGGCGACGGTGAGGGGCCGTGGTTGACCACGGTGACCTTCACCTCGACCGAGGAGCCGGCCTCCACCGTGGGACCGGTCGGCGGGGCCGTCACGGCGAGGTCGACCGACTGCTGGTAGCTGGGCTCCTTCTGGCGGCCTGCGTGGTCGTTGTCCAGCGGCGTCAGCTCACCGGAGGCGAGGTCCAGGACGGAGAGCTGCTCCATCGAGTTGACCGGCTGCTCACGGCGGGAGGAGAGCACGAGCCGGCTGCCGTCCGGCGACCAGGCCACGTCACGCGGCTGGAACGGGCCGGTCCCGGTGGTGTCGGGCACCGGCAGTTCGCAGCCGAGCGGGTTGTCCCGCTCGGAGGAGGGCAGCACGACGCGGCAGCCGCCGCCGCTCAGCGGCTTGACGATGACGCCGTTCCGCTCGTTGATCCGGCCGCCGCCGTCCTTGCGGTTGAAGGCCACCCGCGTACCGTCCGGAGAGAACGCCGGGCTGTCGTCGATGACTTCGCAGGCGCCGGGGCAGATGGTGGCGCTGAGGTCCCGCTGCTGGTCGAGCCGGTTCACCGGGACGGTCCAGATGTGCTTGTTGCCGCCGTTGCCGTTGATCACCTGCGTACGGGTGAAGGCGAGGTTGACGCCGTCGGAGGACCAGGTCGGCTGGGCGTCGCCGCCTTGCCGCTGGCCTTCGGGCGGGCGGATCTCGTCGAGGATCGCGCCGGTGGCCACATCGGCGACGAGGATGCGGCCCGGTCCGGCCGCCTCGCCGACGCCGCCGGGCGAGGTGCGCGTGAAGGCCAGTTTCGTACCGTCGGGCGAGAAGGTCGGGTCGGTGTCCCAGTCGCGGTCGCCGCGACCGGCGAGCGGCAGCGCGGCGCCGTCGGTGCCGTCGGCGTCGACCATCCAGATGCGCTGGATCCGCGCGTCGGCCGGGCCCTCGAAGCGGGTCACGACGATGCGGCGGCCGTCGGGCGTGTAGTTCTGCCGCTCGGTCCACGGGTCGAATCCGGCCGCCGGGTTGAAGAGCGGGTCGGCCGCCGGATCGGTGTTGGTGCGGGCCGCCGGGTCCTCCTTCAGGATGGTGAAGCCGAGGTCGCGCGGGTCCGAGCCGTCCTGGCGTACGTCCTGGAGCGTGACGGTGTTGGCCGTGGCGGAGGTGATCCGGGAGACGATGACCTCTCCCGTACCGCTGTCGCTGCCGGTCCAGGTCGGGGACGCGACGTCGCGGTCCTCGGAGACCAGCTGCTCCGGCGTCTGCTCGGAGAAGGCCGGACCTCGGTAGACGTGGTCGAAGTCGTCGCAGCCGCAGACGTGGAACGGGCTGAGGAAGAGGACGTCGTCGCCGTTCGGCAGCCAGGAGACCGAGTGGCTGCCCCACTCCGCGTGGCCGCCGGCCAGCAGCGGCCGGTCGGTACCGAGGCCTTCGGTGACCCGCAGCCGGTAGCCCTTCTCCGGGTCGGGGTCGGTGATGTGCGTGTACGCGATCCGGCTCCGGTGCGTGTCGTCGTCCACCGGGTTCCAGGACGGGTCCTTCGCGTCACCGGGCGGGCCGTCGCTGATCCGCCGCTGCTCACCACCGGCGAAGGCGCGCTCGTATATCTGCCAGCCGCGCGTGGCGTCGCCGTCGCAGGCGTACGCGATCCGGCCGCCGTCCGGCGAGAAGGTCGGGGACTCCTCGTTGTCCGGGGTGTCGGTGAGCCGCCGCAGGTTCGAGCCGTCGACGCCGACCGCCCAGAGGTCGCGCTGGACGGTTCCGCCGGGGCCCGGCTCGGCGGAGTCGAAGACGACCGTACGGCGGTCCGGCGAGAGTTCGGGGTTGCCCGCGTCCCGGTCGGTGGTGAGTGCGCGTACGGTCCCGTCGGCGTCGCGCACGTACACCTGCGGCCGCACGCTGTCGCGGAGGCTGGTGAAGACGAGGACGCCGCCACGCGCGGACGGCTCCTGGTCGTAGTGGGTGGGGCCGGTGTTCCCGAAGAGCCGGTCGGTGGTCTTCTCGCCGGTGGCCTGTCCGAGGCTGCGGTGTTCCGTGCCGGCGAAGGCGATCCTTCCGGCCTGGGCCGGGTCGGCGTCGGCCTCGGCGGCCACCGCCTCGCCCGAACCCTGCGGGGCGGCGGCCGATCCGACCACCAGCAGCGGCGCCAACAGCACCACCGCGCCCGCCAGTCGGCTCCACCGGGAATGCTTCGCCGGGCCAGCAGTGCCGGTCACGGCCCACCTCACAGTCTGTTGATGACGCTCCACCGTCGAGCATCGCGCTCGCGCGGGTCAGGAAGACAGGCCTCGAATACCCGGACCGGGGGAAGGAGCGGCTGCCCTTTGCGGCTGCTCCTTCCCGCCGGAAGGCTCGGCTCGGTCAGATCAGGCCGTGCCGCATCGCGTATCCGACCGCGTGGGCGCGGTTGCGCAGTTCGAGCCGGGTCGCCACCTCGTGCAGCACGTTCTTGACGGTGCGTTCGGAGTACGAGGTCTTCTGCGCGATCTCCGATGTGTCGCAGCCCTCCGACACCAGCCGGATCATCTCCGCCTCCCGTGCCGTGAGCGTGGAGAGGGTCAGGCCGCGCGGGTCCAGGACCGTCCGCTGGAGGCTGCTGACGTGGTCCAGGAGCTTGCCGAGCAGATCGCCCGGAAGGACGCCTTCGCCGTTGGCCATCGCCTTGACCAGGTGGATCAGCCGGTCCTGGTCGGCCTCGCCGCGCCGCAGCACGGCGGCGACTCCGCACTCGATCATGGTCTGGAGCGCGCCCGACTCGAAGAAGCCGACGACCAGTCCGGTGCGGGTGGAGGTGTTGCGCTGGAGGCGGTGCAGGAGCTGGACGGTGGGCTCGTCCACGGTGTCCACCACCACCAGCGAGACCTGGGCCCGGTCCGCCTCGGACTCCGGTATCAGCTCTATCTCGGGTCGCATCCGCAGCTGGTGGACCATGCCGGTCTGGAGGATCAGGTCCTCCGCGTACACCGCCACGGTGACCCGGCCGCCGCTCCCGGCGCCGGGGACGGTGCGGGCGGACCGGGCGGTCCGCTGGGCCGCGTCGGGCCTGCGGTACCGGCCGCGCTCCGTCGTCCTGCTCTCCGTGCCCGCCGAGTCCGCCGTGGCCCTGCTCTCCGCGTCCGCCGTGGTCATCGTGTCTGCCGTCGTCATCGTCATCGTTCCGCGCCGTCTTCCTCAGGTACTTCCGCCCGATATGCCTGTCACCGCTCCTCACCGCACCGGTCTTCGGCAGGGGGCGCGGGCCCGGGGCGGGGGCGTGGGGCCACCGGGGCGGTGTGCGTCCGGGGCACCGGCCCTGCCCGTTCGTTGCCCTCGCGACCCTGCTGCGCGGCCGCCGGGGCGGCCTACGGTCGCAGGGTGACCACATCTGCCGAACTCGAAATGCCCACGGTGACGGTGTCGCCCGGCGGTACCGCGACGACGACCCTGACCGTGCGCAACGACGGCGACATCGTCGAGGCCTACACCCTCGAAGTCGTCGGCGACTGCGCCGCGTGGAGCACCGTCGAGCCGGCCCGCGTCTCGCTCTATCCGGGCACCTCCGAGACGGTGACCCTCACCTTCGCTCCTCCGCGCTCCCACGAGGTCAAGGCGGGCGAGACCCCGCTGGCGGTCCGTGTCCTGCCCGCCGAGCACCCGGAGTCGGTGGTGGTGCCGGAGGGCACGGTCACCGTCGAGCCGTTCCACGAGCTGCGCACCGAACTGGAGCCGCGCCGCCGCCGGGGCTGGCTGGGCGCCCGTTTCCGTACCGCTGTGCAGAACCTGGGGAACACGCCGGTCGACGTCGCCTTCACCGGCAAGCAGGCCGGTGAAGAGCTGCGGCTGGGCTTCACGCCCGGTCAGAAGCGGCTGGAGCCCGGTGAGTCGGCCGAGATCCGGCTGAAGGTCCGTACGGCCAAGCTGATCTGGTTCGGCGAGCCGGTCACCTGGCCGTTCGAGGTGGAGGCCGCGGAGGTCGTCGCGCCCGTGGAGGCGCCGGTCGCGGTGGCCGCCGGCAGCGGCGAGATGGTACGGCCGGAGCCAGTCCGGCCGGAGACCAACGGCTTGGAGGCCGTACGTCCGGAGCCGGTTCCCGGTGAGTTCCTCCAGCTGCCCGTGCTGCCCAAGTGGCTGCTCATCGTGCTGGCCGCGCTGCTGGCGCTGCTGCTGGCCTGGTTCGCGCTGGTCCGGCCGGCGGTGAAGAGCACCGCGAAGCAGGCGGCGACCGAGGCCGCGCAGGAGGAGGCCGCCCGCGAACAGCAGCAGGGCGCGCCCACGCCGGGCGGCCCGGACGACCCGGCGGGAGCCCAGGGGCAGGGCACCGGTCCGGACGCGCCGGGCACGCCCGGTGGCAACGGCGGCTCCGGTGCGGGACCGGGCGCAGGCTCCGGGCCGGGCGGCACGGGCGCCGTCGGCACCGAGCAGAGCTCCGCGACGATCGACGTGGAGTCCCGCGCCGGGGGCCAGGAGACGGGGACGTACCAGGTTCCGGCGGGCAAGGTCTTCGGCATCACGGACATCGTGGTGGCGAACTTCCAGGGCGACGAGGGAGTGCTGACGATCTCCTTCGGAGAGCGGAAGATCACCACCATCGCGCTGGAGACCTTCCGCAACCAGGACTATCACTGGGTCACCCCCATTCAGGTTCCGGAGAACGCCACGGTCACCGCTGCCGTCACCTGCGCCAAGCCCGGCACTCCGGCGACCGGAACACAGGCTTCGGGCTGCCATCAGGTGATTAACGTCAGCGGCGTACTCAGCGATCTCGCACGGTAGAACTACAGCGGAAACGACGGCGCCGGGCACCGTGTTCCACCTTTCGACGACGGCACCTGTCCGGCGACGACGACACCTTTCGATGACGACAAGAGCAGAAACCCGCCGCCGGAGGAAACCCGGCGTGCCGGGCGATGGCGGATTCATCCTCCTGAATACGCCAAAGGTCTACACCAATTCGGACACCCCAGGCGCCGACGACCCGAGAAGAATATCCGGTTCCGGCGGACCGGGGCACGAACGGACCTGATCAGAGCCGTTCCTGACGGCCCAGGAGGAGATGCCGGGTGCCCGATCGGAACGGTCGGGCGCCCGTTTCCGTCGGCGCGAACCGGCCGGATGACCACACCTTCTCGGCGCATTCTGGCCGAATACCGTCAGTCCGCCACGATTCCCGGAGAGCCCCGTACGGTTTTTCACCATGTGACGTTCATCGAGAAGAAGAGATACCGCACACACCACCTCCAAGAACCGGAATCAGCGCTTCCGGCGAATCCCGGGAACGACGGCCGGAACACCGGACGGAACGGCAGCCCGAGCGGAAACAGTTCCGTGACCCGCTGTTCTCCTCCACGTCATCCGGGAGCCTCGGAATAGGCCCCGCCTTCCGCGAAATGCGCAAGTGACGCGGCCGGTCCGCCAGGGCAGCATTCACCGCCGCGGAGGTGCCCGGGAAGGCAGCGTCATTGCCCCGCGCGGAGGACTTTGAGACCTACTCCCGGCCACCGCCACCGGGCAAGACTGACCGGTGAACGAGTGACCACCCCGAAGGAGCGAGCATGCCGTCGTACCTCACCCCCGGTGTATACGTGGAGGAGGTGCAGTCCGGAGCACGGCCCATCGAGGGAGTCGGCACCGCGGTCGCAGCCTTCGTCGGCTTCGCCGGGACGGGCCCCTTCCACCAGCCGACGCTGGTGACCAACTGGGACCAGTACGTCCAGACGTTCGGCACCTTCACCGCCGACACCTACCTCACGCACGCCGTCTACGGCTTCTTCGCCAACGGCGGCGGCGCGGCCTACATCGTGCGCATCGGCGGCCCCGCACAGGGCGCGTCCGCGTCGAGCGGTCCCGGCGCCGTCTCGCAGGCCCCGGCGCCCGTCGCCCTCGGCGGATTCCTGGTCGCCGCCAAGTCCGGCACCAGCTCCGACCTCTCCGTCGAGATCGCCGACGCCGAGGGCGAGAACCCGCCGGAGGACCGCTTCAAACTGCTGGTCCGCCAGGCCGGCAAGGTGGTGGAGACGTACGACGTGTCCACCCGCAAGAACGTCAAGGGCTACCTGGTCACCCAGGCCCGCGACTCCCAGCTCATCCAGGTCACCGAGCAGCCCGGCACGGCCCAGAGCCGCCCGGAGAAGCAGACCGTCGCCCTCGCACCGGCCACGCCCGCACCCGCCACCGGCTCCGGCGTGGCGCGGCTCGACGCGTCCGAGTACGTCGGTGACGCCGCCGCCCGCACGGGCTTCGGCGGCCTGGAGTCGATCGACGAGATCACCATGGTCGCCGTCCCGGACCTGATGAGCGCCTTCCAGCGCGGCGACATCGACGCCGAGGGCGTCAAGACCGTGCAGCTCGCGGTCATCTCGCACTGCGAGCAGATGGGCGACCGGGTCGCCGTCCTGGACACTCCGCCGTCCATGAACGCCCAGCAGGTTCGCACCTGGCGCAACGACGACGCCGGATACGACTCGCGCTACGCCACCCTCTACTACCCGTGGGTCAAGGTCTTCGACCCGGCGAGCGGCCGCAACTCCCTGGTCCCGCCGAGCGGTCACGTGGCCGGTGTCTGGGCCCGCAGCGACGGTGAGCGCGGAGTGCACAAGGCGCCCGCCAACGAGGTCATCCGCGGTGCGGTGGACCTGGAGATCCGGCTCAGCAAGGGCGAGCAGGACCTGCTGAACCCGATCGGCGTCAACTGCGTCCGCGCCTTCCCGGGCCGTGGCATCCGCATCTGGGGCGCCCGCACCCTCTCCTCGGACCCGGCCTGGCGCTACCTGAACGTGCGCCGGCTCTTCAACTACCTGGAGGAGTCGATCCTGATCGGCACCCAGTGGGTGGTCTTCGAGCCGAACGACGACCGTCTCTGGTCGAGCATCCGACGTAACGTCACCGCCTTCCTCACCGAGGAGTGGCGCCGCGGCGCGCTGTTCGGACGCACGGCCGAGGAGGCGTTCTACGTCCGGTGCGACCGGAGCAACAACCCGCAGGAGTCGATCGACCTCGGCCAGGTCGTCTGCGAGATCGGCGTCGCGCCGGTGAAGCCGGCGGAGTTCGTGGTCTTCCGCCTCGCGCAGTTCTCGGACAGCACCAGCCTCATCGACGAGTGACCTTCGCGGTCCTCATCTCTCCACTTCGCCACTTCAATCGGAACAGGTGACACACAGTCATGGCAGAGGGCGACGCTCTTTCCACCCACGTATTCGGCGTGCAGCTCGGCGGCTACCTCGTGGAGTCCATCCAGGAGATCAGCGGCATGACCGTCGAGGAAGAAGTCGTCGAGGTCCGTCAGGTGACCGCCGAGGGCAAGCAGATCATCCGCAAGCAGCCGGGCGCGCGCCAGGCGGGCGAGGTGACGATCACCCGTGGGCTCGACCAGAGCAGCGAGTTCACCACCTGGATCAAGGAGACGCTCAACAACGGGGCCGTCGACACCGCGCGCCAGAACCTCACGATCGAGATCAAGGACTCGACCGGTGAGACCGTCCGGCGCATCCAGCTGATGCAGGGCTGGGCCTCCAAGTGGGAGGGCCCGTCGCTCAAGGCCGGCGAGTCCAGCGCGGCGACCGAGACGGTGACCATCACCTTCGAGGAGATCGTGGTCGAATGAGGCGCCGGACCGTTTCGCCGGGCAGCGGCCTCGAAGAGGTCCTGGACAACCTCGCCGCGGCGCCCGCCGCACGCGAGGAGACCTCCGCGCCCGCGCCCGCCCGCTCCCGCGAACGGGACTCGCTGCAGACGGAGTTCGCCTTCGAGCTGCCGCGCGGGTACGTCGACGACGAGGGCCAGGTGCACCGCCACGGCACCATGCGGCTCGCGACGGCCCGGGACGAGCTGCGCCCGCAGATCGACCTGCGGGTGAAGGAGAACCCGGCGTACCTGTCGGTGGTGCTGCTGAGCCAGGTCATCACCCAGCTCGGCACGGTCACCGACGTCCACGCCGGGATCGTGGAGCGGATGTACGCCACGGATGTGGCGTTCCTCCAGGACTTCTACCGCCGGATCAACAGCGAGGGCCACACCCACGCCGCGGTGACCTGTCCGCTCTGCCACGGCTCGTTCGAGGTGGACCTCTCGGGTGGGCGCCTGGGGGAATCGTGACGTACGCGCTTCCCCGGTTGCGGGAGGAGATCGCGTACGTCGCCTACCACTTCCATTGGCAGCGTGAGGACATTCTCGACCTCACCCACGCGGAACGTCAGCAGTGGGTGCGGGAGATAGCGCGGATCAACACCCGCGTCAACGAAGGCGGATGATCGTGTGGGGTTCGGGGACTGGCTGCGCCGGACGGACCGGCCGGTGTCGGGGCCGGGCGCCGAGGAGGCAGGTTCCACGGGACCGGCTGCCGAGCCCGCCGGTGGCTCGGGTACCGACTGGGACGGTGGCTGGCGTCAGGTTGCTCCGCCCGCGGTGACCGTTGCCCGGGCTTCGATCGGGGTGAGCGACGGACTGCGGTTCCGGTCGCAGCTCGCCTCCTGGCAGAACCCGACGCTCGGCGGCGAACTCGGCCACGCCGTCCTGCCGTCGGCCCCGGTGGGCCTCATCCACGGCGTGACCCGCCCGGGCTCCGCGCGCTCGGCCTCTCCTGGCGGCCCACTGCTGCTGCGGGCGGCCCGGCCGGAGGGTGCGGAGGCGGATGCGGAGGCCGGGACGGCTGCGTTGGCGGCGCGCGCGGGTGGTGGGACGCCGGCGCGGAGTGCGTCGGTGCGGCGGTCGGGCGGCACGACGCGGAAGCCGGTACGGGAGGTGGAGGCGGGGTCCGTCACGCCTGGACCGGGTCCTGGTGCGGGCGCGGCCGTGGGCCCTGTCGTCGGTCCGGACGCGGGCTCGCGTCCGGGCTCGGGTTCGGGTTCGGCAGCCATGCCGACGGTGCAGCGGGCTGCGAAGGCCGGTGCGGCACCGACCTCTCCGGCTCCCGCGACCCAGGCTGCCGCCGCTCCGGCTCCGGCTGTCGAGCGTGCGCGGCCGGCCGCCGTACGCCCTCGGCGTACCGCACCACCACTGACCGTCGCCAGGCGTCCGGCCATGCGGCTCCGGCGGATCACCGGCCTGTCCCCGGCCGCTCCGGCCACGCCGCCCCGACCGGCCGAGCCCACTCCAACCGCCGCACCGGCCACCGCTCCGGACCCCGTGCAGCGGAGCGCGGCCACGCACCGGAAGACCGAGCAGGCCACCGCCACCGCGCGGCCGGAGAGCCCCGGCCACACACCGGCTCCCGCTCCCGAGGCCGTACGCCCCGCTCTGGGCAAGCCCCTGCGGGAGCTGCCCTCCGAGGCCATCACTTCAGGCCCGGCAGGGCAAGGACGACCCCTACCCTCTGCCCCGGAAGGACAGGAGGCGGCGGCCATGCCGGTACTCCAGCGGCAGATCTCGGAGGCAACGGAGACGGCCTCACCGACCGTGACGCCTTCGCCGGCTCAGGCACAACGCGCCGGCACCCCGGAGCCCACGCGACCCACCGACGCACCCGTCGGGTCACGTGCCCGTACGCGCGGCGGCATCGGCGCGCCCCTCGCCTCGCTCCCGTCGACCGCCCGTGTCCAGCGCGACGCACCGCTCCTCGGTGACCGTCGGCGTACGCGACCGGGTCCGACGGCCACACCGTCCTCGCAGACCACACCGCCGCAGGCCACCACACCACCGACGGCGACGAGCACCCCGAGCACCTCGCCGAACATGCCGGTCCGCTCGGCCCCGGCATCCGCCCGGCCCGCACCCGTACAACGCGCGGTGGACGGCGACCACCCTCGTACCAGCGCTGGTACGGATACAGGCACGCCCGCATCCGGCAACACCGCTCCCCCGGCACCGGTCCGCATCCGGAGCATCGGCCCGAAGCGAGAGGACGGACGGGCCACCGCCACCACCGGTGGCCCGGCGCTGTCGCCCACCGTCCAGCGTTCGCGCACCTTGCTCTCGGGCCGGGACCTGAAGGTGAACACCGGTGCTGCCGAAGGGTTCTCGGCACCGGTGGTGACGACCGCGGCCGGCACCGCGCCACGCCCGGTCGTGGCAGCCACCTGGAGCCGTGACGTACAGCGGTCGACACCCGGAGCGACGGCCCCTGGTGCCCTGGCGACCAGCAGCCACACACGAACGCCGAACGCGCGGACCGGCACCGGGCAGCCCGGCAGCACGCGGACCGGCGACACACGGTCCGGCGACACGCAGTCCGGGGAGCGCCGGACGTCAGCGGGTGCGACGCCCCGGCGCAACCCACCCCGCACCCGTCCCGCCGATCCCACCACCGCCACCGCCACCGCACCGATCGCGCCGCACCGCACCCGTACCCTCGGCCCGGCCCCGATGACGGCAGCAACAACAACGGCCGACGGCGGCTCGCTCCCCGGCGCCACCGTCCACCGTGTCGTCCGCGCACCCTCCGCACCCCGGCGCACCACCAACGAACGCACCACCGGCGAGACCACCGACCCACAAGTCACCTCCGTCCCCAAGCCGAAAGCCGCCACCGCCCCGGCCCAGCGCCGGTCCGCGATCGGCGGCGCGCTCCAGCGGCTCGTACAACGCCGTTCCCTACGTGGGCCGGTACGAGGTCCGGCAACGACCCCGTCGTCACCCAGCCCCACCGGCCCCTCCACGCACCACGGCAGCCGGCCACCGACCGTCCGACCGGCGTCCCTCCCATTGACCGGCCCCTCAACGGCCTCACCGCAGCCCAGGCCCTCCATAGCACCGCCGGCCCCGGCCCCAACCCCCGCCCAGATCCCGGTAGTCCGCCCCCACCCTCCCGTGGCCACTCGGCCCGGAGCCACCGTCGTACCCGTCCAGCGGATGCCGCTGCCGGTCGTGCCGGACCCCGCCGGCCCGGCGCCCGCCGGCCCGGCGCCCGCCGGCCCGGCGCCCGGCGGCGGCGCGCCCCCGGCCAGCCCGCCACCCCTCTCCGTACGGGTCCCTCCGCGCCCGCACACGTCGGCATCCGGCCCGACCGGCACCACCGGCACCACCGGCACCACCGGCACCACAGGACAGCCCTCCACACAGGCACAGGTGCTGCAACGCGCCGCCGCCCGGGCCGGCATCAGCGGCGTCCCGGTCAAGGCGGTCCCGTCAAAGGGCTCGCGGCCAGGCAGCGCACCGAGCGCCGTCCAGCGCGCGGCCGACGACGACCGGTCCGGCTTCGCGCCCACCACCGAGACGCCCACCGCCGAGACGCCGGCCGGCAACGCGGCCAGCACCACGGCCCGCCTCTCCGGAGCCGAGATCGAGGAGCTGGCCCGCCGCCTCCTCGACCCCGTGAGCCGGCTCATCCGCGCCGACATGCGCCGGGGCCGGGAGCGCGCCGGACGGCTCCACGACGGCCGCCGCTGACAGCACGCACCGCCCTTGACCACCACAGAAGACGAGAATCGGCATGACGGACAACATCTTCGCCACGAGCGTGTTCTTCAAGCTCGTGATCGGCGGCAGCGACCTCGGGGCCTTCCACACCTGCTCGGGCCTGGGCGCCGAGGTCGAGATGGAGACGTACGCCGAGGGCGGCAACAACGGCTTCACCTGGCACCTGCCCGGACGCATCACCTGGACCAACATCACGCTGACCCGCCCGGTCACCGCCGACACGATGAAGATCGCGCGCTGGCTCAACGAGACGATCCGGCGCGTCGAGCCCAAGGACGGCGAGATCGTCGCGCTGCGGCCGGACCTCAGCCGGATCATCAGCTGGCAGGTGCAGGGCATCGTGCCGGTGCGCTGGCAGGGCCCGTCCTTCGATCCCGCCAACTCCCAGGCGGCGGTGGAGACGTTGGAGATCGCGCACGAGGGCCTGGAGCCGTCCTGATGTCCCGTCACTTCGCCTGCCGAAAGATCCAGGAACACCAGGAAGGAGGTACGCCATGTCACCCGCTCTCCGTGCGAGCCGTGCGCGCGCCCAACTGACCATCATGGAACCGCCGTCGACCGTCGGCGCCAAGCCCGGCGGCAAACTCGCCCAGCTCACCCTCCAGTTCAACCCGAACAAGCTGTCGCTGAGCAAGAGCACCGAGTGGCGGCGCACTCCGTCCCGGATGGCCGGCCAGTCCGCGCTGCCCGAGTTCGTCGGGAGCGGACCTCGCTCGCTCTCCCTGGAGGTGTTCCTCGACGCGACGGCCACCCACGACAACTCCGTGGAGAAGGCGGTGGAGCAGCTGATGATCGCCTGTGTGCCGACGCCGACGAGCCTCGCGCGCAAGACGCCCGCGAGCCCGTGGGTGCGGTTCGACTGGGGCACGTCGCGGACGACCTCGTTCGACGGCGTACTGTCCAACCTCTCCGTCTCGTACACGCTGTTCGACGTGGACGGGAAGCCGCTGCGCGCCACCTGCTCCCTCTCCATCGAGGAGGCGAGCGTCGATCCCGCGGGCCAGAACCCGACCTCGGGTTCGAAGGAGGCGCGGCGGACGCACCGGGTCGTGGCAGGGGACAGTCTGCCGCTGCTGGCCTGGCGCGAGTACGGCGATGCCACGGCCTGGCGGACGATCGCGGACGCCAACAACATCGACAACCCGATGCAGTTGGTCCCGGGCAGTGAACTCCTCGTGCCCGGACTGGAAGACCACCTCGCGGAGGCCGGCCGATGAGCCCCGCCTCCCCGGGGCGTCCCTTCGCCGCCGATCCGATCGTGGAGATACCGGTCGAACTGCCGCTGGGCTGGGCCGCGCAGCTGGTGAGCTGTGTGGTCGACGAGAACGTCGGGCTGCCGGACACGGCCGTGCTGATGTACCGGGACCCGGACCACGATCTGCTCAGCGAGAGCGGGATCACGCTCGGCACCCCGCTGAAGATCTCCGTCGTCACCGTGGCGGACCGGGTCCGCGAGCGGCTGTTCACCGGTGAGGTGACGGCGATCGAGCTGGACCACGACACCACCGGCACGTTCACCGTGATCCGCGCGCTCTCCAAGGCGCACCGGCTCCAGCGCGGCCGGAAGGTGGTGGCGTACCGGAACATGAAGACGGCGGACATCGTCCGCAAGGTCGCCGCGAGCGCCGGGCTGACCTGCGGCAGGGTCGAGGCGGCGCCGATCACGTACAAGCAGCTGACCCAGCCCAACGTCTCCGACTGGGAGTTCCTCCAGCATCTGGCGGCCGAGAGCGGTGCGCAGGTGCGGGTGGACGACAAGGGCGTGCTCCAGTTCACCAAGCCGAAGCCCGCCTCCGCAGCGCCGTCGCCCGACACCCGGGCCGCCAGGAACCCGATGGTCCTGGAGTACGGCGACAACCTGCTCGCGCTGCGGGCGGTGGTGACCGGCGCGGACGGGGCCGGGGACGTGGAGGTGCGCGGCTGGAACGTCGACACCAAGACGCGGCTCGTGGCGCGGGAGCAGTCCGTGCGCAGCAAGACCGTGACACCGGGGATGAGCCCGTCGGTGGCGGCCGGAGCGTTCGGCGCGAAGGCCCGCGTGACCGTCGCCGACACTCCGTACCGGACCCAGGCGGAGACCACCGCCGTCGCCGGTGCGGTGGCGGCCTCGGTCAGCTCGGGCTTCGGTGAGATCGAGGCCGTCGCCTTCGGCAACCCGCGACTGCGCGCGGGCGCGCCCGTGGCGCTCGGCAACGTCGGCCCGGCCTTCTCCGGCCGCTACACCGCCACCGCCGCGCACCATGTCCTGGAACCGGACGGCGGCTACCGCACCACCGTCATCGTCAGCGCCTCGCCCGACCGCTCCCTGGCCGGACTGACCGGTGGCGGAGCCCCTTCGCGCGGTCCGCGCATGCCGGGGCTGGCGATCGGCGTGGTCACCGACATCCGCGAAGGCAAGGGCCAACGGGGCTGGGTGCGGCTGAAGTTCCCGTGGCTCGACGACACGTACGTCACCGACTGGGTCCGTACGGTGCAGTGGGGCGGCAACGGCGGCGGCGGGGTGTTCAGCCCGGAGGTCAACGACGAGGTGCTGGTCGGCTTCGAGCAGGGGCTGCTGGACAGCCCGTATGTGCTCGGCGGCCTGTACAACGGCATCGACCGCCCGTCCGAGCACGACGTACCGCTCGTCGACAAGACCAGCGGCAAGGTCAACCGCCGCTCTCTGGTGTCGCGTTCGGGCAACCGGCTGGAGCTGCTGGACACGCCGCGCGGCCCGTCCGGCGTCCGGCTGGCCAGCGGCAACAAGCGGCTCGAAGTCACGCTGGACGAGCGGAAGAACGAGATCGCGCTGACCGTGTTCGTGCCCGGCTCCAAGCGCCCGCAGAGCGCCGTGACGCTCTCCTCATCCGGCATCACACTCGACGCCGGCACGGGCAACGTCGAGGTCAAGGGGCGGTCGGTGACCATCAACGGCAAGACGGGCGTCACGGTGGACGGCGGACTGCTGGCGGTCCTGAAGGCCAAGCTCATCCGCATCAACTGACGCCCGACCCGCTCACTCCCCAGTCCCTTTCACAGCAAGGAGAATCCCGGCCATGCCCCCCGCAGCCCGATCGGGCGACAGCACCGCCCACGGCGGCGTCATCGGCACACCGCCTCCGGGCGCGCCGGCCGTTGCCACCGTGTGGATCGGCGGTCGGCCCGCGGCCGTCACCTCGAGCGTCACCCCGCCCCGGCCCGGCAGTCTGCACGTCTGCGTCGTCCCGCCGCACGCGGCGCTCGCGGCCGCCAACGTGATCATGCCCAACCCCGCCGCGGCGCTCACGGGCCAGGTGCTGATCGGCGGCATGCCCGCCGCCCGGGTGGGCGACAGGACCACCTGCGGTGCGGTCATCCTCACCGGCGCGCCGAACGTCCTGATCGGAGGCCCGATGTGACCGGCGACGGATACACCGGCGCTCTCAGGGGTTCCGGCAGCGGCTTCATCGGACGCGGCTGGGGCTTCCCGCTGCGCACCGGCCCGACCGGCGGGATCGCCCTGGTCGAGCGGGACAAGGAGATCGAGGAGGCCATCGGCCTGATCCTCGGTACGGCACCGGGTGAGCGGCCGATGCGGCCGGAGTTCGGCTGCGGCATCCACGACTACGTCTTCGCACCCGGTGACGGCGCGACCGCCGGCCGGATCGCGCAGGAGGTCCGTACGTCGCTGGAGCGGTGGGAGCCACGGATCGAGGTGACGGACGTGGTGATCGCGTTCGACGCCATCGAGGAAGGCACGCTCTACATCGACGTGCGCTACACCGTGCGGGCCACCAACGACCTGCGCAACCTGGTGTTCCCCTTCTACACGATCCCATCGGAAGAGGGCTCGTCCGAGGCGGGTGTGCGCTGATGGCCCTCCCCTCCCCCAACCTGGACGACCGCCGCTTCCAGCAGCTCGTCGACGAGGCCAAGCGGTACGTGCAGCAGCGCTCGCCGGAGTGGACCGACCACAACGTGTCGGACCCCGGCGTCACGCTGATCGAGACGTTCGCGTACATGGTCGACCAGCTGCTGTACCGGCTGAACCGGGTGCCGGACAAGAACTACGCGGCCTTCCTGGACCTGCTCGGCGTGACGCTGTTCCCGCCGACCGTGGCCCGCGCCGAGGTCGACTTCTGGCTGTCCGCGCCGCAGCCGGAGACCGTGCACCTGTCCGCCGGTACGGAGGTGGCGACCGCGCGCGGCGAGGCGGAGGAGCCGGTGGTGTTCACCACCTCCGAGGAGCTGCCGATCGTGCCGAGCGAGCTGGTCCGGCTGGTCACCGCGCCGAAGACCGGCGACCAGACCGACCGGACCGGGCCGCTCGGCGCGGGCAAGGACATCCCGTGCTTCTCGCCGCGCCCGGAGCCGGGTGACGCGCTGCTGTTCGGGCTGCCCGCCGCCGTACCGCGCTGCATCGTCGCCGTGCGCCTGGACAGCCGGGTGGAGGGCGTCGGCGTGGACCCGCGGCAGCCGCCGCTGGTGTGGGAGGCGTGGGACGGGGCCCGGTGGGTGGAGTGCGCGACCGGTGACGACACCACCGGCGGGCTCAACCGGCCCGGCGAGGTCATCGTGTTCGTCCCGGCCGGGCACACCGCGTCCGTGGTCGCTGGTACGCGGGCCGGCTGGCTGCGCTGCCGCGTGACGCCGGCCGAGCCGGGTCAGCCGTTCTACTCGGAGTCGCCGACGATCCGCGAGGCCGAGGTGTTCACGGTCGGCGGTACGGCGGCCGTCGAGCACGCGGAGACGGTGTACGACGTGGAGCTCGGGATCTCGGAGGGCGTGGCCGGGCAGCGGTTCTCGGTGAGCCGGGTGCCGCTGCTGATGGACGGCGACCCGCCGGTGGTGCAGGTGTCGACCACCGAGGGCTGGCAGGTCTGGACGCCGGTCGAGCACTTCGGCGCCTCCGCGCCCGGTGACCGGCACGTCCGGATCGACGCGGTCTCCGGCGAGTTCGCGTTCCCGCCGGAGGTACGGGCGGAGGACGGCACGATGCGCGCGTACGGCGCCGTCCCGGAGAAGGGCGCCCAGCTCCGCGTACCGCGTTACCGCACGGGCGGCGGGTCGGCCGGGAACGTGGCCCGGGGTGCGATCTCGGTGCTGCGCAGCTCGGTCCCGTACGTCGCGGGCGTCGACAACCGTGAGGCGGCGACCGGAGGCGTGGACGGAGAGACCGTCGAGAACGCCAAGGTGCGCGCGCCGAACATCCTGCGGGTGCAGGAGCGGGCCGTCACCGCGCGGGACCACGAGGTCATCGCCCGTGAGGCGGCGCCTTCGCTGCGCCGGGTGCGGTGTCTGCCGGCGGTGGCGGGCGAGGCCGGTGCGGTACGGGTGCTGGTCGTGCCGGACGCGGTGCCGGACGAGGGCGGCCACCTGCGGTTCGAGCAGCTGATCCCGTCGGACCAGGTGCTGGCGGCGGTCGCGGAACGGCTGGACGAGCGCCGCCTGGTCGGCACCCGGCTGGTCGTGGAGCCGCCCGCCTACCAGGGCGTCACGGTGGTGGCCCGGCTGGTCGCGGCGCCGGGTGACGTGGACCGGGTGCGCGCGGAGGCGCTGGAGGCCCTGTTCCGGCTGATCGACCCGCTGCGCGGCGGCGCGCACGGTACGGGGTGGCCGTTCGGGCGGCCGGTGCAGTACGGGGAGGTGTTCGCGGTGCTCCAAGGGGTGCGGGGCGCCGGTCTGGTGGAGGAGGTCCGGCTCTTCCCGGCGGACCCGATCTCCGGGCGGCGCGGGGGCGCGGTGGACCGGATCGACGTGGCTCCGGGCGCGCTGGTCTTCTCGCACCAGCACCAGGTGATCGTCACGGCGAGCGGGCCGGGTGAGGGCGTATGAGCCGGGCCGCCGTACCCGGGCTGCCGAGCCGCTACCCGATCGGCGAACTGCTGCCCGCCCTGTACGCCGACGACGACCTGGCCCAGCGCTTCACGGCGGGCCTCGACACGGTCCTGGCCCCGGTCCTCTCCACCCTGGACAACCTGCCCGCCTACTTCGACCCGGCTCTGGCCCCGGCCGACTTCCTGCCGTGGCTGGCGACCTGGGTCGGCGCGGGCATCGACCCCGACTGGCCGCCGGAGCTGCAACGGGCGGTGGTGGCCCGCGCGGTGGAGCTGCACCGCTGGCGCTCCACCCGCCGCGGCCTGGTCGACCACCTCCGCCTCTGCTTCGGCGTCCACGCCGACGTACGGGACGGCGGTGGCGTGGCGTGGTCGGACCGTCCGGGTACGGAGCTGCCTCCGCCGCCGACCGGCGAACTGCTGGTCCGGGTCTGGCCGGTGGCGCCCGGAGCCACGGTGGACGAGAACAGGCTCCTGGACGTGGTGACGGCCTCGTGCCCGGTCCACCTCACCTGCCGGGTGGAGATCCTGCCGGGCCCGCCGGAAGCAGCACCTGACGTGACGCCCGTAGAGACAGGAGGCTGACGCGATGCGCTCGTGCCCGGCATGCGGTACGGCCAACCGCGAGGACGACGACTTCTGCGGCAACTGCGGGTCGTACCTGGGATGGTCGACGGAGCCTCGGCGCACACCGCCGACACCGGAGCCGGAGCCGGAGCCCGTTCCGGCGCCACAGCCGGAGCCGGAGCCGACCCGACGGCCGGACCCGGAACCGGAAATGGAACCGGAACCGCAGCCTCAGCCGACGCCACCGCCGGCACCACCGATTCCCGCACCGGCACCGACGCCTCAGCCGGAACCCGAGCCGCGTCCGGAACGTGCGCCGACGCCTGCGCGTGAACCCGCTCCGCCCACCGAACCGGCGCGCCCCACCCCCGTACGCCCGGCGCCTCCCGCACCACCTCCGCCCGCACGACCCGCACCCGCACCCGAGCCCGAGGCCCCCATAGGCGCCGTCCAGCCGGCCAAGCCCGTCGCTCGGCGGCCCGTGGTGCGGCCGGTGGAGGCGGACGAGGCGCCGGACGGGCCGCCGTGTCCGGCCTGCGGTACGCCGAACCTGCCCGGCCGGCGGTTCTGCCGGCGCTGCGCGGCCCCGCTCCGCCCCAAGGAGGAGACCGCGCCGTTGCCGTGGTGGCGCACGGTGTGGCCGTTCCACCGCCGCGTACGGGTCCGGTCGGGCCGGGCGCTGCGCCGGATCCTGCTGATCCTGGCGGTCGTCGGTCTGCTCTTCGTGGGCTTCCTGTTCCTGCCGGCCGGCCGCGTGCTCTTCGAGGACGTACGGGACAAGCTCGGCGGCACGGCGGAGATCAGCCCGTCCGGAGCGACCGCGAGCGGCGCGGCCCCGGGCCACCCGGCGCGCGCGGCCATCGACGGCCTGACCAACAAGTACTGGGGCGCGCCGTCGTTGGGCGCGTCGCTGACGTGCACCTTCGACACGCCGTTCCGGCTGGTCGGCGTCGTCCTGCACACCGGTGCGTCGAAGGAGCCGGAGGAGTTCCGGCGCGAGCCGCGGCCGATCCGGGCGGAGCTGATCGTCGAAACGGCGGACGGCACGGTCCACGAGAAGCAGCTGACGCTCAACGACAAACCCGGAGAGCAGACGGTACGGACCGGCATCAGCGACGTCGTCTCCGTCCGGCTGGTCCTCCGCGACGCGGCGGGCCAGGCCAAGGGCCGTCCGATCGCGCTCGGAGAGATCGAGTTCTTCAAGCGCACCTGACCGGCGGGGCCACCGGCGCGGCACGCCAGGCCCCGCCGGTGGCATTCAGTCCCAGAAACCCCTCAACTGCTCATAGCTGCGCAGCAGTTCTGACCGATGAAGCAATTTCGGTCACATATGGCTTCCCTCCCCCCCTCCACAGGGGGTTGACTAAGCCTCACGCATGGTGACGCGGTCGGCCTCGTCGGCTCGTCGACCCATCTCCGGTGCCCCACCCCGGCGGAGGAGAGAAGGACAGTGATGACCGGCTCACCTCGTACGGTCACCTCTTGGCCAGGACATACGGACACCCGGCGGCCGCCCTCCGGCGGGAGCGCGCCCATGCGCGATCACCGGGAATGCGCGGTGCGCATCGCCCATCCGTACTCATTCGACGAGGGGCAGCAATGAGCCAGATAACGTTACCGGCGTTTCATATGCCGTTCGCCAGCGCAGGGTGCAATCCGGGTCTGGAGAAAACCAGGGAGGCCGCCTGGGAATGGGCGGAAGCGGAGGGACTGATTCTCTCCGTTCCGGCCCGCAGGAAGATGATCCGCACCCGGCCCGAACTCTGGATTTCCCTCATCTTCCCGAAAGCGTCGCAGCACCATCTGGACCTGTTCTGCCAATGGCTGTTCTGGGCCTTCCTGGTGGACGACGAGTTCGACGACGGCCCGGCCGGACGTGACCCGTTGATGTGCGAGGCGGCGATCACGCGGCTGGTGGACGTGTTCGACGGCGCGGAGCCGCGCGGGCCGATGGAGCGGGCGCTCGCCGGGCTCCGCGAGCGGACCTGCCGCGACCGTTCGCCGCAGTGGAACCGGCAGTTCCGGCGGGACACGGCGGCTTGGCTCTGGACGTACTACGCGGAGGCGGTCGAGCGCGCGGCCGGGCAGGTGCCGAGCCGGGCGGACTTCGTCAAGCACCGCCGGGACTCGGTGGCCATGCAGCCGTTCCTGGATCTCCATGAGATCACCGCCGGAATCGATCTGCCGGATTCCGCCCGGAGCCTGCCCGCGTACATCGCTCTGCGGAACGCGGTGACCGATCATTCCGGGCTCTGCAACGACATCTGCTCGTTCGAGAAGGAAGCCGCGCTCGGCTACGAGCACAATGCGGTGCGGCTCATCCAGCGTGACCGCGGATCCACGCTCCAGGAAGCCGTCGACGAGGCCGGAATTCAACTGGCACGTATTGCCGAGCGCGTGGTGCGGGCCGAAAAAGAACTGACCGAGGAAATCGACGCGGCGGGGATCAGTTCCACGACCCGGGCCGCTCTCGAACGGTGCGTACAGGACTACCGGAGTCTCGTACGCGGCGACTTCGACTATCACGCGCGCGCCGAACGCTACACCCGCCCGGACCTGGTGGAGCTGGACGCACGGAACTCGATGTCCCAGTATTTCGCCGCCTGAGAACCACCGGAGAGCGACCAGGGCCAGGGCTTGGAGGGTGGAAGCCTTCCAAGCCCTACGGGCCGGTCCCGCACCTCCGACGGGCTCGATCGGATCACATCGCGGCAGATCGGGAAAGAACAAGCCCGATCAGAAGCGATCACGTGGAAGACTGTCCCGCGCAAGCGTGTCCCGGGTCGCCCCACCGGCCGGGCCGACCACATCGTCGTGCCCCCGGTCAGCGGCTGACCGGTCGGAATGCCATGTCTTCCACCAGAGTCCTCGGGAAAATCACACGTGAGATCACAGCGAAGAATATGGACCACTGCCGCCGTCGCCACCGCGGCGGTGACGGGCGTCCTGGTGTTCCAGGGCGTCACCGGCAGCTCCACCCCTGACGGTGCGGCGGACGCCAAGTCCGCTCCCGTGAAGGCGGATGTCCACCAGACCCCGCTCAAGACCTCCGCGGACGGTGCCACCGCCTCGCTCCCGCAGCGCTCCACCGAGCGGTTCAGTCTGCTCGGCGTGACGTGGACCGACCCCGCCGCCAAGGTGACCGGCCAGGTCGAGGCCCGTACCCGCTCCGCCGCCACCGGCGAGTGGACCGGCTGGCTGCCTCTGGACACCGAGATCGACGGACGCACCGAGGCCGGCCGGGCCGGCGTCCGGGGCACCACCGAACCGCGCTGGGTCGGCCCGTCCAACGGCGTCGAGGTCCGGATCAGCGCCGCCGACGGCGTCAAGGCCGGGCTCCCCGAAGGGCTGCGCCTGGACACCGTCGACCCGGGCGGCACCACGACGCCGCTGACCGCTGCCGAACCCGCCGCGTTCGCCGCCGAACCCGCCGCGTTCGCCGCCGAGGAGACCCCGTCCGAGGAGCCGACGCCGTCCGCCGAGCCCTCCTCCGAGGAGCCGCCGGCGGATCCCTCCCCGGAGCCGCCGGCCCCGACGCCGACCACCGCGTCCCCGACGCCGCCGGCCCCGAGCCCCACCCCGACCCGGACCGCGACCGCGAGTCCGACCCCCACCACCGCGTCGCCCACGCCGAGCGTCACACCGAAGCCGACGCCCACCGCCACCGCGACCCCGACGCTGCCGCCCGCACCGCCGTCCACGGCACCGCAGCCGCCGATCGTCTCGCGGGTCGCCTGGAAGGCCGACGAGTCGCTCAACAGTGAGGCACCGGACTACCTGACCTCGGTCAAGGCGGTCTTCGTCCACCACACCACGCAGACCAACACCTACTCCTGCGCCGACTCGCCGGCGATGGTGCGCGCGCTGCACACGTACCACGTGAAGTCGAACGGCTGGAAGGACCTCGGCTACAACTTCGTGGTCGACAAGTGCGGCACGATCTTCGAGGGCCGCAAGGGCGGTGTGGACCGGGCCGTGATGGGCGCGCACACCTACGGCTTCAACCGGGACACCACCGGGATCGCCGTGATGGGCATGCACACGAGTACGGCGGCCAGCAGCGCCGCGACCGACGCGGTCGCCCGGGTGGCCGCCTGGAAGCTCGGCCAGTACCGAGGTGACCCGGCCGGCACGGTCATGCTGACCGCCGGGGCGGACGGCGGCAATCACACGGGCAAGAAGTTCGCCGCCGGGAAGAACTACACCTTCCAGCAGCTCTCCGGCCACCGGGACGGGTTCAACACGGAGTGCCCCGGCCTCAGCCTCTACAACCAGCTCCCCGGCATCCGTTCGCAGGCCGCCGCCCTGGTCACCGACAAGGTCACCGGCCTCGCCATCGCCTCGGTGACCGGAGCGAACGCCTCCGGCGCCACGTACTACGCCACGTCGGCCGTCACCGTCGGCTGGAAGGCGACCACGCCGGCCGCCTTCGTCAAGGGTTACGAACTCCTCGTCGGCGGCAAGCCGGTGGCCGGCGTCACGGGCAACGTCACCAAGGCCGCGGCCACCCTCGCGGTCGGCAAGCACTCCGTGCAGGTGCGGGCCACCCACCAGTCCGGCAAGGTCTCCCTCTCGAACACCGCCACGATCGTCGTCGAGCGCACGGCCCCGGTCTTCACCACCAAGCCGGCGCTCACCCTGCGCACCGGCACGGTGAACACGGCCGCCGTCCCGGTCACGCTCACGTGGAAGGCGACCGACACCACCGCGCTCAAGGAGGTCCGGCTCACCGCGCCCGTCGCCAGGACGTACGGTCCGACGACGGGCAGCGCCTGGCACACCGCGAAGTCCGGCGCGGCGACCGCCTGGAGGATGACGGCGTACGACCGGGCGGGCAACACGTCCGCCGCCTCGGTCTCCGGCACTCCGGTGATCCTCCAGGAGACCGCCGCCAAGAAGACCGGGACCTGGACCGTGAAGTCCTCCTCCAGCTACCTCGGCGGCAGGTCTCTGACGAGCAGCGCCAAGAACGCCAGCCTGACCTGGACGTTCACCGGCCGGTCAGCCGCCTGGGTGGTGTCGCGGGCGGCCACTTCGGGGCAGGCATACGTCTATGTCGACGGCAAGAAGGTCGCCACGGTGGACCTCAAGTCCGCCACGACCAAGTACCGGGACGCGATCTGGACCCGGTCCTGGTCCACCAGTGCCAAGCACACGGTCAAGATCGTGGTGGTCGGTACGAAGGGCCGCCCGGCCCTCACCACGGACGGGCTCGTCCACCTGAAGTGATCCGCTGAGCCACCGCACCGCGAGAGGGGTTGGCGCGCACCATGTCCGACATCGTGCAGGCCGAGGTCAGGACCGCGCAGGGCACCGTGCGCGGTGCGGTGGAGCAGGGGGTCGCGGTCTTCCGCGGCATTCCGTACGCGGCTGCGCCGGTCGGCGCGCGGCGATTTTGCGCACCGGAGCCGCCGGAGCCGTGGGACGGCGTGCGCGAGGCGATCGCGTTCGGCCCGACCGCCCCCAAGCGCCCCTACGCTCCGCCGCTGGACCGGCTGCTGCCGGATCCGGCGGTGGCGGGCGAGGAGTGGCTCAACCTCAATGTGTGGACGCCGTCCACCGAGGCCGAAGGGCTGCCCGTACTCGTCTGGATCCACGGCGGTTCGCTGCTGCACGGTTCCTCGGCGGTGCCGGTGTACGACGGGTCCGCGTTCGCCCGGGACGGGGTGGTGCTGGTCTCGGTCAACTACCGGCTCGGGGTCGAGGGCTTCGCCCTCTTCCCGGACGCGCCCGCCAACCGGGGGCTGCTGGACCAGCTGGCCGCGCTGGAGTGGGTGCGGGACAACATCGCGGCGTTCGGCGGTGATCCGGACCGGGTGACGGTGGCCGGTGAGTCGGCGGGAGCGGTGAGCATCGGCGCGCTGCTGGCCACGGACCGGGCGGCGGGGCTGTTCCGGCGGGCGGTGCTCCAGAGCGGGGCGCCGGCCGCCTCGACGCCGGAGGCCGCACGCGGGACGACCGAGCTGATCGCCAAGCGGCTCGGCGTGCCCGCCACCGCCGCCGCCTTCGCCGCCGTGGACCCGGAGGCGCTGCTGACCGCGCAGACCGAGGTGACGAGCGGCGGAAACCCACTGACCGGCCGCAACTCCTTCCAGCTCGTGGTGGACGGCGAGCTGCTGGACCGGGACCCGGCCGAGGCGCTGCGTACGGGCTCGGCGGCGGCCGGGATCGACCTGCTGCTGGGGACGAACTCCGAGGAGTACCGGCTCTGGTTCGTCCCCAGCGGCCTCACGGAACGGATCGGCCGTCTCAAGTTCCGCCTGGCCCTGCTGAAGTTCAAGGTCCCGAACGCCACCGCCCGCACCTACCGGGCCAACCGCCCCGACGCCACCCCCGGCGAACTCCTCGGCGCCCTCGCCACGGACCTGCTGCTCCGGGTCCCGCTCAACCGCCTGGCGGACGCACGGGCGGGCGCCCAGGGTTCCACGTACGTCTACGAGTTCGGCTGGCCCTCTCCCGTACAGCGCCTCGGTGCCTGTCACGCGCTGGAGCTCGGCTTCGTCTTCGACACGCTGGCCCATCCCGATACCATGGCCCTGACCGGCCCGGACGCGCCGCAGGAGCTGGCGGACGCGATGCACCGGGCGTGGGTGGACTTCGCGACGACGGGTGAGCCGGGCTGGCCTGCCTGGGACGCGCGGCGGCCGGTGCGGTTCTTCGGCCAGGACGGTCCGGCCGTGGTCCTGGCCCCGCGCGACGACGAGTTGCGGAGCTGGCGGCGGGATTGAGACCGTAGCGAGATCCCGTGCGGGTCCAGGGCCTCGGTGAGGAGCGCCGAAACGACCACGACCGCGACCGGCAAGCCGCGCAGATCCCCCGGCCGGACCAGCGTGGCCGGGGGTCCGTCGCGGCTCAGGCCTTGTTCTGCGCGGCCCAGAACTCGCCGAAGGTGAGCAGGCCGTCGCCGTTGCCGTCGTGGGCGTTGATGATCGCCTGCGCCACCGTCTCGGTGACGAACGGGTCGCCCAGCTGCGCCATCGCGCTCTTGTACTCGTTCGCGGTGATGAGACCGTCGCCGTTCGCGTCGAACTTCTCGAATACCGTCCGCGCCGACTCGATGTCCGCCACTGTTCCCGCCCCTTCGTGGTGCCGAATGTCGGGGTCAGATTATCGGTCCGCTCGGGTGACGGATCATCGGCCCGTACGGGTGACGGCTCCGGCGACCTGCGCACGAGGCCCCTGACGTCAGCTCAGCAGCTCCGTGGCCGTCACCGCGCGCAGGCCGCGCCGGTCCATCTCGGTGAGAAGCAGCGGCAGCGCGGCCACGGTGACCGGCCGGGCCAGGCTCAGCCCCACCACGGAACCGTGCCGCAGCTCACCCGTCACCTTGCGCAGGACGGCCGGTACGCCGGTCGCGGCGTGGTCGAGCGACTCCACGTCGTACGAGAGAACGTGCGGGTATCCGGCGCGCCGGGCGAGGTGCTGGACGAGCGGAGTGGCGTCGGGACCGGGTGAGGGGCGGAACCAGGTGCCGATGGAGCCGGTGAGCCGCTGCAGCCGCCGGGCGCAGGCGGTGATCTCCTCGTACGCGGTGCGCTCGTCGAGGGCGGCGAGGTCGCGGTGGTTCTGGGTGTGGTTGCCGATCTCGTGGCCGCCGTCGAGGATCCGGCGGGCCATGGCCGGGTGCGCGTCGAGCCAGCTGCCGACGGCGAGGACGGTGACCCGGGCGCCGGCGCGTTCGATCCGGGCGAGCGCGGTGCGGGCCAGCGCCGGATCGCCCCGGCCCTCGAAGGTGAGCGCGACGCGCGGCCGGTCGCGGGGACCGTGGGTGATCCGGACGGGCCGGCCGGGGAAGCGGCGCGGGGCCTGCGCGGTGGTGGACGTGGGAGTGGAGGCGTACGCGGGTGAGGGCGCGGGCGCGCCCGCCGCACCTTCAGGACTCCGCGCGCAGCCGGCGGCGAAGGCGGCTGCCGCGAGAAGTCCGGCACCGGTGCCCAGCACCTCGCGGCGGCGCATCGGCGCCCTGTGCCCGTCCATCCCGACCACCTCGCCTTCCACGGAGTCCGACGGATTCCGACGGAGTCCCGGGACAGAGTAGAGGCACTACGGGCAAATTATCCTGATTGACCGATTACCGAAATGATCTATGAATCATTCATGACCCGCCATAAAAATGCACCGAAAGCCAGGCGAGTGACCGAGCCCACCTGCGATTCAGCCAAGAAATGACCGATTGGCCCGAGAATCACCCGAAAAGCCTCTTTGGCACCGAGGTCGCCCGTCTGCCATAGTCGGAGCCACGACCCCCACTGACCCGGGCGAGGTCGCCGTCAGCGGCCGTGAACACACCCCGCCTTTCACGGCCCCCCACAGAAGCTCCCGCAGCGCCGCACCACGGCCAACCGGGGGCTTCTGTGCATGGTGAGCGGTTTCGGCGCAACTTACGGCCTCACGTGTCAGCGGTCGGAGATCCGCATCTCGAACCAGGTGGTCTTGCCGCGCGGCAGCAGGTCCACGCCCCACCGGTCGGAGAGCTTGTCGACGAGGAAGAGTCCGCGCCCGCTGATGTCCATCTCGCGCACCGGCATCAGACACGGCAGTCCGCGCGAGGGATCACGCACCTCGATCCGGATCCAGCCCCGACGGCGCACCATCCGTAACCCGAAGACGCGGGCGCCGGTGTGGCGTACCGCGTTGCCGACGAGCTCGGAGACGAGGAGCACCGCGTACTCGGCGGTCTGCGGCGAGAGGGCCCACTGCCGGAGGACCACGCAGGAGGTGAGCCGGCGGGCGGTCGCCGCGGACTCCGGCCGCGACGGCAGCCGCACCTCGTCCTCGGTCGGATTTCCGAACAACTCCAGCGCCTTGAACGCCTGTTCGTCATCGATACCCGATGTCCAGCGTGCCGCGATCGCGCTACTGCGCGGTCGCGGCTGATCCACACCCTCCAGGCCCGCCATGCCCACCATCATGGACGCACACATCGCCGCCCGGGGCCGTTCCGAGGGAATCCACCTCCCGGAACAACTCATTCCGCACAGGGCAGTTGGCATATGCCTCCGGCAGAACGAGGACTTCTGCGGCCCTGGTGAGCTGCGGCGATGTACCGGCCGAGTGAGGTTGCCCGGAGGCGTACGGCACCGGGCCTTAAGGTTGCCTTAAGGCCCGGATAATCCGCTCGGAGGGATGAACTCGCGTCAGGAGTGCATCCAGAAGAGGCGCTCAGAGAAATTCGGAAGACTCAGAGACTCAGAGACTCAGAGACTCAGAGGCTCAGAGGCTCCGAGGGCTCAGAGACTCGGAGGGCTCGGAAGCTCAGATGAACTTCGCCTTGCCGGGCCCCTCCTCGACGAAGCTCCGCATCCCGCGCTCGCGGTCCTCCGTGGCGAACAGGCCGGCGAACCAGTTCCGCTCGACCGTCAGCCCGGTGTCGATGTCCGTCTCCAGACCGGCGTCCACCGACTCCTTGGCCGCGCGCAGCGCCAGCGCCGGCCCCTTCGCCAGCCGCGCGGCCCAGGCGTGCGCCTGCTCGTACACTTCGGCCGCCGGAACCACCCGGTCCACCAGGCCGAGCGTCAGGGCCTCCTCGGCCTTGACCATGCGGCCGGTGAAGATGAGGTCCTTGGCCCGGGACGGGCCGATCAGCCGGGCCAGACGCTGGGTGCCGCCGGCGCCCGGGATCAGTCCGAGCAGGATCTCCGGCTGGCCGAGCTTGGCGTCGTCCGCGGCGATGCGGAAGTCGGCGCAGAGGGCCAGTTCGCAGCCGCCGCCGAGCGCGTAGCCGGTGACGGCCGCGACGACGGGCTTGGGGATGCGGGCGACGGCGGTGAAGGAGTCCTGGAGCGCCTTGGAACGCACGACCATCGCCGTGTGGTCCATCGCCTGCATCTCCTTGATGTCCGCACCGGCCGCGAACACCTTCTCGCCGCCGTAGAGGATCACCGCGCGCACGTCCTCGCGCCGGGTGGCCTCCTCGGCGAGCTCCCGCAGCCGGTCCTGGACGGCCACGTCCAAGGCGTTCATCGGCGGCCGGTCCAGCCGGATCGTCCCGACGTTGTCGCTTACTTCGAGGGTCACAGTCATGCAGGCAGGTTAACCACTGCTAACGCGGACGGACCCGGTGCCGTAGGTCACAGCACCGGGCCCGCCGGGATCGTACGGAGGAAGCGACGGCCGGGGCCTACTTCTTCCACTCCTCCCAGTCCATGTTCCAGCCGTTGAGGCCGTTGTCCGGCTGGATCTGCTTGTCCTTGGAGTTCTTGACGATGATCACGTCACCGATCAGCGTCCGTTCGTAGAACCAGGCCGCCGGGGTCTGGTTGTCGTAGCCGCCGCGCACATCGCGCAGACCGACACAGCCGTGGCTGGTGTTGGTGGTGCCGAAGATGGAGGACGCGCCCCAGTAGTTGCCGTGCAGGAAGGTGCCGGAGGTGGAGAGCCGCAGGGCGTGCGGGACGTCCTTGATGTCGTACTCGCCGCCGAAGCCGACGGTGTCGCCGTTCATCCGGGTCACCTTGAGCTTCTCGCTGACGACCATCTGACCGTTGTACGTGGTCGTCGCCGGAGCGCCCGCCGAGATCGGGATGTCCTTGATCTGCTTGCCGTCACGGACGACCTTCATCCGCTTCGTACCGGCGTCGACGGTGGAGACCTGACTGCGGCCGATGGTGAACGACACCGTCTTGGCTTGCTTGCCGTAGACGCCGGGCCGTCCCTCCACGCCGTCCAGGTGGAGCTCCACGGTCACCTTCGTACCGGGCTTCCAGTACTTCTCCGGGCGGAAGTCGAGGCGGTCGTTGCCGAACCAGTGGCCCTCGATCTCGACGGCCGGCTCGGCGGTGACCTTGATGGCCTTCTCCACCGCGGCCGGCTCGGTGATGCCGCGGGTGAAGTTGATGGAGACCGGCATGCCGACCCCGACGGTGGAGCCGTCCTCCGGCGTGTAGTGCCCGATGAAGGTGTTCTCCGGCACCAGCGTGGTGAAGGTGGTGTCCTTCGCCGACTCGCGGCCCTTCGCGTCCTTGGCGACCGCGTGGACCGCGTACTTGGTGGCGGCGGCGAGGTGCCGCTCGGGCACCCAGCTCGCGCCGTCGGCCGCGATCTCGCCCGCGACCTCGTGGCCCTTGGGGTCGGCGACCTTGACGGTGGTCAGCTTGCCCTGCGCGGCGGTGATCTTCAGCGCGCCGCTGGTCGCCACCGACCGCGCGCCGTCCTCCGGCGCGATGGTCACCACCGCCTGCGAGGCCGTGGTGTCCTCCGCCTTCGGGCCGCTCTTCCCGCCGCCCTTGCTTCCCGCTTCCGCGTCCCCGCCGCACGCCGTCACCAGCAACAGCATGGCGCCCAGCGCCAGAGCCAGAGGTCCCGATCCGCCGCGCCGCTTCCTGCCCGCCCCGGCCGATGCCCCCGATATCGGCTGCACGTTCACTGTGGTGTCTCCCCTCGCCGGGCCCGGCTCCCAAGCCACGGCCCGCATCCCCCGCGCGCTGCACGTACGCGCTCCACCGCAAGATAATCACACCGTTGGCGCGGTGGATCCCCTCCGGAATGTCACCGTTCCGTCCCAAGTGACGGAGAGAGCCGTGCAGGTGGGACGGGGTGTGGGCGCCCCGGGGGGCAGGGGCGCCGCACCCGGGGGTCAACGCGGGGCGGGGGCGTAGCGGCCGGGGTCTCAGCGCACCGCGGAGCCCGCCTTCCACTTCTTCCAGCCCGTGTTCCAGCCGCTGAGCCCGTTGTCCGGCGCGACCTTCCTGTCCTTCGAGTTGACGACCTCCACCACGTCCCCGATCAGCGTCCGGTCGAAGAACCAGCCGCCCGGCGTCGTCGCGCTGCCGCCCTTCGCGTCGCGCAGCCCGATACAGCCGTGGCTGACGTTCTCCTCGCCGAAGACCTCCTCATCGGCCCAGTAGTTGCCGTGCAGGAAGGTGCCGGAGGTGGTGAGCCGGATGGCGTGCGGGACGTCCTTGATGTCGTACTCGCCCTTGCCCTTCTTGTCCGTGAAGCCGACGGTGGCGCCGTTCATCCGGGTCACCTCGTGCATCTCGGAGACGACCATCTTCCCGTTGTACGTGGTCGTCTTCGGCGCTCCCGCCGTGATCGGGACCGTGCTGACCAGCTCACCGTCCCGGCGTACCTCCATGGTCTTGGCCTCCGCGTCGACCAGCGAGACCTGGGAGCGGCCGACGGTGAAGGTGACCGTCTTGTCCTGGCTGCCGTAGACCTTCGGCGCGCCTTCCACGTCCCGCAGCCCGATGTCCACGGTGACCTCGGTGCCGGGTTTCCAGTACGTACGCGGACGGAAGTCGAGGCGGTCCTTGCCGAACCAGTGGCCGACGACCTCCACCGCCGGTTTCGCCGTCACGCGGATGGCCTTCTGCACGGCCGCGCGGTCGGCGATGGGCCGGCTGAAGGAGAAGGAGACGATCATGCCGGTCCCGACGGTCGCCCGGTTCTCCGGTTTGAAGTAGCCGATGAAACGGTGTTCGGGAACGAGCGTGGTGAACGTGGCGTGGCGCGCCGAGCGCTGTCCGGACGCGTCCACCGCCACCGCGTCGACACTGTACTTCGCGGCCAGAGCGAGCCGGGCCGCGCCGTCCTCCGGGTTCCAGGAGAGGCCGTCGGCGGCGATGCGTCCGGCCACGGTCTGCTGCTGGGCGTCCTCGATCCGCATCACCTTGACGCTTTCCAGCCGGCCGTCCGGGATCTTGACGCGGATCGGAGTCGCCGCGTCGACCTCCTTGGCCCCGTCCTCCGGAAAGATGCTGATCACATCCTTGGAGGAGCCGGGTTTGCCGTTGAGCAGAGCCTCCCTCGTATCGGTGCATCCGGTCAGCAGGACCAGCACGGTGAGCAGTCCTGCCCATGTCAGCACGGCGGCCGAGCCCGCCCGTGCGCTCTTCGCTACGTGGTTCACGCTCCCCCAACGACCAGGGCCGGTCGGGGGAAACGTGAGTGCGGGGCCCGCGGTGGGCAGAACAGAGGGAAGGACTACCAGGAGAGGGCCGCGGCCGGGACGTCGCGCGCCCCCTTTCCGGTGCCCGTCCTCATGAGCCGCGGGAGGCGACACGGTGTCGAGCGCAGCCGAGCAGGAGGCAGTACAGGAACCGTCCGGGACGGTGGTGGAGCCCGGCGGGCCACCCGGGCGGGCCGCGCCCGTCACCGTGGTCACGGAGGTCACGGAGTTCACCGAAGCCGTACGCGCCGAGCCCCGCGCCCCGGCCGTCTGGCCCGGCGCGCCGATGCCGCTCGGGGCCCGCTTCCGGGTCGGTCCGGACGGGGTGGCGGGGACCAACTTCGCGCTCTGGGCGGGCGGGGCCGAGGCGGTCGAGGTGTGCCTCTTCGAGGAGGACGGCGCCGAGACCCGCTGCCCGCTCACCGAGCTGACGCACGAGATCTGGCACGGCTTCCTGCCAGGCGTCCGACCAGGTCAGCGGTACGGCTACCGCGTGCACGGCCGCTGGGACCCGTGGACCGGCGCCCGCTGGAACGCGGCCAAGCTGCTCCTGGACCCGTACGCCCGTGCCGTCGACGGCACGTTCACGCTGCCGCCCGAGGTGTACGGCCATATGAGGGACTGGCCGGAGCAGCATGTGGCCGACACCGTGCGCGACGAACGGGACTCGGCTCCGTACGTGCCCAAGGGTGTCGTCGTCCACGATGACGACGACTGGGTGGAGGACCGGCGCCCGAAGACGCCGTGGGCCGACACGGTCATCTACGAACTCCACGTACGCGGCTTCACCAAGCTCCACCCGGACATCCCGCCCGAGCTGCGCGGCACGTACGCCGGTCTCGCGCACCCGGCCGCGATCGACCATCTGACGCGGCTCGGAGTGACGGCCGTCGAACTGCTGCCGGTCCACCAGTTCGCGCACGAGGACCATCTGCTGCGGCGCGGGCTGCACAACTACTGGGGCTACAACTCCATCGGCTACTTCGCGCCGCACGCCGACTACTCCGCCTCCGGCACGGCCGGTCAGCAGGTCGGCGAGTTCAAGCGGATGGTGCACGCGCTGCACAGCGCCGGGATCGAGGTCATCCTCGACGTCGTCTACAACCACACCGCCGAGGCCGCCGAGCTCGGCCCGATGCTCTCGCTGCGCGGCATCGACAACCGCGGCTACTACCGCCTCCAGCACGATGCGCGCCGCTACGCCGACTACACCGGTTGCGGCAACACGCTGCACGTCGTCCAGCCCCAGGTGCTCCGGCTCATCACCGACTCGCTGCGCTACTGGGTCACCGAGATGGGCGTCGACGGCTTCCGCTTCGACCTGGCGGCGGCGCTGGCCCGCTCGATGCACGACGTCGACATGCTCTCGCCGTTCCTCGCCGTCATCGCCCAGGACCCGGTGCTGCGCCGGGTCAAGCTCATCGCGGAGCCGTGGGACGTCGGCAACGGCGGCTACCAGGTCGGCGCCTTTCCGCCGCTCTGGACCGAGTGGAACGACCGCTACCGCGACGCCGTACGCGACTTCTGGCGCGGCGCGCTCCCGGACGTACGCGACCTCGGCTACCGGCTGACCGGCTCCAGCGACCTGTACGCCTGGGGCGGCCGCCGGCCGTACGCCTCGGTCAACTTCGTCACCGCTCACGACGGCTTCACCCTGCGCGACCTGGTCTCCTACGAGCACAAGCACAACGAGGCCAACGGCGAGGGCAACCGGGACGGGACGAGCGACAACCGGGCGTGGAACTGCGGGGCCGAGGGCGAGAGCGACGATCCGGAGATCAACGCGCTCCGGCGCCGCCAGCTCCGCAACCTGCTCACCACACTGCTGCTCTCCACCGGAGTGCCGATGCTGGTGGCGGGCGACGAGATGGGCCGGACGCAAGGCGGCAACAACAACGCCTACTGCCAGGACAACGAGATCGGCTGGCTGGACTGGTCGCTGCTCGACCGGCCCGAGTGGCGGGAGCTGACCGAGCTGACGGCGCGCGTGCTGAAGCTGCGCCAGGCCCATCCGGTGCTGCGCCGCCGCGCGTTCTTCTCCGGCCGCGCGCAGGCGCCGGACGGCCTGCGGGACCTGGCGTGGTTCACGCGGGACGGCCGGGAGATGACGGAAGGCGACTGGTACGCGCCCGCCGCCACGCTCGGCCTCTACCTCTCGGGCCGCGACATCCCGGGCCGGGACGCACGCGGCGAGCCGGTGACCGACGACAGCTTCCTGGCGGTCCTGCACGCGGGCGCGGAACCGGTCGCCTTCGAGCTGCCGGGAGCGCCGTGGGCGGCGCGTTACGAGGTCGTCCTGGACACCTCCCGCGAGGACCAGGCCGAACCGCCGGGCACGGTCCTGGACGGCGGTACGGAGCTGAGCGTCCCGGGCCGCGCGGTGCTGCTGCTGCGGGTGGCCGCGTAAGGACCTCGGGAAGTCAGCCGAGGATGCCCCGGTCGTAGCCGACGGCCACGGCCGCGGCGCGGTCCTTGGTGCCGAGCTTGGCGAAGATGTGGGTGAGGTGGGTCTTCACGGTCGCCTCGCTGATGAAGAGTTCGGCCGCGATCTCCCGGTTCGTCGTGCCTCGCGCCACCAGCACCAGCACCTCGCGCTCGCGGGCGGAGAGGGCCGTGTCGGCGGGAGCGGTGGGCGTACGGACGCGGGTCATCAGGCGGGAGGCGACGGCCGGTGAGAGGACGCTGCGGCCGGCGGCGGCGGCCCGGACGGCGGCGAACAGTTCCTCGCGCGGGGCGTCCTTGAGCAGATAGCCGGTGGCGCCCGCCTCGATGGCGGGAAGCGTGTCGGAGTCGGTGTCGTACGTGGTCAGCACCAGGACCTTCGCGCGGGCGCCGCGCCGGGTCAGCTCGGCGATGGCCGCCACTCCGCCGCCACCGGGCATCCGCAGGTCCATCAGGACGACGTCCGGGTCGTGGTGTCCGACGACGGCGAGGGCGTCGACGCCGTTCGCCGCCTCGCCGAGGACCTCGAAGCCGGGTTCGGCGGCGAACATGCCGCGCAGGCCGTCGCGGACGACGGGGTGGTCGTCGACGAGGACGAGGGTGATGGCGGGGGTCTCGATCATGGCGCGAACCACCGTACGGCGATGTACGGCCGCCTGGCCAGGGGTTGTTCCGTACGGCGGACTTCGGCCGAGGGTCTCCGTACCGCCTCTTACGTCTGCCTGACCAGCGGGACCCGGGCCGAGACCGCCGTGCCGCCGCCCGGTTCCGACTCGACCTCCACCGTGCCCGCGATGCGCTCCGCGCGGGCCCGCATCCCGCCGAGGCCGAAGCCGCCGGTGCGGCTCGCCGGTGCGGGCGCCGCAAGGTCGAAGCCGCGGCCGTCGTCCCGTACGTCCAGGGTCAGTTCGTCGTCCATGAAGGAGAGCGTCACGCCGACCCGGGAGGCCGCGGCGTGGCGGCCCGCGTTGGCCAGGGCCTCGCCCGCGATGCGCAGGAGAGTGGCGGCGACCTCGTCGTGGACCGGTTCGGCGGTGCCGGTGACGGTGAAGTCGGCCCGGACACGGTGCTGTTCGGCCCAGGTGGCGACCGTCTTCTCCAGCGCGCCGGTGAGCTCGTCGTGCTCCAGGGCGACGGGGGCCAGGTTGTGGACGGAGCGGCGGGCCTCGCCGAGGCTGTGGCGGGCCAGGGCCGCGGCCCGGTCGAGGTGGGCGCGGGCGGTGGCCGGGTCGGTGTCGCGGGTGGAGGTGACGACCTGGAGCTGCGCGATGATCCCGGTCAGGCCCTGGGCGAGGGTGTCGTGGATCTCGGCGGCGAGCCGGCGCCGCTCGTCGTCGACGCCGGCCTCCCGTGCCTGGACGAGGAGTTGGGCGTGGAGAGCCGCGTTCTCCGCCATCGCCTCCTCCAGCCGGAGGTTGGTGCGCTCCAGCTCGGCGATGGTCTCGACCTGGATGCGGGCCTTCTCCTCCTCGCGCATCCCGACGTACCAGAAGAAGAGCGCGAGAGCCGCGTTGATCAGATAGAGCGCGCCGAAGGCGACCCAGTTCATCAGGGAGGCGGGCGGGAGGCCTCCGCTCTGCGAACCGGCCAGCGTGACGGCGGTGGTGAGCAGCCCGGCCCGGATGAACCGCTTGGGAAGCAAGGGCTCGACGTCGAAGTAGCCGAGGGCCGCGTAGATCGCGAAGAACGGGTTGAGCCAGGTGAGCGCGAAGGCGAGGACGGTCCGTGCGGTGTAGTAGACCGTCCCGGCCGTGGCTGCCGGAGCGGTACGCGGGCGGGTCCGGCCCCACCAGATCTGCAGCCCGTACGCGGCGGCGGCCAGGACCCCGGCCGCGTACATCTCGGTCCGGCTCATGATCTGGTCGGCGGCGACGCCTCCGACCAGGACGGAGAGCGTGAGGACGGCGTAGGGGCCGTACCGGTGGAACTGCTCCCAGCGGTCCTCGACGGTACGAGGCGCCGTCGCACCGGTCGGGTACGCCGGTCCGGTCGGGTACGCCGGTCCGGTCGGGCGCGTCGCCACGGACGGGCGCGGAGAGCTCGGCGGCAGCGTCATGCGCGCAGTCTGCCCCGGCCGCCCGCCGCCCGTCACGTGTCCCTGAGCCCCCACCTCACCGCCGCCCACCTCACTGCCACCGGAAGACGCGGCTCGCCGTGAAGCCGAGCGCCGCCGTCCACAGCGCGACGATCCCGAGGTACGCCCAGCTCGGCCAGTTTCCGGACGCGGCCTGGTCCAGGGTCTGCGAGGCGGCGCCGAACGGGGTGATCTCCACGATGCGGCGCAGGGGGTCGGGCATCGCCTGGACGGGCACCCAGACGCCGGCGGTGAACATCATGGCGAGGTAGGCGACCGAGCCGACTGCGGTGGCCGCCTTCGTCGTGCGGGAGAGGGCGCAGATCGTGGCGCCCATGGCCAGCACGGTGGCGACCGCGAGTAGCAGCGCCAGCGCGTAACCGGCCAGTTGGCCCGGCAGCGCGACCCCGTAGGCGAGGCGGCCGACCGTGATGACCAGGAGCGCCGAGCCGAGCGCGGCGGCGCCGTGCAGCGTGATCTGGGCGGTGAGGATGGCGGAGGGCCGGACCGGCGTGGTGGACATCCGGCGGAGGATGCCGCGTTCGCGGTAGGCGGTGAGGACCGGAGGCATCGCCTGGAGTCCGGCCATGATCATGGCGAGCAGGACCGCGATGGGGACGTAGAGGTCGATGACCCGGCGGCCGCCGAGGTCGTCCTGCGGCTCCTTGAAGGCCGGGACGAAGCCGAGGATCACCAGGAGGACGGCCGGGAAGGCCAGGATCCAGAAGAGGCTGCCGGGTTCGCGGAGGAAGAGGCGGGTCTCGGCGATCAGGACGGCGGCCATGGGACCGCGGCGGGCGGCGGATGCCTTCTTTTCCGTTGTACGGGTGGTGGTGGCGGATCCGGTGGCCGGTGCGATGGTGGCCCGGCCGTTGGAGGTCTCAGATGTCATCTCAGGCGTCCTGTCCGGTGAGGTCGAGGAAGGCTTCGTCGAGGCTGGTCTCGGTGATCCGCAGCCGCTGCGCGGTGACGCCGAGTTCGGCGAGCAGAGCGATGAGCGGCGTGACGGTGTCGTCGGTGGCGTGCAGGACGAGGACGCCGGCGGCGTCGGGCGGAGTCACCGAGGCGACGCCCGGCAGCGCGCCGAGCCGGTGCAGCTCGGGTCCGCTCGGCGGACGGGAAGGGACGAAGGAGATGACCGTGGAGCCGGTGGCCTGCCGGATCAGGCCGGCCGGCGTGTCCAGCGCGACGACCTTGCCCTGGTCGATGACGGCGATCCGGTCGCAGAGGCGCTGCGCCTCCTCCATGAAGTGGGTGACGAGCAGGACGGTCACGCCGCCGTCGCGGATCTCCTCGATGAGTTTCCAGGTGTCGCGGCGGGCGCGCGGGTCCAGGCCGGTGGTCAGCTCGTCGAGGACGACGACCTTCGGGTTGCCGATCAGGGCGAGCGCGATGAAGAGCCGCTGCTTCTGGCCGCCGGAGAGCTTGGCGAAGCGGGTGGTGAGCCGGTCGGAGAGGCCGAGCCGCTCGACGAGCGGCCGCCAGTCGGCAGGAGCCCGGTAAAAGCAGCTGTAGAGCTCCAGCGCCTCCCGTACGGTCAGTTTGGCCTGGAGCTCGCTCTCCTGGAGCTGCGCGCCGAGCAGCTGTGTCACGCGGTCATGGTCGGCGACGGGGTCGAGTCCGGCGACCTTGACCGTGCCGGCGTCCGGGATGCGCAGGCCTTCCACGCATTCCACGGTGGTGGTCTTGCCGGCGCCGTTGGGGCCGAGGATGCCGAAGATCTCGCCTTCCTCGACGGAGAAGGAGACGCCGTCCACCACAGGGCGGCCCGCGTAGGTCTTGCGTACCCCGGTGACTTCGATGATTGCCATGCCCCCAGGGTTCCGGCGGGCGGCGGCGGGCGGTATCCGTCATCACGCTCGACACTCCATCAACCGATCGGCTGACCCGGGCGTACGACCTCGGGACGCGGTGGGCTCCGGCCGAAAATCGGAGGCCTGATGTCAGTGGTGAAACGTACAGTCGGTTCTGATGCCCGAAAAGCCTGCAGAGCACACGGACCGGTCCGCCGTGCGCTCCCTCCTGCGTCTGTGGCCTTATGTCCGCCCGGTACGGGTCCGCCTGTTCACCGCCGCCTTCGTGGCGATCGTGGCGTCCTGTCTGTCGCTGGTGATCCCGCTGATCCTGAAGTGGATGGTGGACGGTCCGGTCGCGGACCGGGATCCGGGCGGTGTCTGGCTGGGCGCGCTGTACCTGCTGCTGCTCGGCATCGCGGAGGCGGTGCTGTTCGGGTTCCGGCGGTGGCTGGTGGCGCGGCCGCTGGCCGGCGTCGAGGCGTCGATGCGGGCCGACCTCTACCGCCATCTGCAGCGGCTGCCGGTGGCCTTCCACGACCGGTGGCCCTCGGGCCAGCTGCTGTCGCGCGGGACGACGGACCTGATGCTGCTGCGGATGTTCCTGGCGTTCCCGCTGACCTTCCTGGTCGTCAACGCGGCGACGATCCTGGTCGGTTTCGTCATCCTCTTCGCGCAGGACTGGTCGCTCGGGCTGGTGCTGCTGGCGCCGGCGGTGCCGCTGATCATCCTGTGCTCGGTGTTCGAGACGAAGTACTCGCTGGTGGCGCGGAATGCGCAGGACCAGGTCGGTGATCTGACCACGGTCGTCGAGGAGAGCGTGCTCGGCATCCGGATCGTCAAAGGCTTCGGCCGCCACCGCAGCCAGGCGAAGGCCTTCAAGGCGCTGTCGCAGCGGCTGCGCTCCACGGAGCTGGGCAAGGCGCGGCTGCTCGCCGGGATCTGGGCGCTCATCACCACCATCCCGGAGCTGGCGATCGGCGCGGCGCTGGTGCTCGGCACGATCCAGGTGGCGGACGGTTCGCTCTCGGCGGGCACGCTGGTCGCGTTCCTCTCGACGGCGCTGGCGCTGCGGTGGCCGGTGGAGTCGATCGGGTTCCTGCTGGCGATGAGCCAGGAGGCGGCGACCGCGACCGACCGGTACTTCGAGGTGATGGACGCGGCGGAGGAGGAAGGCGCGGCGGCCGGCCGCGCGGGTGCACCGGACGCGCCCGCCGGGCTGGTGTTCGAGGGCGTGGAGTTCCGCTACCCGGACGCGGAGCCGGGCTCGCCGCCGGTCCTGGCCCGGCTCGACCTGCGGGTGCGGCCCGGCGAGACGATGGCCCTGGTGGGCGGTACGGGCTCCGGCAAGACGACGCTCACCGCGCTGGTCCCCCGGCTGCACGAGGTGACCGGCGGGCGGATCACGCTGGACGGTGAGGACATCGCCGCCATGGAGCGCTCGCGGCTGCGGGAGCTGGTGTCGGTGGCGTTCGAGGAGCCGACGCTGTTCTCCGCGACGGTCGGCGAGAACGTGCGGATGGGCGCCGAGGGCGCGGACGAGGAGCAGGTGCGGCGGGCGCTCGCGGTGGCGCAGGCCGACTTCGTCCACGCGCTGCCGAAGGGCCTGGACACGGAGGTCGGCGAGCAGGGCCTGAGCCTCTCCGGCGGCCAGCGCCAACGCCTGGCCCTGGCCCGTGCGGTGGTGGGCCGGCCGCGCTTCCTGGTGCTGGACGACCCGCTCTCGGCGCTCGACGTGCACACGGAGACGCTGGTGGAGGCGGCGCTGCGCCAGGTGCTGGAGGAGACCACGGCGGTGGTGGTGGCGCACCGGCCCTCGACGGTGATGCTGGCGGACCGGGTGGCGCTGCTGTCCGGTGGCCGGATCACGGCGGTGGGCACGCATCAGGAGCTGCTGCGGTCGAACGCGGAGTACGCGTGGCTGATGTCGGGCGCGGAGCCGGGCGCGGGTGGCCCGGGGACGGCGTCATCCGGCGAAGAGCCCGTCGCCACGGCCTCCGGCCTCGTCACCGCCAAGGCCACCGCCACCGCCCAGCAGGTCCCCGCCGAGGAGGGCACCCGATGACCACGACCACCGACGACTCCGCGCGCACCGCTTCCGGCGGCGGTGACGGTGACCGCGACGACGGCCGGCCGGAGCCCGGCAAGCTCGCGACCACCACGGCGCAGCCGCCCGGCGACCCCTTCGACCAGGACGACCTGCCGGCGCCGCGCGGCGCGACCCGGGCGCTCCTGTTCTCGCTGCTGCGGCCGATGCGCGGCCGGGTGGCGGTCGCCGCGCTGCTACTGGTGCTCCAGCAGGCGGCGGTGCAGGCCGGTCCGCTGCTGGTGGCGTACGCGATCGACAGCGGGGTCCCGGCGTTCCGGGACCACGACTACGGGCCGCTGATCGCGGTGGCGGTCGGCTACCTGCTCTGTTCGGTCGGCGCGGGTGTGCTCCAGTACGCGTTCATCCGCGGCTCGGCCCGTATCAACCAGAACGCGCTGCTCGACCTGCGCGGCCGGATCTTCCGCCACGCCCAGGCGCTGAGCGTGGACTTCCACGAGCGCTACACCTCGGGGCGGCTGATCTCGCGGTCCACCACGGACGTCGAATCGCTCCAGGAGCTGCTGAGCGAGGGGCTCCAGGAGCTGATCACGGTCGTCCTCTCCTTCGTGTCGATCGGGCTGGTGCTGCTCTGGCTGGACCTCGGCATCGGCGGCATCGCCGTGCTCTCCTTCGTACCGCTGTATCTGCTGGTACGGCTCTACCGGCGGCGCGCGGCCGCCGTGTACGGCGCCAGGTCCACGGCGATCGCCTCCGTGATCGTCAAGTTCGCGGAGACCATGAACGGCATCCGGCCGGTCCAGGCGTTCCGCCGGGAGCGGTCCAACGACGCCGCGTTCGCCTCGCTCAACCACGTCCACGAGCGGCGCAACGGTGACGCGCTGCTGGAGATGGCCCGCTATGTGATCGGCTCGCGGCTGGTGGCGAACACGGCGGTCGCCGGGATGGTCCTGTGGGGCGCCTACCGAGTGGCGGACGGGACGCTGGCGCTCGGCGTGCTGGCGGCGGCGGTGCTGTATCTGCGCCGGCTCTACGACCCGATCGACCGGCTCGGGATGTTCCTCAACTCCTACCAGTCGGCGGCGGCCTCGCTGGAGAAGATCGCGGGCCTGCTGGCCCAGTCCCCGACGGTCCCGGTCCCGGCGGACCCGAAGGAGCTGCCCGCCCGCTCCGGCGACCTGCCGGGCCGCGAGGTCGTCTTCGACGGCGTGCGGTTCGCCTACCGTACGGGCGGCGAGGTGCTGCCCACCTTCGACCTGCGCATCGCGGCGGGCCGTACGGTGGCGGTCGTCGGCTCGACGGGCGCGGGCAAGTCGACGCTGGCCAAGCTGCTGGCCCGGTTCTACGACCCGACCGACGGCCGGGTCCTGCTGGACGGCGTGGACCTGCGGCACCTGTCCACGGCCGAGCTGCGCAAGGGCGTGGTGATGGTGACGCAGGAGGCGTTCCTGTTCTCCGGGACGGTGGCGGAGAACATCGCGATCGGCCGCCCGGACGCCACGTCCGGCGAGATCGAGCGGGCGGCGAAGGCGATCGGCGCGCACGACTTCATCGCCGCACTGCCGGAGGGCTACGACACCGACGTACGCAAGCGAGGCGGCCGGATCTCGGCGGGCCAGCGCCAGTTGGTCGCCTTCGCCCGCGCACTGCTCGCGGACCCGGCGGTACTGATCCTGGACGAGGCGACCAGCTCCTTGGACATCCCGGGCGAGCGGGCGGTGCAGCGCGCCATGGACACGGTCCTGCACGGCCGCACGGCGGTGGTCATCGCCCACCGCCTCTCCACCGTGGAGATCGCGGACCGGGTGCTGGTGATGGAGGACGGCCGCATCGTGGAGGACGGCGCGCCGGCCGAACTGATCGGCGGGACGGGGCGGTTCGCGGGGCTGCACCGGACGTGGAAGGACAGCCTGGTCTAGAAGCCGTCCGCCGACGGCCTCCTACGGCCGAGGGGTCGTCGCCCGCATCGCGTGAGGGCGACGACGCCTCGTGGAAGGCCGGAGTCACCACCGCACAGGTGCGCCCCCTGCCCGGGCGAGGGCAAGGGGCGCGTTCACATCCCGTACGTACGTCAGGCGGTGGCACCAACCTTGCGGCGGCGGCCCAGCGCGAAGACGACACCGGCGCCGGCGAGGATCGCCACGCCGCCGATGGTCGCGATGACCGGCAGATCGGAGTCCGAGCCGGTCTGGGCGAGGGTGCCCTCGGGCTTGATCTCGGTGTTGCCGACGGGCTTGACCGGGACCGGCCTCTTGCCGCCCGTCTGCGGCTCGGCCTCGTCGGGCTCGCCCGCGTCGGTACCGGCGGCGAGGACGTCGAAATCGTAGTACCGGTCACCCTCGGAGTAGACGCAGTTGCCCTCCTCGTCGGCGTAGAGGCCGATGGCGAGGGCGTAGGCGATGCCCTTGGGCGCCTTCTTGTCGACGCTGAGGCGCAGGTCGATCGAGAAGGACTCCTTGGCGCGGATGCCGGTATAGCCGATGTAGCCGGCGACCTCGTCGTCCTGGTCGGGAGAGATGTCCGTCCAGACACCGGTCTCGGGGTTCTTGAACTGGACCGTGAGGTGGCCGGTGGCCTCCTGCCCGCTCTCGACGTCGATCAGCCCGGCGAAGAGGCCGAGGTCGACCCGCTGGTAGGCCTTGTCGCCCTTGTTCTCCACGTTCAGCTCGAAGCCGTGGAAGCCGCTGCCGGCGACGATCCTGGAGGGCAGGCCGGAGAGCGAGGTGTGCAGGTTCTTGTCGAACTTCGACTCGTCCGCGTCATTGCAGCTGTCGCTGGGCGCGGTGACCGACGGCGATGGGGTGGGCGGCGTGGTGGAGGGGGCCGGAACCTTCTCTTCGGGCTTCTCCTCCTCCTGCTTCTCCTCCTCGCCCGCGGGCTTCTCCTGCTCCTCCTCGGCCGGAGGCTTCTCCTCGCCTTCCTCGGCGGCGGGCTTCTCCTGCTCGGGGGCGGGAGCGGTCTCCGTCTCCTCCTCGGCGGCGGGCGTCCCGGGCTCCTCCGACGCGATGGCGCTCTCGGTCGCCTCCGGAGTGGGGCCCGGGGTCGCGAAGGCGGCCGGGGACGAGAGCAGGGTGACCGGGGCGAGTACAGCGGTCGCTGCTGCGACGGCCAGAGCGCGGCGGATCTTCATGGGGCGAGGTCCTCTGGGGAGTCCGAGGGCCGCTGCGACGGCCCGAAGGCTGGGAGGGCCGTCCGGTTTCGAAAGTGAAGAGGAGACACGGGTGAGGCCAATGGGTGTGACTGCCTCGGATGGTGAAGGGTTGTACCGACAGGCGGCAGAACTACGTCCCGACCCGGGACGCGGTGCTGCGGGCGGTGGCCGAGCGCTGTCTGGAGGAGTACGCCGCACTCACCGCCGAGGCCGCCTCGGGAGCCGGACCGGCCGACCGCGACGAGCTGACCGCCTTCTTCCGTACGCTCCTGGAGAACGTCGCCGGACCCGGCCGGCCGCGCCTCCTCGCCTACCTGGAGCTCCAGGCCGAGGCGGCCCGGCGGCCCTGGCTCTCCGCTCTCCTGGATCCGATGGCGAGCGGCGACTTTGCCGGGTTCGAGGCGGCGCAGCGCTCCGCCGGACTGCCTGTCACCCGCCGACGGGCCGCCACCGTCACGCTCGCGCTGCACGCGGCGATCCCGCAGCTGCTGGGAGGCGGCCCGGACACGCTGGCGGCGGCGGGCCTGGACGACCTGGACCGGTTCGACAGAGGACTCCTGGACGCGGTGTACCCGGCGGACGCGACACCGGCCTGAGCGCACCGAGAGGACCGACTCGCGGACCGCACCCTTCCGCTGGTGGGATCTGGCCAGAACCCGACCCTGTCTCACCAGGTGGGCGGTAACCGCTTCCGGGCGCGCCGTCCGCCTGTGCGCCGGACGTACCGAACCTGTGCCCACCCTGTGAATACAGGCCTTCCCACGCTCCGGCAACACTGCGGTAATGATCGGCGAAACGTCCGCTTAACGAACATGACCTTTCTGGCAACGAACGAATTCCGGCCAAGTTATTGACGCGCTCCTGACAGGCCTACGCATCTGCTGACACTCTTCACCCCGTTCTGCGCACCGCCTGCACCGAACCGGACGGCTCATCCAGCGCCGCCGGTAACCCCCCTCGCAGAAGGAGTCCGCGTGAGATCCACGCCCAGCCGTCGCGCCACCGCGACCGGCGCTCTGATAGCCGCAGCAGCCATGATCGCCGTCGGACTGCAGTCCGGCTCCGCCACCGCCACCCCGACCTCGGCCGCCCCGGCCGGCGGGATCACCGCCGGCACGAAGGCCGACCCGGGCTCACTCCCCGCCAAGCTCTCGCCGGCCCAGCGCGCCGCGCTCCTCAGTGAGGCCGACGCCACCAAGGCGGCCACCGCCAAGGAGCTCGGGCTCGGCGCCTCGGAGAAGCTCGTCGTCCGCGATGTCGTCCAGGACCGGGACGGCACCACGCACACCCGCTACGAGCGCACCCTCGACGGGCTCCCCGTCCTCGGCGGCGACCTGGTGGTCCAGGAGACCACGGCCGGCAAGACCCTCAGCGTCACCAAGGCGTCGAAGGCGACCACCGCGCAGCTGAAGGCCGTCGGCCTCGACCCCGACGTGGCCCCGGCCGCCGCCGAGAAGCAGGCGCTCGGTGCGGCGAAGACCGAGGGCTCGAAGGCGACGAAGGCGGAGAAGGCGCCGCGCAAGGTCGTCTGGCTCGGCAGCGGCTCTCCGCAGCTCGCCTACGAGACGGTGGTCGGCGGACTCCAGCACGACGGCACCCCGAACGAGCTGCACGTCATCACCGACGCGGCCACCGGCGAGAAGCTCTACGAGTGGCAGGCCGTCCACAACGGGACCGGCAACACCCAGTACAGCGGCCAGGTGACGCTGGGCACCGCGCCCTCGTACACGCTGACCGACACCGCGCGCGGCAGCCACAAGACGTACAACCTGAACCGGGGCACCTCCGGCACCGGCACGCTCTTCACCAACTCCACCGACGTGTGGGGCAACGGCACTCCGCAGAACCTGGAGACGGCCGGCGCCGACGCGCACTACGGCGCCGCGCTGACCTGGGACTACTACAAGAACGTGCACGGCCGCAACGGCCTGCGCGGCGACGGTGTCGGCGCGTACTCCCGCGTCCACTACGGCAACAACTACGTCAACGCCTTCTGGCAGGACAGCTGCTTCTGCATGACGTACGGCGACGGTGCCGGCAACGCCAAGCCGCTGACCTCCATCGACGTGGCCGCCCACGAGATGACCCACGGCCTGACCTCGGTCACCGCCAAGCTGGTCTACAGCGGTGAGTCCGGCGGCCTCAACGAGGCGACGTCCGACATCTTCGCCGCCGCCGTCGAGTTCCACGCCAACAACGCCCAGGACCCGGGCGACTACCTGGTCGGCGAGAAGATCGACATCCGTGGCAACGGCACGCCGCTGCGCTACATGGACAAGCCGAGCAAGGACGGCAGCTCCAAGGACGCCTGGTACTCCGGCATCGGCAGCATCGACGTGCACTACTCCTCGGGCCCGGCCAACCACTGGTACTACCTGCTCTCCGAGGGCAGTGGCGCCAAGACCGTCAACGGCGTCAGCTACGACTCGCCGACCTCCGACGGACTGCCGGTCACCGGCATCGGCCGGGACAAGGCCTCGCTGATCTGGTTCAAGGCGCTCACCACCAAGTTCACCTCGTCGACCAACTACGCCGCCGCCCGCACCGGCACGCTCGCGGTCGCCAGTGAGCTGTACGGCGCCACCAGCCCCGAGTACGCGGCCGTGGCGCACGCCTGGGCCGGTGTCAACGTCGGCGCCCGTCCCGGTGGCGGCAACCCCGACCCGGGCGGCAAGGTCTTCGAGAACAACACCGTCGTGAACATCCCGGACGCGGGCGCGGCCGTCACCAGCGCGGTCAACGTCACCGGCATCACCGGCAACGCTCCGAGCACCCTCAAGGTGGACGTGAACATCACGCACACCTACCGCGGTGACCTGGTCATCGACCTGGTGGCCCCGGACGGCTCCGCGTACCGGCTGAAGAACTCCTCCAGCGACTCCGCGGACAACGTGGTGGCGACCTACACGGTCAACGCCTCGTCCGAGGTGGCCAACGGGCAGTGGAAGCTGAGGGTCCAGGACGTCGCACGGGCGGACACCGGCCGGATCAACAGCTTCAAGCTCACCTTCTGATCCACCACGTCACACCGCTCCACCACACCGAACGGCCCGGCAGGGGTTCTGCTCCCCTGCCGGGCCGTTCGCCACGTCGCCGTACAAGGCGCGCTCAGCGCATCAGCACGCCCGCGCCCTCTCCCGTAGCCTCGTTCGGCACCGCGAGCAGGCCCAACTCGGCACCGGAGGCCAGCAGTTCGTGCGAGGGCAGGACGCGCACGGTGTAGCCGTACGGTCCCGTCCGGTCCAGCGCGAGCGGGCCCTCGTACAGCCAGCGGTCCTCCAGGTCATGGCCGCCCGCCGGCTTCAGCGGGAAGACCTGGGCGTCCGCGATGGCGTCGGCCGAGTCGACCCGGCCCGCCACCACCTGGACCTCGACGTCGTCCGGATCCAGGCCGCCGAGCGCGATCCGCACCCGCAGCGACAGCGTCGCCCCGAGCTCCGCCGAGCCGCCCGCCACGGTGCCGGTGACCGACTCCACATGGTCGACGGAGACTTCCGGCCAGGCTGCCCGGACCTTCGCCTTCCACCGGGCCAGATCCTGCGCCACCGCCGGGCCGAGCGCCCGCCGGGCCTGCGCGGCCGGTGCGTAGAGCCGCTCCACGTACTCACGCACCATCCGACCCGCGAGCACCTTCGGCCCCAGGTTGACCAGGGTCGAGCGGACCATCTCGATCCACCGGTCCGGCAGGTCCGTGGCGCCCCGGTCGTAGAAGCGCGGCGCGACCCGGTCCTCGATCAAGGCGTACAGCGCGTTCGACTCCAGCTCGTCGCGCCGGTCCTCGTCGACCGCCGAACCGTCGGCGGTCGGGATCTCCCAGCCGAAGTCCGGCTCGAACCACTCGTCCCACCAGCCGTCGCGCACCGAGAGGTTGAGGCAGCCGTTGAGCGCCGCCTTCATCCCGCTCGTGCCGCACGCCTCCAGCGGGCGCAGCGGGTTGTTGAGCCAGACGTCGCAGCCCGGATAGAGCTTCTGCGCCATGCCCATGCCGTAGTCCGGCAGGAAGACGATGCGGTGGCGCACGCGCGGATCGTCGGCGAACCGCACCAGCTCCTGGACCAGCCGCTTGCCGCCGTCGTCGGCCGGGTGGGCCTTGCCGGCGACGACGATCTGGATCGGGTGCGTCGGGTGCAGGAGGAGCTCCCGCAGCCGGTCGCGGTCGCGCAGCATCAACGTGAGGCGCTTGTACGACGGGACGCGGCGGGCGAAGCCGATGGTGAGGACGTCCGGGTCGAGGACGCCGTCGATCCAGCCCAGCTCGGCGGTGCCGGCGCCGCGCCGCCGCCAGGAGGCGTACAGGCGGCGGCGGACCTCGGTGACCAGCTGGCCGCGCAGCTCGCGGCGCAGCTCCCAGATCTCCTGGTCGCCGATGCCGCTGACCGCGTCCCAGCGGCGCGGGGCTCCGGTCCGCTGCTCGGAGGGGTCGCCGTCCATCGGTCCGCCGGCCAGCACCTGGTGGGCGCGGCCGGTGCCGACCTGTCCGGCGCCGAGGCGGAAGACCTCCGGAGCGACCCAGGTCGGGGCGTGGACGCCGTTGGTGACCGAGGTGATCGGCACGTCGGCCGGATCGAAGCCCGGCCAGAGCCCGGAGAACATCTCCCGGCTGACGGCTCCGTGGAGCGTGGAGACGCCGTTGGCGCGCTGGGCGAGCCGGAGACCCATCACCGCCATGTTGAACAGCTCGGGCTCGCCGCCCGGGTAGGTCTCCCGGCCGAGCGGCAGGATCTTCTCCACGGGTACGCCGCTCAGCTCGCCGTCGTCGCCGAAGTGGCGGGCGATCAGCTGCCGGTCGAAACGGTCTATCCCCGCGGGCACCGGGGTGTGGGTGGTGAAGACGGTTCCGGCGCGGACCACTTCGAGCGCCGCGTCGAAGCCGAGGCCGTCGGCGGCCAGTTCGCGGATGCGCTCCAGGCCGAGGAAGCCGGCGTGGCCCTCGTTGGTGTGGAACACCTCCGGCTCCGGAGTCCGGGTGAGTTGGCACCAGGTGCGCACGGCGCGCACGCCGCCGATGCCGAGCAGCATCTCCTGGAGGAGGCGGTGGTCGCTGCCGCCGCCGTAGAGCCGGTCGGTGACATCGCGTTCGCCCGGCGCGTTCTCCTCGACGTCGGAGTCGAGCAGGAGGAGCGGGACGCGGCCGACCCGGGCCAGCCAGATGCAGGCGTGCAGCGAACGCCCGCCCGGGAGGGCCAGCACCACTCGGGCCGGAGTGCCGTCGGCCTCGCGGACCAGGTCGAGCGGGAGCTCGTTGGGGTCGAGGACCGGATAGTGCTCCTGCTGCCAGCCCTCGCGGGAGAGGCTCTGGCGGAAGTAGCCGTGCCGGTAGAGCAGGCCGACGCCGATGAGCGGGACGCCCAGGTCGCTGGCGGCCTTGAGGTGGTCACCGGCGAGGATGCCGAGGCCGCCGCTGTACTGCGGCAGTGCGGCGGTGACGCCGAACTCGGGTGAGAAGTAGGCGATGGCGGAGGGAAGTTCGGCGCCGGAGGCCTGCTGTTCCTGGTACCAGCGGGGGCCGTCCAGATACTCCTTGAGGTCGGCGGAGGCCTCGGCCAGGCGGCCCAGGTACTCCTCGTCCCGGCCCAGTTCGGCCAGGCGTCCGGCGGTCAGGGAGCCGAGCAGCCGTACGGGGTCGGCGTCCGCGGGCCGCCACGCCTCGGGGTCGGCGGACCGGAACAGCTCGCGGGTCTCGGTGTGCCACGACCAGCGCAGGTTGCGCGCGAGGTCGTGGAGGGGTCGGAGGGGTTCGGGGAGGACAGGACGCACGGTGAATCGACGAATGGCCTTCACGTACTCCACCTTTACAGGGGACTTGCGCATCCGAGGGGACGCACCACGGTGTGCGTCCTTTCCGTCACCCCTGACGGTAGCGGCCGTCCGTGGCGGCCTGCCACGGCGCGCGGACGGCTCACCGGAGCCGAGGACGGCCCGCGCGCGCCGCCCACATGAGCCCCACGCGCACTGCGCACCCTCTTCCACCTCATCCTTCACCTGCGGGTTTGGCCGATTTCCTTCCCGTACGCAGCCTTGTGGACCTTCCTGACACAGGGAAGGCTGCCGTGTGGCGCCGCAGAGCGGGTATCCGGAACCTGTGAGGGCGCTTCGGTCTCCCGTACGCCGTGGGGCGCACGCCGGGCGCCACCGGACCCTGACCCGTACCTGACCGAGCGGTTACGACCGAGTAGTTAACACGGCGCCGGATTTCCCGGGAGCGAACGTGGGGAAGGCTTTCCCGGTGCGCCCCAGGTTTCTTCCCGGCACCTCCCTCTACGCAGCACGACCCGGCCCGCACACCCTCCCCGGCGCATCCGAAACATGCGCGAAACCCCCGCGACCCATCCATTCGAGTGCCATTCGAGTGAACGCGGACAGGAGCGGCCATGCCCACAGCCCGTCAGCCGACAGCTGAGCAGCTACAAAGGACAGATTCCCATCTTCGCGGCACGCGCGGTCGGTCCTCCGCGTCCGTGCCGTCACTCCCGCACACCGAGCTCCTCCAGCCCCCAGGTGATTTCATGATCGGTCGTATTCCCGTCCTGGACGTCCGTCCCCTCGTCGACTGCGGCAGACGGCCGGCGAAGGCGGTCGTCGGTGAGACCTTCCAGGTCACCGCCACCGTCTTCCGCGAAGGCCATGACGCGGTGGCGGCCAATGTCGTCCTGCGCGATCCGAGCGGACGGGTGGGACCGTGGACCCCGATGCGTGAGCTGGCGCCGGGCACCGACCGGTGGGGCGCGGAGATCACGCCGGACTCCGAAGGCCGCTGGACGTACACCGTGGAGGCGTGGAGCGATCCGGTCGCCACCTGGCGCCACCACGCGGCGATCAAGATCCCGGCGGGCATCGACACGGATCTGGTGCTGGCGGAGGGCGCGGCGCTGCTGGAGCGGGCCGCGGCCGGCGTACCGAAGAAGAACGGCCGCGAGGCGGTGCTCGCCGCCGTGGACGCGCTGCGCGACGCCGGGCACTCACCGGCCGCACGGCTGGCCGCCGCCTGGACCCCGGCCGCCGAGGCCGTCCTCGGCCGGCACCCGCTGCGTGAACTGGTCACCCGCGCCAAGCCGCTTGCGGTGCGTGTGGAGCGCGAGCGGGCGCTGTACGGCTCCTGGTACGAGCTGTTCCCGCGCTCGGAAGGCGCGAAGCGGGTGCCGGTGGATCCGGCCGACACCTCGCCGGACGCCGAGACCCGGCTGGCCAGCGGCACGTTCCGGACGGCGGCCGAGCGGCTGCCGGCGGTCGCCGCCATGGGGTTCGATGTCGTGTACCTGCCTCCGATCCATCCGATCGGGACGACCCACCGCAAGGGCCCGAACAACACGCTGACGCCCGGTGAGCACGATCCGGGCGTGCCGTGGGCGATCGGTTCGCCGGACGGCGGCCACGACGCGATCCATCCGGAGCTGGGCACGCTGAAGGACTTCGACCACTTCGTCGAGGTGGCCCGCAACCTGCGGATGGAGATCGCGCTGGACTTCGCGCTCCAGTGCTCGCCGGACCATCCATGGGTCAAGGACCACCCGGACTGGTTCCACCACCGGTCCGACGGCTCGATCGCGTACGCCGAGAATCCGCCGAAGAAGTACCAGGACATCTATCCGATCGCCTTCGACAAGGACATGCGCGGTCTGGTGGCGGAGACGTCACGGATCCTGCGCTTCTGGATGGACCACGGCGTACGTATCTTCCGCGTCGACAACCCGCACACCAAGCCGGTGGTGTTCTGGGAGAAGGTGATCGCGGAGATCAACGGCACCGACCCCGATGTCATCTTCCTGGCGGAGGCGTTCACCCGCCCGGCGATGATGCACACGCTGGGCGCGGTCGGGTTCCAGCAGTCGTACACGTACTTCACCTGGCGGAACACCAAGCAGGAGCTGACCGAGTACGTCACGGAGCTGTCCGGCGAGACCGCCTCGTACATGCGACCCAACTTCTTCGTGAACACTCCGGACATCCTGCCGGGCTACCTCCAGCACGGCGGCCGCCCGGCCTTCGAGGCCCGGGCCGTACTCGCCGCCACCCTCTCCCCGGCCTGGGGCGTCTATGCGGGATTCGAGCTGTGCGAGAACACTCCGGCCAAGCCGGGGAGCGAGGAGTACCTGCACTCGGAGAAGTACGAACTGCGCCCGAGGGACTGGGAGTCGGCGGAGCGCGAGGGCCGCACGCTGACGCCCCTGATCACCTCGCTGAACCGGATCCGACGTCGCAACCCCGCGCTCCAGCAGCTGCGCGAGGTCCACTTCCACCACGCCGACAACGACTCGCTGATCGTCTACAGCAAGCGTTCCGGTTCGAACACCGTTCTGGTGGTCGTGAACCTCGACCCTCACCACACCCAGGAGGCCACGGTCTCGTTGGACATGGAGCGGCTCGGCCTCCAGGGGCATGAGCGCGTACCGGTGCGCGACGAGCTCACCGGCGACACCTATCACTGGGGCAGGGCCTTCTATGTGCGCCTGGAGCCGGGCATCACGCCCGCGCACATCGCCGTCCTGCGACCGTCCCCGCCGACCGGAGGGTCACCCACACCATGATCGTCAATGAGCCTGTCCACGACACGTTCGAGGACACACCCGCCAAGGACCGTGATCCCGACTGGTTCAAGCGCGCCGTCTTCTACGAGGTGCTCGTCCGGTCCTTCCAGGACTCCAACGGCGACGGAATCGGCGACCTCAAGGGCATCACCGCCAAGCTGGACTACCTCCAGTGGCTCGGTGTCGACTGCCTCTGGCTGCCGCCGTTCTTCAAGTCGCCGCTGCGCGACGGCGGTTACGACGTCTCCGACTACACCGCCGTGCTGCCGGAGTTCGGCGACCTCGCCGACTTCGTGGAGTTCGTGGACGCCTCGCACCAACGGGGCATGCGCGTCATCATCGACTTCGTCATGAACCACACGAGCGACCAGCACGAGTGGTTCCAGCAGTCCCGCACCGACCCGGACGGGCCGTACGGCGACTACTACGTCTGGGCCGACGACGACAAGCAGTTCCAGGACGCCCGGATCATCTTCGTCGACACCGAGACGTCCAACTGGACCTTCGACCCGGTCCGCAAGCAGTACTACTGGCACCGCTTCTTCTCGCACCAGCCGGACCTCAACTACGAGAACCCGGCGGTCCAGGAGGAGATCCTCGCGGCCCTGCGGTTCTGGCTGGACCTCGGCATCGACGGCTTCCGGGTCGACGCGGTGCCCTACCTCTACCAGCGCGAGGGCACCAACTGCGAGAACCTCCCCGAGACCCACCACTTCCTGAAGCGGGTCCGCAAGGAGATCGACGCCAACTACCCGGACACCGTGCTCCTCGCCGAGGCCAACCAGTGGCCGGAGGACGTCGTCGACTACTTCGGCGACTACGAGGCCGGCGGCGACGAGTGCCACATGGCGTTCCACTTCCCGGTCATGCCGCGCATCTTCATGGCCGTGCGCCGCGAGAGCCGCTACCCGGTCTCCGAAATCCTGGCGAAGACCCCGGCGATCCCGAAGAACTGCCAGTGGGGCATCTTCCTGCGCAACCATGACGAGCTGACCCTCGAAATGGTCACGGACGAAGAGCGCGACTACATGTACGCGGAGTACGCCAAGGACCCGCGGATGCGCGCCAACATCGGCATCCGCCGGCGCCTGGCCCCGCTGCTGGACAACGACCGCAACCAGATCGAGCTGTTCACCGCGCTGCTGCTGTCGCTGCCCGGCTCCCCGATCCTCTACTACGGGGACGAGATCGGGATGGGCGACAACATCTGGCTGGGCGACCGGGACGCGGTCCGCACGCCGATGCAGTGGACGCCCGACCGCAACGCCGGGTTCTCCTCCAGCGACCCGGGACGGCTCTACCTGCCCACGATCATGGACCCGGTCTACGGCTACCAGGTCACCAACGTGGAAGCGTCGATGGCCTCGCCGTCCTCGCTGCTGCACTGGACGCGGCGGATGATCGAGATCCGCAAGCAGAATCCGGCCTTCGGGCTCGGCGAGTACACCGAGCTGCCGTCCTCCAACCCGGCGGTGCTGGCGTTCACCCGCGAGTACAAGGACGACCTCGTCCTGTGCGTGCACAACTTCTCGCGGTTCGCGCAGCCGACGGAACTCGACCTGCGATCGTTCAACGGACGTCATCCGGTGGAATTGATCGGCGGGGTACGCTTCCCGGCCATCGGCCAGTGGCCCTACCTGCTGACACTGGCCGGACACGGCTTCTACTGGTTCCGGCTGCGCAAGGACGCGCCGCCGGCCTGATGCGTTCGCGACCCGTGCGGGACGGTTTCCGCCGTCCCGCACGGGGCACCCGTCCGGTACCGGGCCCTCCCGGCCCAGCGCTCCACGGTTCGGCCGTTCGAGTCCGTAAGCACCTTCCTCTCCCGACACGTCCCGCACAGCCGGACAGCCATTGCCGCAATCCGGGACACTCTTCGCATCCTGTGTGCCCGGGGAAAGGACGCGATGCCATGTCGGAGGCTGCATCCACTCACGTCGCCCTGGCGAAGAGCACGAGGAACAGCGCAACCCCCAGCAGTACGGTGGACGGCGCTCTGCTGCCGTCCCTCGCTCCCCTGCTCCATGAATGGCTGCCCCGGCAGCGATGGTTCGCCGGAAAGGGCCGGCCGGTCACCGGCTTCGTCCTGGTCGCGGCCACCGAGATGCTGCCGCTGGACGGCAGCGCCGGACCCGGCCTGCTCCATCTGCTGGTCCGGGCCCAGCAGCCGTCGCCGCCGGACCGCCCGGCGGACGACTGCTACCAGATCCTCATCGGCGTACGGAGTTCGCTGCCGACCACGCTCGCCGGAGCGCTGATCGGCCGGGTGGAGCACGGACCGCTGGCCGGGCGGACCGTCTACGACGCGCTGCACGACCCGCGCCTGGCGGACCTTCTGCTGGAACGGTTCCGCGTATCGGGAACCCTCGGCGCTCTCCGCTTCGAGCGGACCGCCGCGATCCCGGCCGGGCTGCCGCCACGGGTGCTGGACGCCGAGCAGTCCAACACCTCGCTCGTCTACGGCGATGCGTACATCCTCAAGATCTTCCGCCGGGTCTTCCCGGGCACCAACCCGGATCTGGAGCTGCCGCTCGCCCTGGCCCGCGAAGGATGCGAACGAGTGCCGGCACCGGTCGCCTGGTTCGAGGCCCCCGGCCCGGAACCGCTCACGCTCGGTGTCCTCCAGCCGTTCCTGCACGGCGCCCGGGACGGCTGGCAGCTCGCGCTGACCGCGCTCACGGCGGGCCGCGACTTCGTGCCGGAGGCGCGGGCGCTGGGCCGGGCCACCGCCGAGGTGCACACCGCGCTCGCCGCGGCCCTGCCCACTCCGCCGCTGCACGGGACGCAGACCCGGCAGCTGATCGCGCAGATGACCCAGCGTCTGGAGGCCGCCGCGCAGGCGGTACCCGCTCTCGCTCCGTACGTCCCGGCCCTGCGCACCGCGTTCGACGCCGTCACGGCGCTCGGACACCGGGGCGGCGGGTGGGCGCGGCAGCGGGTGCACGGCGATCTCCACCTCGGCCAGGCGCTCCGCTCGCCGGACGGCTTCTGGTCGCTGATCGACTTCGAAGGCGAACCGGCCCGCCCGCTGGACGAGCGCCGCCGCCCGTCACCGCCGGTCCGCGATGTGGCGGGCATGCTGCGCTCCTTCGACTACGCGGCCCGCTCGCACCGCCCGTGGAACCCGGAGTGGGCGGCGCGCTGCCGGGCCGCCTACTGCGAGGGGTACGCGCTCGCCTCGGGCGCCGATCCGCGCGGCGAGCCGGAGCTGCTGCGCGCCCATGAGACCGACAAGGCGGTGTACGAGGTGGTGTACGAGGCCCGGCACCGTCCCGACTGGCTGCCGGTCCCGATGGCCGCCATCCAGCGCCTGGCCCAGTCCGCAGCGGCCTGAGCCGTACTCCCCTTCCCCTCCCTCTTCTCTCCCCTCCGACCTCTCCGAGGAGGCAGTCCCTGTGACCGCCCGCAAGCCGTCCCGCAAGGGATCCCGTAAGACCGCCGAAGCCGCCGCCCCTGAAGCCGTGAGCGTGGAGACCGCGCCCGCGCCCGTCCCGGTGGAAGCCGTCGAGCCCGCCGCGACGACGACCGAGCCCGCACCTGAACCCGCGCCCGCCAAGCGCGCCCGGCCCCGCCGTACGGACGCCGTCCCGACGCTGCCCCGGCAGGCCGGCGACGCGAGCGCCCGTCCCGCACCGGCTCTGGACCTCGCCGACCGCGGCCGGCTGCTGGCCGGTGACCACCACGACCCGCACTCCGTGCTCGGCGCCCGTCCGATCCCGGGCGGCGTGCTGGTCCGCGCGCTGCGCCCGTTCGCCCGCTCGGTGACGGTGCTGGCCGAGGACGTGCGGGCCGAACTGCACGACGACGGGGACGGGTTCTTCTCCGGCGTGCTGCCGGTGAAGGAGGTCTCGGCCTACCGCCTCCAGGTCGCGTACGACGACAACACCATCGAGGTGGACGACCCGTACCGCTTCTGGCCCTCGCTCGGCGACCTCGACCTCCACCTGATCGCGGAGGGCCGCCACGAGGAGCTGTGGCGGGCGCTCGGTTCGGAGCCGATGGTCCACCAGGGCGTGGCCGGGACCCGGTTCACGGTGTGGGCGCCGAACGCGCGCGGTGTACGGGTGAGCGGTGACTTCACCTACTGGGACGGCACGGGCACGCCGATGCGTTCGCTCGGGTCGACCGGCGTGTGGGAGCTGTTCCTGCCCGGCGTCGGCGAAGGCGCGCTCTACAAGTACGACATCTGCCGCCCGGACGGCTCGCACACGGTCCGGGCCGACCCGATGGCCCGCCGCACCGAGGTCCCGCCCGCGACCGCCTCCATCGTCACCGCCTCGCACCACGAGTGGCGGGATGCGGACTGGATGGCGCACCGAGGCGACCGCCCGGTCCACGAGGCGCCGTTCTCCGTGTACGAGGTCCATCTGGCTTCCTGGCGACCGGGCCTGACCTACCGTCAACTGGCCGATCAGCTCCCCTCGTACGTCAAGGACCTCGGCTTCACGCACGTCGAGCTGATGCCGGTCTCCGAGCACCCCTTCGGCGGCTCCTGGGGCTACCAGGTCACCGGCTTCTACGCGCCGACCTCCCGGATGGGCACGCCGGACGACTTCCGGTACCTGGTGGACGCGCTCCACCAGGCCGGTATCGGCGTCATCATGGACTGGGTGCCGGCCCACTTCCCGCGCGACGACTGGGCGTTGGCCGAGTTCGACGGACGTCCGCTCTACGAGCACGCCGACCCGCAGCGCGCCGCGCACCCGGACTGGGGGACGCTGGAGTTCGACTACGGGCGCACGGAGGTACGTAACTTCCTGGTCGCCAACGCCACGTACTGGTGCGAGGAGTTCCACATCGACGGGCTGCGGGTCGACGCCGTCGCCTCGATGCTCTACCTCGACTACTCCCGCGAGGACGGCCAGTGGTCGCCCAACGACCAGGGCGGGCGCGAGAACTGGGACGCGGTCGCCTTCCTCCAGGAGATGAACGCGACCGTCTACCGCCGTAATCCGGGCGTCGTCACGATCGCCGAGGAGTCCACCGCCTGGGACGGCGTCACCCGGCCCACCGACAGCGGCGGCCTGGGCTTCGGGCTGAAGTGGAACATGGGCTGGATGCACGACTCGCTGCTGTACGTGGCGAAGGAGCCGGTGCACCGCAAGTACCACCACAACGAGATGACGTTCTCGATGGTGTACGCGTACAGCGAGAACTACGTGCTGCCGATCTCGCACGACGAGGTGGTGCACGGCAAGCAGGCGCTGGTGGCGAAGATGCCCGGCGACTGGTGGCAGCAGCGCGCCAACCACCGCGCCTACCTGGGTTTCATGTGGGCCCATCCGGGCAAGCAACTCCTCTTCATGGGACAGGAGTTCGCGCAAGGCGCGGAGTGGTCCGAGGGCCACGGCCCGGACTGGTGGCTGCTGGACCCGACGTACGAGGCCTCCAACGACCACCGCGGTGTGCGGAACCTGGTCGGCGACCTGAACGCGGTGTACGGCGCGGTGCCCGCGCTGTGGCAGCGCGACACGGTGCCGGAGGGGTTCAGCTGGGTGGACGGCGGCGCGGCCGAGGACAACGTCTTCGCCTTCCTCCGCTACGACGCGGACGGCCAGCCGCTGCTCGCGGTCTCGCACTTCTCGCCGGTGGTCCGGCGCGACTACCGCCTCGGCGTGCCGGAGACCGGGACGGAGGGCTGGGTGGAGGTCCTCAACACGGACGCGGACCGGTACGGCGGCAGCGACGTACGCAACGAGGACCCGCTGAAGGCCGAGGCGGTCCCGGCACACGGCCGCCCGTCCAGCATCTCGCTGACGCTGCCGCCGCTGGCGACGGTGTGGTTCCGGCCGGCGTGAGGGCCTGAGCCCGGCCGGCCGCCCACGAGGGCCCCGTTCCGCGTCGGGGGCGATGCGGAACGGGGCCTCGTCTGTGGCCGCCGCTCGCGCGGGGGCCGGGCAAGGACACCCGTACCGGGGGATACGGGTGTCCTTGGTGGGGGGTGTCGCAGTGGCTTGGACGCGTCCGTCAGACCCTGGTGGGCTCGGCTGCCGTCTCGCGCGGTTCGGGGACGTCGGTGGAGGCGGCCGGGCCGCCGTGGTCGTCGTCGACCAGGGTCCGCTCGTCGAACGGGATCCGGCCGGCGAGGACCTGGCCCACGCGCTCCTTGTCGATCTCCTTGGTCCAGTGGCCGACCAGGACCGTGGCGACCGCGTTGCCCGCGAAGTTGGTCAGCGCGCGGGCCTCGCTCATGAAGCGGTCGATGCCGACGATCAGGCCGACGCCGTCGACGAGTTCGGGCCGGTGGGACTGGAGGCCGCCTGCCAGGGTCGCGAGGCCGGCGCCGGTCACGCCCGCCGCGCCCTTCGAGGCGATGACCATGAAGACGAGGAGCGAGATCTGCTCGCTCGCGCTCAGCGGGTCGCCCATCGCGTTGGCGATGAAGAGCGAGGACATCGTGAGGTAGATCGCGGTGCCGTCGAGGTTGAAGGAGTAGCCGGTCGGCACGGTGATGCCGACGACCGGCTTGCTGACGCCGAGGTGCTCCATCTTCGCGATGAGCCGCGGCAGCGCGGACTCGGAGGAGGAGGTGGAGAGGATCAGCAGGAACTCGCGGCCCAGGTACTTCAGCAGCGAGAGCAGGTTGACTCCGGCCACCAGGCGCAGGATCGCGCCGAGCACCACGAAGACGAAGAGACCGCAGGTGACGTAGAAGCCGATCATGATGATGGCCAGGGACTTCAGCGCGTCGAGACCGGTCTCGCCGACCACCGCCGCGATCGCGCCGAACGCGCCGACCGGCGCCGCCCACATGATCATGGCGAGGATGCGGAAGACCAGCCGCTGGATGTGCGTGATGCCGCGGATGATCGGCTCGCCGGCCGAGCCCATCGCCTGGAGCGCGAAGCCCGCGAGCAGCGCGACCAGCAGGGTCTGCAGCACCTCACCCGCCGTGAAGGCGGAGACGATGGTGGTCGGGATGATGCCGAGCAGGAAGTCCACGGTGGACTCGCCGGCGCCGGACGCCTGCTTCTCACCGGCGGCGCGGGCCGCCTCGGTGATGTGGAGGGTGGAGCCGGGCTCCAGGAAGTTGCCGACCAGCAGGCCGATGGCGAGCGCGACGGTCGACATGACCAGGAAGTAGCCGAGCGCCAGACCGCCGACCGCGCCGACCTTGGCCGCCTTGCGGACCGAACCGACGCCCAGCACGATCGTGCAGAAGATGATCGGCGAGATCATCATCTTGATCAGGTTCACGAAGCCGGCGCCGATGGGCTTGAGCTCGACGGCCACCCCGGGGGCCGCGAAGCCCACCAGGATGCCGAGCGCCACGGCGGCGATCACGGCGATGTACAGGTAGTGGGTACGGTCCCGTTTTTTGGCTGCCACGGCCATCGTGGGGCTCCTCGGCTCGGTCAGGGGTGTGCACCCCCGTCCCTGGGGGCTCCGGTGACTATCCACCGCCCTGTGACCCCGGTCACCCTTGCGTTCATATCGTTCACGGGCGCTTTCGAGCCACTGGGTCCAGGTGTTCCGGCGAGGCAGACTGTGGGGCATGCGCCTCCCCCGTACCCGTCCTCGCAGCCTGGCCGGCCAGCTCTTCGCGATGCAGGTCGTGCTGATCGCCGCCGTGGTGGCCGGATGCGCGGTCTTCGCCTACGTCTCCGGCTCCGCGCAGGCCGAGCAGACCGCGGCCCGGCAGGTGCGGGCGGCGGCGCTGGCGGTGGCCGATTCTCCTTCCGTACGGGAGGCCATCCGCACTCCGGACCCCTCCGCCGTACTCCAGCCGTACGCGGAACAGGTGCGCCGGGACACCGGAATCGCCTTCGTCACGATCATGGACACCGAGCGGAAGCGGTGGACGCACCCGGACGCTTCGCTGATCGGCGAGACCTTTCTCGGCCACACCGAGGAGGCGCTCGCCGGAGAGACCTTCACCGAGACGTACACGGGCACGCTCGGCCCGTCGATACGCGTGGTCACCCCGGTCCGCGACGGCGCGGAGATCGTCGGCCTGGTCAGCGCGGGCATCACGGTTGACCGGGTCTCCTCGCAGGTACGCGAACAGCTCGGCGCGCTCGCGCTGGCGGCGGGCGGGGCGCTGGCGCTCGGCGGGATCGGTACGTACGTGATCAACGCGCGGCTGCGGCGCCACACGCACGGGATGAACGCGGCCGAGCTGAGCCGGCTGCACGACTACCACCAGGCCACGTTGCACGCGGTGCGCGAGGGGCTGGTGATGCTGGACGGACAGCGGCGGATCGCGCTGATCAACGACGCCGGGCGCGAGCTGCTCGGGATCGACCCGGAGACGGAGGCGCTGGGCCGGACCGTGGACGAGCTGGCGCTGCCGGCGCCGCTGACGGGGGCGCTGCTGGCGTCGGAGGCGCGGGTGGACGAGCTGCATCTGACGGCGGAGCGTGTGGTGGTGGTCAACACCCGTCCGGTGGTGGGCGGTGAGCGGCGCGGCACGGTGGTGACCCTGCGGGACCACACGGAGCTCCAGGCGCTCACCGGTGAGCTGGACTCCGAGCGCGGCTTCACGCAGGCCCTGCGCTCGCAGGCCCACGAGGCGGCGAACCGGCTGCACACGGTGGTGTCGCTGATCGAGCTGGGCCGGGTGGAGGAGGCGGTGGAGTTCGCCACGGCGGAGCTGGAGCTGGCGCAGGTGCTGACCGACCGGGTGGTGGGCGCGGTCGAGGAGCCGGTGCTGGCCGCGCTGCTGCTCGGCAAGGCGGCCCAGGCGAACGAGCGCGGCGTGGAACTGGAGCTGGCCGAGGACAGCCTGATCGACGACGGAGCGCTGCCCGCCTCGCTGGCCCAGCGCGATCTGGTGACGATCCTCGGCAATCTGATCGACAACGCGGTGGAGGCGGCATCGGAAGGGGATTCGGTGGTGGCCGTGCCGGCGCCTCGTGCGGCTGCGCCGGGTGGTGGCGGACGGGCCCGGGTCACCGTGACCGCGCTCGCCGACGACCGGGAGCTGCTGCTGCGGGTCTCGGACAGCGGCGCGGGCATCGGGCCGGAGGAGGCGGACGAGGTGTTCCGGCGCGGCTGGTCGACGCACGGTTCCGGGCGCGGGCTCGGCCTCGCGCTGGTGCGGCAGGCGGCCCACCGCAACGGCGGGTCGGTGGAGCTGGACCGGGCGCCGGAGGGCGGCGCGCGGTTCACCGTACGGCTGCCGCTCCGGGACCGTAAGGCCACGGAGGTGACCGCGTGATCCGGGTCCTGGTGGTGGAGGACGATCCGGTGGCCGCCGACGCGCACCAGATGTACGTGGAGCGGGTCGCCGGCTTCACCGTGGCCGCCGTGGCCCACACGCGTGCGGAGGCCGTACGGGTCCTGGAGCGCACGCCGGTCGACCTGCTCCTGCTCGACCTGTACCTGCCCGACGGCCACGGGCTCGGGCTGCTGCGCTCGCTGCGGGCCGCCGGGCACGGCGCGGACGTGATCGCGGTGACCTCGGCGCGGGACCTCGCGGTGGTGCGGGAAGGCGTGTCGCTGGGGGTCGTCCAGTACGTCCTGAAGCCGTTCACCTACCCGACGCTGCGGGACCGGCTGACGCGGTACGCGGAGTTCCGGGGCGCGGCGGGTGAGGCGAGCGGACAGGAGGAGGTGGACCGGGCGCTCGGCGCGCTGCGGGTCAGCGAGCCGGCCGCGCTGCCGAAGGGGCTCAGCGGGCCGACCCTGGAGGCGGTGACCCGGGTCCTGCGGGAGTCGGCGGAAGGCGTGACGGCGGCGGCCGCCGGCGAGCGGCTCGGGATCTCGCGGATCACCGCGCGCCGCTATCTGGAGCACCTGGTGACCGTCGGCAGCGCGGCGCGCCGTCCACATTATGGGCAGGTCGGCCGACCGGAGCTCCACTACCGCTGGCTGGCCGGCGGCCGCTGAGGCCGACCGCCGGAAACAAACCGCAAGCGCTTGCCGCAAGGGCGCACGGAGACAGTGGCGGTGAAATACCGGCGGTAGGGAAAGCGCTGGTGGGACCCATGATTGCGTACCGCCCGCCCGGTTCGCGCTAGGAGGTTCCTACGAAGCGTGTTCTGTACAGAACAGACCGTAGCCAGGACGGAAATGGACTCCTACGGTGGGGCCGTGCACCCCACCCCGCCCTTCAACGCCCCCGCCGCGCGCCGTCTCCGCGAGGCACTGGGCATGGCTCCCGGACATGTCGCCTACGGCCTCGCCGCCCAGTACGGGCTCCGGGTACCCGCCGAGACCGTCGTCGCCTGGGAGCGCGGCCTGGCGACGCCCGGCGAACGCGAACTGACCGCCTTGGCCGGCGTCCTGTGGTGCGCCCCTGGCGAGCTGCTGGCCGCCGCCTCCACTCTGCGCGAGCACCGGATGAGCCGGGAGCTCTCGGTGGACGACCTGGCGCGGCAGCTCGGGATGACCGGAGCCTCGTACCTGCGGATGGAGGAGACGGGGCGCTGGAAGGGGAACGAGCGCCAGTCCGCCGCGCTGTGCCGGGCGCTCGGTCTGTCACCGGCCCAGTTCCTCACGGCGACCGGCCGCGACGAGGAGCTGGCCGAGCTGCTGACGAGTGCGGTCACCACGCGCTGGCAGGCGTACGTGCGCCCGGTGGCGAAGGTCGTCCCGCTGGACCGCGCGAAGATCCAGGACGTGCTGGAGCAGCTGCACGCCGACTACCAGGCGCTGATGGTCTCCACGCTGAGCTGGAGCAGCACGGGCCAGGAACGGTCCGGGGCGACGGGCGACGCGGGACGGGCGTTCCTGGCCCGGGTGGTGGACCAGTTCTGGCGGACGGCCGGGGTGTGAGCCGCGTGCGCGGTCGTACGGCCGGAGTGTGAACCGCGTACGTACGCGTCCGGACGTACAGGTCTAGAACACCGACTCCGCCTCGTACATCCGGTCCAGCGGCACCGTCTTCAGCTGCGTGACCGCGTCCGCGAGCGGCACCATGGCGATGTCGTTGCCGCGCAGGGCGGTCATCCGGCCGAAGTCGCCGCGGTGCACCGCCTCCACCGCGTTCCAGCCGAAGCGGGTGGCGAGGACGCGGTCGTACGCGGTGGGCGTGCCGCCGCGCTGGACGTGGCCGAGAATGACCGGTCGGGCCTCCTTGCCGAGCCGGGTCTCCAGCTCGACGGCGAGACGGTTGCCGATGCCCTGGAAGCGCTCGTGGCCGAACTGGTCGATCGCGCCCTTCGCGTACGGCATCGAGCCCTCGGCCGGGTGCGCGCCCTCGGCGACGCAGATGACCGCGAACTTCTTGCCGCGCGCGAACCGCTCCTCGACCATCTTGACCAGGTCGTCGACCTGGAAGGGACGCTCGGGCAGGCAGATGCCGTGGGCGCCGCCGGCCATCCCGGACTCCAGCGCGATCCAGCCCGCGTGGCGGCCCATGACCTCGACGACCATCACCCGTTGATGGGACTCGGCGGTCGTCTTGAGACGGTCTATGGCCTCCGTCGCGACGCCGACGGCCGTGTCGAAGCCGAAGGTCCGGTCGGTGGCGGAGATGTCGTTGTCGATGGTCTTCGGGACGCCGACCACCGGCATGCCCGCGTCGGAGAGCATCCGGGCCGCCGTCAGCGTGCCTTCGCCGCCGATCGGGATGAGCGCGTCCAGGTCGTAACGGCGGGCCAGTTCCTCGCAGTTCTCGGCGGCCTCGCGCAGCCGGTCACGCTCCAGGCGGGCCGAGCCGAGGATGGTGCCGCCACGGGCGAGGATGCCGCTGACCGCGTTGAGGTCGAGCGGCCGGACATGGCCGTCGAGCAGCCCCTTGAAGCCGTCCTCGAAGCCGATGACCTCGTCGCCGTGGCCCACGACGGCCCGGTGGACGACCGACCGGATCACTGCGTTCAGGCCGGGGCAGTCGCCGCCCGCGGTGAGAATGCCGATGCGCATCGAGGTGTGTCTCCTGCTCGTTAGTCGCGCTGTTCCAGGAGGCCGACCGAGGCGGCCCCCCTGCCCTGAACCAGCTCGATTGTCCCACGACCGGCACGGACCCCGCGCTTTCGGCCGGGCCGGGGCAAGGATCCGGCAGCGGGTAGGAGGTGTTCGGAGGCCGAAATCCTCCGGCGGGCGGTATAGCGGCCCGCGCAGGTATCGTCAAGAGGCAATGCAGGCCAACGGCCGCACCCCTCGGAGCGCCGGGGACAGCGCGGGGAGGATCCCCACGTCCTGGACGGACCGCGGGTCGCGGCACCGCACAACGACGGGAGAGCACGCGTGGCGCGCAGCGTGTACGTGACCGGGATCGACCGGGGGGACGGCCGGCAGGTCGTCGAGCTCGGAGTCATGGAGCTACTGACGCGTCAGGTGGACCGGGTCGGTGTCTTCCGTCCGCTGGTCCACGACGGGCCCGACCGCCTCTACGAGCTGCTGCGGGCCCGCTACCGGCTCTCGCAGAGCCCCGCATCCGTCTACGGCCTGGACTACCACGAGGCCTCCGCCGTGCAGGCGGAGAAGGGGACCGACGAGCTGGTCTCACTGCTGGTGGACCGCTTCCACCAGGTGGCCCGCGAGTACGAGGTGGTCCTCGTCCTCGGCAGCGACTTCGCCGCCACCCAGCTGCCGGACGAGCTGGCACTGAACGCGCGCCTGGCCAACGAGTTCGGCGCCTCGGTGATCGCGGTCGTCGGCGGCAAGGGCCAGACGGCGGAGTCCGTGCGCGCCGAGACCCGTAACGCCTACCGCGCCTACGCCGGCCTCGGCTGCGACGTGCTGGCGATGGTGGTGAACCGGGTCGCGCCGGAGGACCGGTCGGTGATAGCGGAGCGGCTGGCGGCCCGGCTGCCGGTGCCCGTCTCCGTGCTGCCGGACGACCCGGCGCTCTCCGCTCCGACGGTCGCGCAGATCACCGCCGCGCTGGACGGCACGGTGCTGCTCGGCGACGACTCCGGACTGGCGCGGGACGCGCTGGACTTCGTCTTCGGCGGTGCGATGCTGCCGAACCTGCTGAACGCGCTGACGCCCGGCTGCCTGGTGGTGACGCCCGGCGACCGGTCCGACCTGGTGGTGGGTTCGCTGGCCGCGCACAGCGCCGGGACGCCGCCCATCGCCGGCATCCTGCTGACCCTGAACGAGCGGCCCGGCGAGGAGATACTCACGCTGGCCGCACGCCTCGCACCCGGGACCCCGGTCGTCTCGGTGGCCGGCGGCTCGTTCCCGACGGCGGCCGAACTCTTCACGCTGGAAGGGAAGTTGAACGCGACCACGCCTCGTAAGGCGGAGACCGCGCTCGGCCTCTTCGAGCGGCACGTGGACACCGGCGCGCTCCTCGAGCGGATCTCGGTGGCGCGCAGCGGCCGGGTCACGCCGATGATGTTCGAGCACGAGCTGCTGGAGCAGGCCCGCTCCGACCGCAAGCGCGTGGTCCTGCCCGAAGGCACCGAGGAGCGCGTGCTGCGCGCGGCGGACGTGCTGCTGCGCCGGGACGTCTGCGACCTCACACTCCTCGGCAACGTGGACACGATCCGCAAGAAGGCCGCCGACCTCGGCATCGACCTCGCCGAGACCCAGATCATCGACCCGCACACCTCCGAACTGCGCCAGGCCTTCGCCGAGCGGTACGCCGAACTGCGCGCGCACCGCGGAGTGACGGTGGAACTGGCGTACGACGTGGTGTCCGACGTCAACTACTTCGGCACGCTGATGGTGCAGGAGGGCCTGGCCGACGGGATGGTGTCGGGCTCGGTGCACTCCACGGCCGCCACCATCCGTCCGGCCTTCGAGATCATCAAGACCAAGCCGGACGCCTCGATCGTCTCGTCCGTCTTCTTCATGTGCCTGGCCGACAAGGTGCTCGTGTACGGCGACTGCGCGGTCAACCCGGACCCGAACGCCGAGCAGCTCGCGGACATCGCGGTGCAGTCGGCGGTGACGGCGGCCCGCTTCGGCGTCGAGCCCCGGATCGCGATGCTCTCGTACTCCACCGGCACCTCCGGCTCCGGCGCGGATGTCGACAAGGTGCGCGAGGCGACCGAGCGGGTACGGGCCGAGCGGCCGGAGCTGCGGGTGGAGGGGCCGATCCAGTACGACGCGGCCGTCGAGCCCTCCGTCGCGGCGACGAAACTGCCGGAGTCGGAGGTGGCCGGCCAGGCCACCGTCCTGATCTTCCCGGACCTGAACACCGGCAACAACACCTACAAGGCCGTGCAGCGCTCGGCGGGCGCGGTGGCGGTCGGCCCGGTGCTCCAGGGGCTGCGCAAGCCGGTCAACGACCTGTCGCGCGGCGCGCTCGTCCAGGACATCGTCAACACGGTGGCGATCACGGCGATCCAGGCGCAGAGCGAGGAGCGCCCCGCATGACGACTTCCTCCATCCCCCAGCACGAAGGTACGGCCTCTGTGGAACCGCATCGCGTCCTCGTCCTCAACTCCGGCTCGTCCTCGGTGAAGTACCAGCTGCTCGACATGCGCGACCGCTCGCGGCTCGCCTCCGGCCTGGTCGAGCGGATCGGCGAGGAGACCTCCCGCCTGGTGCACACGCCGCTGGCCGGCGGCGGCGCCGAGCCCCGGGAGCGTACGGGCAAGATCGCCGACCACGACGCGGCGCTCAAGGCGGCGGCCGAGGAGCTGGCGGCGGACGGCCTCGGCCTGGACTCCCCCGAACTCGCCGCGATCGGCCACCGGGTGGTGCACGGCGGGCTGAAGTTCTCCGCGCCGACGGTGGTCACCGACGAGGTGCTGAAGGAGATCGAACGCCTGGTCCCGGTGGCTCCGCTGCACAACCCGGCGAACATCACCGGCATCCGTACGGCGCAGGCGCTGCGGCCGGACCTGCCGCAGGTGGCGGTCTTCGACACGGCGTTCCACACGACGATGCCGGAGGCGGCCGCGCGGTACGCGATCGACGTGGAGACCGCCGACGCGCACCGGATCCGCCGCTACGGCTTCCACGGCACCTCGCACGCGTACGTCTCGCGCAGGACGGCCGAGCTGCTGGGCAAGGCGCCGGAGGACGTCAACGTCATCGTGCTGCACCTGGGCAACGGCGCCTCCGCCTCGGCGGTCGCGGGCGGGCGGTGCGTGGAGACGTCCATGGGGCTGACCCCCCTGGAAGGGCTCGTGATGGGTACGCGCTCCGGGGACATCGATCCGGCGGTCGTCTTCCACCTGAAGCGGGTGGCGGGCATGTCGACGGACGAGGTCGATGTCCTGCTGAACAAGAAGAGCGGGCTGGTCGGGCTCTGCGGCGACAACGACATGCGGGAGATCCGCCGCCGGATCGAGGAGGGCGACGAGCAGGCCGCGCTCGCCTTCGACATCTACATCCACCGGCTGAAGAAGTACATCGGCGCGTACGCGGCGGTGCTCGGCCGGGTGGACGCGGTGGCGTTCACGGCGGGGGTCGGGGAGAACTCGGCTCCGGTGCGGGAGGCTGCCATCGCGGGTCTGGAGGAGTTCGGTCTCGCGGTGGACGCCGGGCTCAACGCCGTACGGTCCGGTGAGCCGCGGCTGATCTCGCCGGAGTACGCACGGGTGGCGGTCGCCGTGGTGCCGACGGACGAGGAGCTGGAGATCGCCGACCAGACGTTCGCGCTCGTCGAAGGGCCGTAGTCCACGGTTCGGACAGGTCGACAACTGAGCACCCCCGCGCCCCTTTGTATCTTCCACCAGACGGAATATTCCGCAGCGAAACAAACCGATAGGATCCGCCTCATGCGCCGTTCCAAAATCGTCTGCACCCTCGGTCCCGCCGTCGACTCCCATGAGCAGCTCGTCGCTCTGATCGAGGCCGGCATGAGCGTGGCCCGTTTCAACTTCAGTCACGGCTCCCACGAGGAACACCAGGGCCGTTACGACCGTGTCCGCAAGGCGGCCGCCGAAACCGGCCGCGCGGTGGGCGTGCTCGCCGACCTCCAGGGCCCGAAGATCCGGCTGGCGAAGTTCGCCGAGGGACCGGTCGAGCTGGTCCGCGGGGACGAGTTCACCATCACCTCCGAGGACGTCCCGGGCGACAAGTCGATCTGCGGCACGACCTACAAGGGTCTGCCCGGCGACGTCACCAAGGGCGACCCGATCCTGATCAACGACGGCAACGTCGAGCTGAAGGTCGTCGAGGTCGTCGGCCCCCGGGTCAAGACCATCGTCATCGAAGGCGGTGTCATCTCCGACCACAAGGGCATCAACCTGCCCGGCGCGGCGGTGAACGTCCCGGCCCTCTCCGAGAAGGACATCGAGGACCTGCGCTTCGCTCTGCGGATGGGCTGCGACCTGGTCGCCCTCTCCTTCGTGCGGGACGCCGACGACGTCAAGGACGTCCACAAGGTGATGGACGAGGAGGGCCGTCGGGTCCCCGTCATCGCCAAGGTGGAGAAGCCGCAGGCGGTCGAGCACATGGAGGGCGTCGTCATGGCGTTCGACGGTGTGATGGTGGCCCGTGGCGACCTGGCGGTGGAGTACCCGCTGGAGAAGGTCCCGATGGTGCAGAAGCGCCTCATCGAGCTGTGCCGCCGCAACGCCAAGCCGGTGATCGTGGCGACCCAGATGATGGAGTCGATGATCACCAACTCCCGCCCGACCCGCGCCGAGGCGTCCGATGTCGCCAACGCGATCCTGGACGGCGCGGACGCGGTCATGCTGTCGGCCGAGTCGTCGGTGGGCGCGTATCCGATCGAGACGGTCAAGACGATGTCGAAGATCGTCTGCGCCGCCGAGGAGGAGCTGCTCTCCAAGGGCCTCCAGCCGCTGGTCCCCGGCAAGAAGCCCCGTACGCAGGGCGGCTCGGTGGCCCGCGCGGCCTGCGAGATCGCGGACTTCCTGGACGGCAAGGCGCTGGTCGCCTTCACCCAGTCCGGCGACACCGCCCGCCGCCTCTCCCGCTACCGCGTGGCCCAGCCGATCCTGGCCTTCACCACGGACGAGTCCACCCGCAACCAGCTCGCGCTGAGCTGGGGCGTCGAGTCGCACGTGGTCCCGCACGCGGACAACACCGACGCGATGGTCGACCTGGTCGACGCGGAGCTGCTGAAGCTGAACCGCTACAACAACGGCGACACGATGGTCATCACGGCCGGCTCGCCTCCCGGCATCCCGGGCACCACGAACATGGTCCGGGTGCACCACCTGGGTGGCGAGGAGAGCTAGTTCGCCTTCGTCGTACGACCGTGGGCCGTACCCCTGGCATCAGGGGTACGGCCCACGGCTCTGTGCGGCTCCCGGACGGGATCAGGTGGCGGCGGGCCAGCTGCGGCCGCCGTCCAGGTAGTTCTGCAGGCCCGGGACCCTGAGCGAGCCGCCGAACTGGCCTGCCTGGACGACCTTCACCTTGGTGAAGAAGGCGAAGGGCACGTTCAGCGGTGGCGGAGTCCGCGGGTTGAAGGTGATCGGGATGAGGCCGAAGAGGTTGCCCTTCAGCTCCTCCGTGTACATCGTCACCGTGCCGTTGCGGATGGTCGACGTGGAGCCCGGCCGCGACTTCACATGGCCCGTCGTGCCCGCCGGTCCGACGGTGAGCTGGTGGAGGTCCTTGATGTCGATGGAGCTCGCGGTGAACTTGAGCACCTTCTTGATCGAGCCGTCCGCCCTCTTCACCTCGACGATGCCTTTGTAGTCCAGGCCGTTGAGCGTGAGCAGCGAGGACTCCAGGACCCACGGATCGGCCGGGAGCAGCGGGATGCCGGGCTCCAGGGTCGCGGCGGCGAGGGCCTCCGGGTCGGGCTCGGGGCAGGGGAAGCGCGGCTTGGCGCCGTCCGGGATGTCCTCGTCCTTCTTGGGGTCGAGTCCCTTGACGTCGTCGTCCAGCTCCTTGACGTCCTTGCCGGCCTTCTCGGCGGCTTCGCGGATCGCGTCGGCCGTCTTGTCGGAGGCGTCCTTGGCTGGATCCTTCGACGGGTCCTTCGGCGCTTCCTTCTCCGGGGCCTTCGGCTTGTCGGCCGGCTTCGGGGACTCGGCCGTGGGGCTCGGGGACGGGCTCGCCGTCTCCTCGGGCTTCTCCTCCGCCTTGTCCTTGCCCTTGTCCGGGTCGAAGAGGTCCTTGAGCGCGTCGCCCAGGCCCAGCGGGTCGAGCGGGTTCTTCGACTTGGTGGGCGTCGGAGTGGGGCTCGGCTCGTCGGCGGGCTTCTCGTCGGCCGTGTCCGGCTTCTGACCCGCGTCCGGCTTCTCGCCGGCCGCCGGGTCCTCGGTGGCCGTACCGCTCTCCGCCGGCTTCGGGGTCGCGCCGTCGTCCTCGCCCGGCTTCTCGCTCTGGTCCGGCTCGTCCGTGGGCGTCGCCGACGGGGTCGGGGTGGCCTTCGGGGACTCGGACGGGGAAGCGGACTCACCGGGCTCGTCGGACCGGGTGACGCACGGGCCCGGGGCGAAGGGGATGTCGGGGTTGCCGTCGGCCATGGCGAGCTTGGGCGTGAGGCCCATGCCGACGAAGACGGCGGTCGGCATCGCGGCGAGCGCGAAGGCCTTCTTGCCGCTCGGCATGTGCAACTTGGTCAGCAGCGACTTCTTGGGGGCCGCGTGGCGGGGCCCTTTGCGTACCGGGAGAACCTCGTCAGCGTGCGCATGCGGCCGCTGTTGCTCGTCACCCCGCACGGTGTGTCCCTCCGTCATGGCCGAAAGCCGCGTCGTGGTCACCCACCTGCTGCTGCGGAACGGTCGCGCCGTGCAGGACGCTCTCCGAGTGCCGCTCGTCCATCGGCAGGGCGGCGGGGACGTCCTGCGGGGCCTCCTCGTCGGCCTTCGGCTCGCCCGGCGCCCAGGAAACGGACAGGGCTCCGCCGATGAGTGCGAGGACGAATCCGATCACGAAGCCGCCGATGTTGGCGACGGGTATGGAGATCAGCGCGAGCAGAATGGCAGCGACCCCGGCGAAGACCCGGACGATGCTGTGGAACCACATCGTCAGGCCCAGCGTGATCAGCAGGACCCCGATGATGAGGGACCCGGCGCCGGCGGTCGTGGACATCGCCAGCGTCATGTTGCCGAGGTGGAGATCGGCGTACGGGAAGTAGGCGATGGGGACACCGCCCAGCATGGTGAACAGACCCGCCCAGAACGGCCGGTTACCCCGCCAGGTACGGAATCCCCGCCGGTAGACGGTGAGGTTGTGCTCGTTCTGCCCTGTGGACTCGGGGCTCATGGAAAACAGCTCCCTGGAACCGGTACTGCGGTGAGAAGAGAAAGGGTGGGCGGCCGGAAGGCTCGCGCGGAGCGTCCCGGCCACCCGGGCGAGCGCTTAGAAGCACTCCTTGACACGGTTGTGCAGCCTCAGCTTCAGGTCACTGAGCTTGAAGGTTCCGGCCGTGGTCGCCCACGCCGTCTGCTTGACCCCGGTCAGGACCGCCGAGTCGGCGCGCTGCGCGAAGCCCTCCGCCTTGGCCTCGGTGCCGGGCTGGACGCCGATGCTCCCCGGCTTGCCCTCCTTCTTCAGAGAGCCCGCCGCGACACCGATGTCGATGTTCTCGAAGTACGCGTCGGCATCGAGCTGGCTCACGTCGAGGTAGAGGTTGGTCGCCACGACCGGGTTCTTCGGATTCGTCCCGGCCGTCAGCTCCAGGCTGACATTGCCGAGGAACGGCACCTTCGGGGTGACCACCGACTGGCACATGTTGGTGATCTCGGCGTAGCTGAAGCCCGAGACCGCGACCGCGTGTGCGGCCTTCTCGCCCTCAAGGTCCTTGCCGACGGCGACGCTGCCGTACTGGACGAAGTCCTTGCCGTCCAGCTTGTCGGTGCTGACCTTGAAGCTCTGGCCGGACACGCTGAAGGACGCGGCAAGGGCGCCCTGCGCGAGACCGACACCCACCGCCGCCGTCGCGACGACGCTGGGCACCATGACCAGAGCGAAACGCTTCCATCTCGTCCCACCGCGAACCTGGGAACTCATAACTTGCTCCTTCTTCTCGGACGTACATCTCCGGGCGGGTGGGAAACCCGTCCTGGGATGGGAGAAGTGCTACGTCCTCGGGAAGGAGAGCGCCCGCGGGCGGAGGCATGGACCGCATCCGCCGCACCGGCGTTCACCCCCGAGCGACAACCACTGGCTGCACGGTGTGTACAGCCGGTCGGACAGGCCCCGTCTGTCGGCGGGAACCCCCCTGTCCACAGCCGGCGGCCACTGCCGCCGACCCACTCGGTGGGGACCCAACAGGCCCTCCCGCACCGGCTGGAGGCCGGGCCGAAGGTATGGGACCGAGCGTGGCCGATCGTGGTGCATTCGGCGCCGTGACACAAGGGGGGTCGTTACTTGCCAGTAACGACCTGATAACCGTGGCGCGACGGGACGACATCATGCGGCCACACAGGGTGGCACGAAAGGGACATCCAAACAGCGGGAAACTTGACGGAAACAGGACAGATCAATCTCTATGACTTACTGCCAGTAACACTTGGTTCCATTGTCAAGTTTTGGTAAAGCAGCGGTGACTCTTAGCGTTCGGACGGCAAAACGGCCGCGATACCCGGAGGGCATCACGGCCGTCTTGTCACATCGGAACAATCGGCTCGCGACCGGAGAAGTTCAGCTCGCCGTCAGAACAGCACGCGCGCCAGCGCGGTGCGGGCGGCGGTGACCCTGGGGTCGTCCGGGCCGATCACCTCGAAGAGCTCCAGCAGCCGCAGCCGGGCGGTGTTCCGGTCGTCGCCGGTGTTGCGGCGGACCGCTTCGACGAGCCGGCCGAAGGCGTCCTCGACATGGCCGCCGACCAGATCCAGATCGGCGGCGGCGACCTGTGCGGCCACATCGCCCGGGTTGTCCGCCGCGGCCTTGCGGACCGCGTTCGGGTCCATCGTCTGGACGCGGGCCAGCAGCTCCGCCTGGGCCAGGCCCAGCTTGGCCTCCGGGTTGCCCGGGTCGTCGGTGAGCACGTTCTTGTACGCCTGCACGGCGCCGCCGAAGTCATTGGCGTCGAGAGCGGAGGCGGCGGCCTCCAGCAGGTGGTCGTACGGGCCGGCCGGCACCTCGGCCGGGACGGCGTCCGGCGAGGCGTCCGGGTCGACGGCGATCCCGGTGAGACCGAACCGCTCCTCGCCGACCTGGATCAGCTGGTCCAGCGTCTCGCGGATCTGGGCCTCGGGGGCCGCGCCCTGGAAGAGCGGGAGGGCCTGCCCGGCGACGACGGCGAAGACCGCCGGGATGCCCTGGATGCCGAACTGCTGCATCAGCATCTGGTTGGCGTCGACATCGACCTTGGCCAGCAGGAAACGGCCGTTGTACTCGACGGCCAGGCGCTCCAGCAGCGGGCCGAGCTGCTTGCACGGCTCGCACCACTCGGCCCAGAAGTCGATGACGACCGGGACCTCGGCGGAGCGTTGCAGGACATCGCGCTCGAAGCCTGCTTCATCGACGTCGATCACCAGGGTGGCGGGCGCCGCGGCGCCGGTGCCTCCGGTACGGGCGGCCTGCGCACGGGCCTGCTCCGCCTTGGCCTTGGCCTCGCCGGCCGCCTTGACAGCGGCGAGGTCGACGACGCCGCTCATGGACATGTTCCTAGGCTGCATACGTACATCCTCCCCCCTGAGCACACCGTTCCGGAAAGCGATGCGGGAACCGGCCAGGTCCGAGGCGCCGGCCGGTGTGCCGGGCGGGCGGACGACGACGGTTCCCGGAGGCCCTGAAGAACCCCGGTGGAACGGATACGGGCCCCGATAAGACCCGGTGGACCGTCCGGATCCCCATCCGGCCGTGTCCGTGCGGCCCCGGGTCCCCACCCGGCGCCTGGGACCTTCGTGAAGGCCCCGGTGGCTGTCGCTCGTTCGTTCCGTGGCGTACGGGGCGGGCCTGCCGCCTTCCTAACGCTACGACCCGTAGCGTAACTGCCGCCCGGCCCACCGGAACAGGCCGTCCCGGTGATCTGTCTCACGGAACCCGGGGCGGAGCGGACGTCCCTACCGGCCGGTATGGTCGCCGCATCATGAGCCGCACCGACCCCAAAGCCACCCGAACAGGACGTCCCCGCTCCACCGAGGCCGATGCCGCCATCCTGGAGGCGACCCGGGCCTCTCTCGTCGATCTCGGCTGGTCGAAGCTGACCATGGGCGATGTGGCGACCCGGGCCGGAGTCGCCAAGACGACCCTCTACCGGCGCTGGGCCGGCAAGAACGAGCTGGTGGTGGACGCGGTGGCCGTCCTCTTCGACGAGCTGGAGCTGCCCGACCGCGGCAGCCTGGCCGGCGATGTGCAGGGCGTGGTGCTCCAGTTCGCCGCGCTGCTGGAGCGGCCGGAGACCCGGACGGCGCTGATGGCGGTGGTCGCCGAGTCCACCCGGGACGACTCGCTGCGCCACCGCATCCGCTCGGCCATCGTGGACCGGCAGAAGCGGCTGGTGCTCCTGGGCCGGGAACGCGCCCAGGCACGCGGCGAGCTGCGGTACGAGGACGACGCCTCGGCCGCCGCCCGCAACGCGGACCTGATCTTCGACGTGATCGCCGGAGCCGTGGTGCACCGCACGCTGGTGAGCGCCGAACCGGTGGACGCCGCGTGGGCGAGCGGGTTCACCACGCTGTTGCTGCTGGGGCTGTCCGGCGCGCAGACGCCTCCTGGCGGCGCTCAGACCTGGTAGCGGCCCGGTGCGAAGAGGTGGAGGTGGTCCGCCACCCAGGCCGACGTGCGCTCCAGCCCCTCCTCCAGCGTGACTTCGGGTTCCCATCCTGCCCACGCGCGGGCCCGCGTGTTGTCCGAGAGCAGCCGGTGCACCTCGCTGCCGGAGGGCCGGAGCCTGGCCGGGTCCACCACGATCTCGGCGTCCCGGCCGGAGGCGGTGATGAGCGCCTTGGCCAGGTCCCCGACCGAGATCTCCCGGCCGGTACCGAGGTTGACGCTCTCGCCCAGCGCCCGGTCGCAGTCGGCCAGTGCCAGGAATCCGGCGGCTGTGTCGGTGACGTACGTGAAGTCGCGGGTCGGGGTCAGCGAGCCGAGCCGGATCTCCCGTGCCCCGGAGTGCAGTTGGGCCAGGATCGTGGGGATGACGGCACGGGCCGACTGGCGGGGTCCGTACGTGTTGAACGGGCGCACCACCGTCACCGGCAGCTCGAAGGCGTGCCAGTGCGAGAGCGCCATCATGTCCGCGCCGATCTTGGAGGCGGAGTACGGCGACTGCGGCTGGAGCGGATGGTCCTCGCCGATCGGGGCCGTGAGAGCGCTGCCGTAGACCTCGCTGGTGGAGGTGTGCAGGAGGCGGCGTACGGAGTGGCGGCGGCAGGCCTCGGCGATGTTCTCGGTGCCGACGACGTTGGTGCGGACGTACGCGCCCGGCGCGTCGTAGCTGTACGGGATGCCGATCAGCGCGGCGAGGTGGAAGACCGTGTCGCAGCCTTCGACGGCGTCCATCACGCGGCCCGCGTCGCCGACGTCTCCGGGGATGAACTCGACCGGGCTGTGCGGGCCTTGGAGGTAGCGGGCGAGGTGGCCCTTGTCGGCGTACGGCTTGTAGTGGACGAACGCCCGTACGCGCGCGCCGCGTCGGACGAGCAGGTCCACGAGGGTGGAGCCGATGAAGCCTTCGGCTCCGGTGACGAGGACGGTCCGGCCGGTCCAGTCGGTGGTGGTGCCGGTCGTGTCGGTCATGCGGTGAACTCCCTTGCGGTGGACGGTTGTACGGCGAGGCGGATGACCGTCTCCGCCAGCAGGTCGGCCGCTCGCGCGTGGTTGCCCGGGTCGGCCGCGCGGCCCATCACGGCGAGCCGCGCCGGGTCCGCGAGCAGCGGGTCGATCAGTTCGGCGAGCCGGTCGGCGGTGGTCTCGGCGTCGGGCACGAGGTGGGCGGCACCGGCCTCGGAGAGGACCCGGGCGTTGTGGGTCTGGTGGTCACCGGGCGCGTGCGGGTACGGGACGAGGACGGCGGGTACGCCGGTCGTCGCCAGCTCCGCGATCGTGGCGGAGCCGGCCCGGCAGATCCGGGAGGTGACCGGGCTGGTGAACGACCTGATCGAGCTGGCCCGGGACGAGGAGCCGCTGCCGCTGCTGGAGGAGGTGCGGATCGCGGAGCTGGTGGAGCGCACGGTGGCGATGGCGCGGACGCACTGGCCGCGCGTCCACTTCGAGCTGTCCACCGGTCCCGGCGCGGCGGAGGCGGTCCGGCCCGGCGTACCGGCGCGGCTGGCCCGGCTGCTGACCAACCTGCTGGACAACGCGGCCAAGTTCAGCCGCCGGACGCGCCGGTGGAGGTGGGGCTGACCGCGTACGAGGGCGGCCTTGAGCTGACGGTACGGGACCACGGGCCCGGGATCGCTCCCGAGGACCTCCCGTACGTCTTCGACCGCGTCTACCGCGCCGAGGCCGCCCGCGCTCTCCCCGGATCGGGGCTGGGGCTCGCGATGGCCCGGCAGATCGCCCGCGCGCACGGAGCGGAGCTGACGGTACGGGCGGCGCCGGGCGGCGGGGCGCGGTTCACGGTGGCGTTCGGCGAGGAGGGCCCGTAGGAGCCGAGGGCCCTCCACCGTGGGACCTCGGAAGCCCAGCGCCTCCCTGTTCCCGTGACACTCAGAAGCCCGGCGGCTCCGTGTACGTGCCCCACTCCTCGCGCAGCGCCTCGCAGATCTCACCGAGCGTGGCCTCGGCCCGTACCGCCTCCAGCATCGGCGCGATCAGGTTCGAGCCGTCGCGGGCGGCGGCCAGCATCGCCTCCAGCGCGGCGCTCACCTTCGCGTCGTCGCGGGCGGCCTTGCGCGCGGTGAGCTGGCTGACCTGGTCGCGCTCGACCTCGTGACTGACCCGGAGGATCTCCAGGTCGCCGGTGACCGAGCCGTGGTGGACGTTGACGCCGACGACCCGCTTGTCGCCCTTCTCCAGGGCCCGCTGGTACTGGAAGGCGGACTCGGCGATCTCGCCGGTGAACCAGCCGTCCTCGATGCCGCGCAGGATGCCGGAGGTCATCGGGCCGATCGGGTGCTGCCCGTCGGGATGGGCCCGGGTGCCGCGCTCCTTGATCTGGTCGAAGATCTTCTCGGCCTCGGCCTCGATCCGGTCGGTGAGCTGCTCCACGTACCAGGAGCCGCCCAGCGGGTCGGCCACATTGGCGACGCCGGTCTCCTCCATCAGCACCTGCTGCGTGCGCAGCGCGATCTCGGCGGCCTGCTCGGACGGGAGCGCGAGGGTCTCGTCGAGAGCGTTGGTGTGGAGCGAGTTGGTACCGCCGAGCACGGCGGAGAGCGCCTCGACGGCCGTCCGTACGACGTTGTTGTACGGCTGCTGCGCGGTGAGCGAGACCCCGGCGGTCTGCGTGTGGAAGCGGAGCCACTGCGCCTTGTCGGTCTTGGCGCCGTACGTCTCCTTCATCCAGCGGGCCCAGATGCGGCGGGCGGCGCGGAATTTGGCGATCTCCTCGAAGAAGTCCAGGTGCGCGTCGAAGAAGAAGGAGAGGCCCGAGGCGAAGGTGTCGACGTCCAGGCCGCGCGAGAGGCCGAGCTCCACGTAGCCGAAGCCGTCGGCCAGCGTGTACGCCAGCTCCTGCGCGGCCGTGGCTCCGGCCTCGCGGATGTGGTAGCCGGAGACGGAGAGCGGCTTGTAGGCCGGGATGGAGGCGGCGCAGTGCTCCATCAGGTCGCCGATGAGGCGCAGGTGCGGCTCGGGCTGGAAGAGCCACTCCTTCTGCGCGATGTACTCCTTGAAGATGTCGGTCTGGAGCGTGCCGTTGAGCACGCCCGGGTCGACGCCCTGGCGCTCGGCTGCGACCAGGTACATGCAGAAGACCGGGACGGCCGGGCCGCTGATCGTCATGGAGGTGGTGACGTCACCGAGCGGGATGTCCTTGAACAGGATCTCCATGTCGGCGGCGGAGTCGATGGCGACCCCGCAGTGGCCGACCTCGCCGAGCGAGCGCGGTTCGTCGGAGTCGCGCCCCATCAGCGTCGGCATGTCGAAGGCGACGCTGAGTCCGCCGCCGCCCGCCGCGAGGATCATCTTGTAGCGCTCGTTGGTCTGCTCGGCGTTGCCGAAGCCGGCGAACTGGCGGATGGTCCAGGTGCGGCCCCGGTAGCCGGTCGGGTGCAGGCCACGGGTGAACGGGTACTCGCCGGGCCAGCCGATCCGCTCGAATCCCTCGTACGTGTCGCCGGGACGGGGCCCGTACACGGGCTCCACCGGGTCACCGGAGAGCGTGGTGAAGTCCGCGTCCCGCTTGCGGGCCTTGTCGTAACGGGCCTGCCAGCGGAGGCGGCCTTCCTCGATCGCGTGAGCGTCCATGCTTCGAATTTACTAGGACGTCCTAGTAAATGTCGATGGCAAACCGCCCGGCGCTTCGCGCGGGGCGGTGGGAGTGCCGTGCCGGTCAGGCTTTCGCGGGCGCCGGAGCGGTCGCGTCGATCAGCTCCTGGGCCTCGCGGCTCACCTTCGGCTCGACGAAGAAGGAGGCGAAGGGGATGCAGCCTGCGGCCAGCACCCACAGGAGCTTGCCGAACGGCCACTTCGCCTTGGAGCCGAGGTCGAAGGCGAAGATGACGTAGACGATGAACAGCACGCCGTGGATCTGGGAGATCACCATGGTGTCGCCGGTGTCGAAGACGTACTTCGCGATGATCGCCACCGTGAAGACGAGCAGCCAGATGGCGGTGACGTAAGCCATCACCCGGTAGCGGGTGAGCACGTTCTGTTTCATGGACACGAGCGTAACGGGACGGCCGTGCCGATCTTCGCGCGGGCCCTCCGTCGAAGAGACAGCCTCGTTCACCCTTCGTCGAAGTCCTCCGCCGCCACCCGCAGCGGCCGGAGCATCGCGAAGATCTCCGCGCACTCCTCCGCGTCGTACGCACCGAGCCCGAAGTCCATCGCCATCAGCTCCTCGGTGGCCGACTCGACGACCTCGCGGCCCTTGTCGGTGATGGAGGCGAGCGTGCCGCGGCCGTCGTTGGGGTTCGGGCGCTTGCTGACCAGGCCGGACTTCACCAGCCGGTCCACGGTGTTGGTGACCGAGGTGGGGTGCACCATCAGCCGCTCGCCGATCTTGGACATCGGCAGCTCACCCGCCTTGGAGAAGGTGAGCAGCACCAGGGCCTCGTACCGGGCGAAGGTCAGACCGTACGGCTTGACCACCGCGTCCACCTCGGCGAGCAGGATCTGCTGCGCCCGCATGATCGAGGTGATCGCCCCCATGGAAGGCACGGGCCCCCAGCGCTGATGCCAGAGTTCCTCGGCACGGGCGATGGGATCGAAAGGAAGGCTGAGCGGCTTCGGCACGGCACCGACCTTACCGACTGGTCACATGCCGGTCAGCCCTGTCTCGCCTTTCGGTATCGGACAGATGTCCGGGGGCCGTTCGGCGGACCTCGGCGACGACGAGGAGCGTGACGACGGTACCGATGATTCCGGATCCGGCGACCACGTGGTGCACCGGGAAGAACTCGGCCGCGAGCCCCGCCAGCGCCATCCCGGCACCCTGGATGGTCATCAGCCCGGCGGTGAGCAGCGTCATGGCCCGGCCGCGCAGCTCCGGCGGTACGGCGTCCACGAACCACTGGTCGAGCCCGATGACGTACGCCGCTCCCATCCCGGCCAGCGCGAGTGCGGCCAGCGCCAGCGGCAGGCCGGGCCGGACCGCGTACACCACCAGCGGCAGCAGGCCGACGGCGGCGAGCGGCAGCACGATCCGGGAGCGGGTACGGGGCCGGAGCGCGGACCCCACGAAGAGTTCGGCGCCCACGTGGCCGACGGCCATCGCGCAGAGCAGCAGCCCGAGCGCGGCCGGACCGGCGCCGGTCTCGGCCACGTACGGAGCGGCGAGCGCCTCCGGTGCGACCACGAACATCGCGGGCAGCCAGAGCAGGAGCAGCAGCGCCCGGATGCGGCGGTCGCCCAGGACCAGCCGGGCCCCGGAGAGCGACTCCCTCAGCAGCTTGGTGGAGCCGCTCACGGCGCGGGCCGGGCGGTTGCGGGTGCCGAGGCGGAGGAGGGCCGCCGAGCAGAGGAAGGTGACGACGGTGACGGTGATCGCGCCGCGCGGAGAGAGCACGGTGAGCAGCGCGCCGCCCGCGCCGAAGCCGATGAGCATCGCGCTCTGCGAGACGATCCGCAGCAGAGAACGGCCGAGGACGTAGAGGTCGCCGTCGCCCAGGATGTCGGTGAGCGCGGCCATCCGGGTCCCGGTGAAGATGGGCGCGATCGCGGCGACCAGGCAGCGCAGCGCGAGGAGTCCGGCGACCGGAGTGGCGGGCAGCAGCATCACGGCGACGCAGACCGCGCAGAGCAGGTCGCAGACGACCAGGACGCGGCGGGCCGGATAGCGGTCGGCGACGCCCGCGAAGAGCGTCCCGCCGATGACGTACGGGAGCAGCCCGAGCGCGAACGTCAGCGCGCTGAGCAGCGGGGAGCCGGTGAGGTCGTAGACGAGGACGGTGAGCGCGAGTTCGCTGACGACGACGCCGAGGAGCGAGAGCAGGTGCGCGGCGAAGACGGCCCGGAACTCGCGGACGCGGAAGACGGCGCGGTAGCCGGCGGGCGGAGTGGAGGAGGACACCTGGGACATGGCAGGAGCCTGGAGCGGGACGGCCGCGCGCCCTAGACTTTCGGCTGAGGACGAATCTTCGACGACTGGACGGAGGCCGGTATGCCGTTCCGGCTGCACTTCGACGAGAGCGACCTGCTGCGCTGCCGGTTCGCGCTCTCGCCGCTGGTCGAGACCCAGGAGGCGGTGCGCACGCTGGCCCGTCACCACCGCCACGGCTACCACCTGCCGTGGCTCCGGCGGATCCGGGACGCGGCGGCGGCGCTCGACCTCGAACCGCTGTGGCTGCTGATGCCGGACGGCGGCCACAACCCGGACTTCATCTGCCCGCCGCCGATCGGGCCGCTCGCCACGTTCGCGGAGGAGATCGCGGGCGTGCGGGCGGTCGATCCGGCGGTGGCGCGGGCGGACATGGAGCTGGCGCTGTCGGCACGGCCCGGCGCCCGGGAGTCGGTGACGGGCCGCCGCCTGCTGGCCGATCCGGCACGGACCGTGCGGGAGCTGGCCGATCTGCTGGAGCGGGCCTGGCAGGCGCTGATCGAACCGTACTGGCCGAGGCTGCGGGCGCTGCTGGAGGCGGACATCGCGTACCACTCGCGCAAGCTCGCGGACAGCGGGCTCGCGGGACTGCTGGGCGAGGTGAGTACGCAGCTGAGCTGGAACGGTTCGACGCTCACCGTCAAGGGCACGCGCGGCGACCACGAACAGGTGCTGGGCGGGCAGGGCCTGGTGCTGATGCCGAGCGTCTTCGTCTGGCCCGAGGTGGTGGGCGGCCACCTGGAGCCGTGGCAGCCGGGGCTGATCTATCCGGCGCGCGGGATCGGCGGGCTGTGGATCGAGGCCGGCGAGCGGACACCGCAGGCGCTGGCCAGGCTGCTGGGCCGGGTCCGGGCGGATGTGCTGTGCGCACTGGACGAACCGGCCGGCACGAGCACTCTGGCCCACCGGCTCGGCCTCGCGCCGTCCTCCGTATCGGCGCATCTGTCGGTGCTGCGCGAGGCGGGACTGCTGACGTCGCGGCGGTACGGACACCAGGTGCTGTACGAGCGGACGCCGCTGGGGATCACGCTGGCGGCCGGCGTCTGAGCGGAGACCGGCCGGGCTCACGCCGGCCGGTTGCGGACCAGTTCGCGCCGCCACCCGAGCGGACGCCGGTCACGGATGGTGTCGTGGAGCCGCCCGAGCGAACGCCCGGTCACGGGTGGTGTCGCGGAGCCGCTCGAGCGGACGCCCGGTCACGGATGGTGTCGTGGAGCCGCCCGAGCGGACACCCTGTCAGGGGTGGTGTCGCGGAGCCGCCCGAGCCGACGCCGGGCACCGATGGTGTCGTGGCGCCACCCGAGCGCGGCCCGGTGACGGATGGTGTCGTGGCGCCACTCCCGGTGACCGGTATGTCACGATTGTCGACGTCTGCCCGCGCTCAGCCTTCCGCTGCGCCGTCCGGCACCACGCCGTCCCGTATCCGTGAGCCACCGCCGTCCGAGGGGGCTGGATGTCCGGCCGTAGAACCGTTTCCAGACACCGCCGTGCCTTCGGGGTTCCCCCCGCCCTGGCCGCCGCCGCTCTCGCGGCCGTCCTCACGGCGGGCTGCTCCGCACCGGGCGGTGCGAGCCCGACGGCCGCCGAGGCCGATCCGGTACGCGGCGAACCGGCGCCGAGCGCGGCCTCGCCGTACTGGGTCGACCCGGACAGCGACGCCTCCCGTCAGGTACGCGCCTGGGACCGGGCGGGCCGGGAGGACGACGCGAAGGCGCTGCGGCGGATCGCCGACCGGCCGGTGGCGCTCTGGCCCGCCTGGGACGGTCCGGGGCCGGAGATCGTGGCCGCCGTGAGGGCCGCGGCCGAGACGAAGAAGACCGTCCTGCTCGTCGCGTACAACATTCCGCACCGCGACTGCGGGCTCTACTCCGCGGGCGGCGCCAAGGACGCGGACGCCTACCGGTCCTGGCTCGGTGAGTTCGCCGAGGCCATCGGCGACGCCCCGGCCACCGTCATCCTGGAGCCCGACGCGCTCCCGCACATCGCGGACGGCTGCACCCCGCCCGAGCACCACGCCGAGCGCCACCAGCTGCTCTCCGAGGCCGTGGACACGCTCAAGGCCAACGCCCGGACCAAGGTCTACCTGGACGCGGGCAACCCGGACTGGATCAAGGAACCGTCCAAGATCGCGGAGCCGCTGCGCCAGGCCGGGATCGACCGGGCCGACGGCTTCTCGCTGAACGTGTCCAACTTTCAGTCGAACGCGAGCGTGAAGGAGTACGGAGACCTCCTCTCCGACGCCGTCGGCGGCGCGCACTACGTGATCGACACCAGCCGCAACGGCGGCGGCCCGCTCACCGGGGACCGCGCCGAGGCCTGGTGCAACCCGCCGGGCCGGGCCCTCGGGACGCCGCCGACCACCGACACCCGCGCCGACCGCCTCGACGCCTACCTGTGGATCAAGCGTCCCGGCGAGTCCGACGGAACCTGCCGCGGCGGACCGGATGCGGGCACCTGGTGGCCGGAGTACGCCTTGGGGCTGGCCCAGCGCGCGAGGTCCTGAAGCGCGCGGTACCAGGAGGACCGGCCGCGGACACCAGGGTCGCCTGACGCGCCACCGGAGACCGCCGCCGGGCCGCCGTCCTCGTCGGCGGCCCGGCCGACGGCACCCGGACAGGGGTCGCCGGCCGGGCCGCCGTGGTCCGGGACAGCGCGGTCAGGTCGCTCAAGCCCGAGGTCGACCCGGTTCAGTCCTCGTCCTCGTCCATGTCCTCGAACGAGGAGTGGAACAGCGCCGCGAAGCTGGGGAACTTCGTCGTATCGCCGTACTTCGGCGTGAACTCGTAGGCGGCCCACTCTCCGTCCGGTCCGACGTCGGTCGGATCGAGCAGCCAGTAGTCCTCACCCTTCGCGATCTCGACGGACCGGCGGAACAGGCTCACATCGTCCTCGTTGCCCGCTATCGAGGCGTACACCTCGATCACACGTCCGCCGTCCTCGCTGTCCCGCATCCACCCGACACGACCGCACGGATGGACACCGTCCACCCAGCCGTCCAGGTGCTCCCATCCGTCGCTCGTCAGGAAGAAGCTCCTCAGGCCCGGCGGCAACCGCAGCCCGATCCGCTCCTCGACTGCCGCCAAGGCATCTTCCCGAGCCGGTTCCGCACCCAGCCGGACGGCGATCCGCTCGCCTCGATCCAGCGCGTCCGCCTGGTCCTCGTCCAGCAACTCGTCCGCGCCGTCATGGTTCATCAGGTACCGCTGTCCGTACTCCTCGAGAAACGCGCGCCAGTCCTGCGGCGTGGTCGGAACGGCGCCAACTGCGTGCATCTCAGGTTCCGTTGTCTCACTCATGTCGACCATGGTGACAAGAGGGTGTGACAACGCCGACGGCCGTACCCTGGGCGAAAGCCCCGGCTCTCAGGATGCCTTGACCCACTTCGCCTCCGACGGAACGCCGTCGGTGTCGGTGACGAAGAGCATGTACCAGCCGGGCGGCACCAGCGTCGCGTCGTCCGGCACGCTCATGCTCACCTCGCCCTTGCCCTTCTTCAAGCCCAGCTCGATGGAGCGCTGCTCCACGTCCGTGGTGTGCGTGACCGCGCTCGGCCGCATCAGCCGGGCCGTCGCGATCCGGTCCGCGTCGGCGGTCCTGAAGGTCGCCGTGGCTCCGCGCTCCACCGCCTCCGGGCCGTCGCCGATCACCGGACGCTTGCCCTTGCCTCGGTGCAGGGCCGGCGGGGTGTAGACCTCCATGCGCTGTTCGAACTTGCCGAGCTTGGTGTTGTCCTTGTCGCCGTAGAGCGAGTCGGAGCCGAAGGTGGCGACCCGGCCGTCCGGCAGCAGCAGCGCCTCGGAGTGGTAGTTGCGGCCGACCGTCGGCTCGGCCGCCTCCTTGAAGGTGTTGGTCTTCGGGTCGTACGACTGCGCCTTGAGGATGTTGCTGTTGCCGCGGCCCCGGTAGTCCTTGGAGCCGCCGCTGGTGAAGACGGTGTCGTCCGGCATGATCACGCTGTTCAGGTAGCGCGTGCCCTGCGGCAGGTCCGGGCCCGGCCTGAACGCCGGGCTGGCCTGCTTGAGGTCGATGACGGCCGTGCGGGCGGTGGACTTCTTGGACTCGCCGACGCCGCCGCCGCCGAGCACCATCACCTTCTGGTCCTGCACGGGCGGCAGCAGCAGCGAGGCCGCCGTCTCCAGCTCGTCGGTGTCGGTCAGGCCGGGCACCTTGGTGAAAGTGTTCTTCCTGATGTCCCAGATCCCCGGCTCGCGGCCCTTGTCGGCCGGTCCGTAACCGGCGTTGGCGCCCGGATAGAAGAGCTTGCCGCCCTTGGTCAGGAAGAGCGCGGGGTAGGTCGGGAAGTAGTGGAAGGGGCCCTTGGACCACTTCTTGGTCTTCGGATCGTAGATCTCGTTGTCGCCCGGCAGGATCGCGCCGACGTCGTCGAGACCGGAAACGGACAGCACGCGGCCGTCCTCCAGGCCGACGAGCGTCGGGTACCAGCGGGCCTCCTTCATCGGGTCGACCTTGATGTACTTCTCCGCCGTCGGGTCGAACTCGTACGCCGCCCTGATCCCCTGGAAGTCCTGCTTGTCCATGGTGATCTTCTCGGCGAGCCCGTACGAGTTGTCGGCCTCCTTGCCCTTCAGCCCGACGATCTCGTACTGCGCGGCGTCGGTCGCCACCGCCTCGACGCCTTCGTTCACCGCCTCCACGAAGACCCGCTGCTCGGCCGCCGTCACCTTCGTCTTCCACGGCTTCATCTGGCCGCTCTCGAAGTAGTCGACCTCGAACTCGCGCTTCGCCTTGTCCACGGTGACGTCGAACTTCGCGACGTACTCGGCGCCGGACGGCGAGCGGAAGACCGTGCCCTTCTTCAGCTTCAGCGGCTTGTCCGGGTTCTCGTTCTTGACCCGCATCCCGCCGCCGGCCCGCTTCACCTTGTCGTCCAGCACCTCGTAGCGCGCGGTGCCGCCGGCGATCAGCAGCCGGCCGTCCGGGAGCTGGGCGTGGCCGCCGCAGAAGAAGTCCTCCGGGGTCGGGATCTTCTGGAAGACGTTCTCGGCCGGGTCCCACAGCACGGTGTCGAAGGTGCCCGCGTCGAAGTTCTTCTCGTCGTTGCCGGAGCCCGCGACGATCAGCACCTTCCCGGTGTGCAGGAGCGCCGCGTGGATCGCGTTGGTGCGGTACTCCTCCGGGATGTCGACGCGCTTCCAGGAGCCGTACTCCGCCTGGTACTTCGGCTGGGCGATCTTGTACGCGTGGTACTGGTCCTCCGCGAAGGAGAGCGCCGCCGGCGCGTTGAGGCCCGCGAGCACGACCACGGCGCCGCCGCCCAGGAGCGTCTTCCGCATCTTCTTCGAAGGCCGGTAGGCCATGGGTCAGTTCCCTCCTGCAGTGGTGGTGGCGGTGGTACCGGCACTCGCGCTGCTGGTCGTGGTCGTCGTGGTGGTCAGATACGTCGGCTCGCGCAGCGCCTGCTGTACGGGGGCGGGTGCGGGCGCCTGTGCGGGCGCGGACGCGAGGACGGCGGTGCGTGCCCGCGTACGCCGGCCCTGCCACTCGGTCCAGGCCCACACCGCGACCGGCGCCAGGGATATCGCGAGGCCGAGCGTCGCCCAGGTCCGCATCGCGACATGCGTGTGGTCCAGGTGGGCCGAGGCGACGAGCGAGGCGAACAGGACCGCGGCCCAGGCCAGATGGATGCGGAAGGTGAGCAGCCGGTCCGGAGATGCCTGGCCGCCCTTCGGCGTGACGACGAACCGGCCCTCCGTGCGCAGCACCGCCGAGCCGAGCGACTTGAGGTAGATCGGCGCCGAGAGCGCGGACATGGCCATCCCGGCGAGACCGCCGGAGCCCTCGGGCTCGTGCGGCGAGACGTTGTGCCGCCGGTTCCAGAGGTAGAGCCCGATCTGGAGGGCCGCCGCGTCGCTGTAGAGCATCAGCCAGATCGAGGCGGCGACCTGGGTGCCGGAGGCGCCGAACCAGAGGAAGAGGACGCAACTGCCGACGCCGAGCAGCCAGTTGACAGCCGTCATCGGGTAGTAGACGAGCATCAGCGTGTAGCTGAGGAGCCGGCCCGGCGGCACCCGGAACAGCGCCTTGCCGTACTGCTTGAACAGCGTCTCGTACGTGCCCCTGGACCAGCGCAGCTGCTGGGTGAAGAAGTCCGTCCAGGAGGCGGGCCCCTCACCGACGGCCAGCACGTCGGGCGTGTAGACGGAGCGCCAGAAGCGGCCGGTGAGCGGGTTGCGGCGGCGGTGGATCTCGAAGCCGGTCGCCATGTCCTCGGTGATCGAGTCGTAGAGGCCGCCGACCTGGCGTACGGCGGCGACGCGTACGACGTTGTTGGTGCCGACGAACATCGGAGCGCCGTAGCGGTTGCCCGCGCGCTGGATCAGCGCGTGGAAGAGGAACTGCTGCGACTCGGCGGCTTTGGTGACGGCCGAGTCGTAGTTCCCGTACACCTGCGGGCCGACGACGAAGGCGACGTCCGGGTCGCGGAAGTAGCCGAGCATCCGTTCCAGGAAGTTGGGCATCGGCACGTGGTCGGTGTCGACGGAGGCGAAGAAGTCGTAGGCGTCGCCGTGGAGCGCGATCCAGGCGTTGTAGTTGCCGTGCTTCGTCTTCGCTTTGTGGACGCCCTTCTTACGGTTCCACTCGGGCACCCCGCGCCGCGTGAAGTGGTGCACGCCGAGCTCCGCGCAGAGCATCCGCGCGGCCGGGTCGTCGCCTTCGTCGAGGAGCCAGATGTCGAGCGGCCCGTCGTGCGTGAGGCGCACCGCGCCCTTCAGGGTGGCGCGCACCATGGAGAGCGGTTCCTTGCCGGGGACGTACGTGGTGAGGAAGGCGACCCGGGTGCCCGGCTCGGGCGTCACGGGTACGGGGTCGCGGGCGACCATCGTCGCGTGCGCGATGGAGACCACGTTGACCAGCATGAAGAGGCCGATCAGGCCGATCGAGACCAGCATCGCGGTGTCGGCGACGACGAGCCACCGCTCGCCGTTCTCACGCTCGGTCCAGTGCGTGGGCCAGACCAGGTAGAGCATCAGGGTGGCGGTGAGCACCGGGGCGAGCGTCATCAGGAGGACGGCCCTTATTCGGTGCTTCTCGCTCGAGAGCAGGGATCGGTACCGGACTCGGTATCCCTCGGGGTCCGGCTCGGTGAGCGGACCCGCGAGCCGGCTGTAGGTGTCGTAGTCGTAGCCCTCCGACCGCACCGTGCCTCCCACTGTCGAACGGGTTGATATCCCCACAGAAGGGGACAGGCAACGGCGTGTCGACTTGGCAGGTCCGAGTGAGGGGTTTTTGATCCGGTACCGGAAAAGCCCCCGGCCGTGTGGCGGCGGGGGCTTATCGGGTGAACGCGGGGCGGTGGACGCCGGACGGTCCGTCAGGGCGCGAGGTGGCGCTCCACCGTCTCGACCTTCGAGGTCAGACCGTCGGTCACACCGGGCCGGATGTCGGCCTTCAGTACCAGGGAGACGCGTCCGGCGCGGGCCTCGACGGCGGCCACGGCGCGCTTCACCACGTCCATGACCTCGTCCCACTCCCCCTCGATGGAGGTGAACATGGCGTCGGTCCGGTTGGGCAGACCCGACTCCCGTACGACCCGCACGGCGTCGGCGACGTACTCGCCGACGTCCTCACCGACACCGAGCGGCGAGACCGAGAACGCGACGATCATGCGCTGACCGTTCCCTCGCGGCGGGCGCGGGCGGCGATGACACCGTCGGCCTCGTACTTCTTGAGCAGCTTGTCGCCGTACAGGCCGCCGAACGGGATGACGGCGAGGAGGAAGAAGAGCGCGACACGCTTGAGCGGCCACTTGGCCTTGATCCAGACGTCCAGCAGGAACACGACGTAGATCGTGAAGAGGATGCCGTGGATCATGCCGAGAGGCGGCATCAGGAAGTCGATGTCCGAGACCCGCATGAGCAGCGAGCCGAAGATGAGGAGCGCCGGGAAGGAGAGCGCCTCGGGAAGCGAGATGAGGCGCAGCCGGTGCAGGGCGGAGGCGGTCTTGATGTCCACAGGGGCACCTTCGATGGGAGGAGGTCGTGTGTGGGCGGTGTCGTACGGGCTTGTGAACGCGGGCACAAGCCGCCCCCATTGTGGCATCGCGCCGGTCCGTCCCGGCCGCCGGGGGCCGCTCATCACCCGGGCGCGCGTATCGCCGCATATCAGGGCCGGTCGGGGCGCGCACCATCAGGGCCGGTCCAGGTACGCGTCAGGGGAGCATCAGGGGCGTAACGGTTCCGTAGGACCTGGCCCGGGCGGCGGGCGGGCGGCTACCTTCGTCGCGTGGCGATGTTCCGACTCCAAGGCAGCAAGACGCTCGCCGTCGATCTGACGGGCGATGCCGTCAAGGCGAAGAACGGCTCGATGGTCGCGTACGACGGCCGGATGAGCTTCAAGAAACTGTCCGGCGGCGGTGAGGGCCTCCGCGGCATGGTGACCCGCCGGCTGACCGGCGAACAGATGGCGTTGATGGAGGTGTCCGGGCAGGGCACCTGCTACTTCGCCGACCGCGCGAGCGAGATCAGCCTGGTCTCGCTGCACGGCGACAAGCTGTACGTGGAGGCGAGCAACCTGCTGGCCACCGGTTCCGGCCTGCGGACCGGGACGACGTTCACCGGGCTGCGCGGCGGCGCGAGCGGCAACGGGCTGTTCACCACCACGGTGGAGGGCACCGGCCAGGCGGCGATCATGTCGGACGGCACGGCGCTGGTCCTGCGGGTGTCCCCGCAGTATCCGCTGATGGTCGACCCCGGCGCGTACATCGCGCACCAGGGCCACCTCCAGCAGCAGCTCCAGAGCGGTGTGAACTTCCGGACGCTGATCGGCGAGGGCTCGGGCGAGGCGTTCCAGATGCGCTTCGAGGGCGACGGCCTGGTCTACGTACAGCCGAGCGAGCGCAACACCGTCGGAGGCGATGTCTGATGCCGTTCCGCGAGATCAACTCCAAGATGGTCGAGGCCACGGTGGTCCCGGGCCAGAGGCTGTTCAGCCAGCGCGGCGCGATGCTGGCCTACCGCGGCGAGGTGTCGTTCACACCGAACATCCAGGGCGGCCAGGGCGGCTTCGCGTCGATGATCGGCCGCCGGGTGGCGGGCGAGGCGACGCCGCTGATGACGGTGGAGGGCTCGGGCACGGTGATGTTCGGCCACGGCGGCCACCACATCCAGGTGATCAACCTGGCCGGCGACACCTTGTACGTGGAGGCCGACCGCCTCCTGGCCTTCGACGGCTCGCTCCAGCAGGGCACGATGTTCATGGGCTCGCAGGGCGGTGTGATGGGCATGGTCCGCGGCCAGGTGACCGGCCAGGGCCTGTTCACCACGACGCTCAAGGGCCATGGCGCGGTCGCGGTGATGGCGCACGGCGGAGTGATCGAGCTGCCGATCGCGCCGGGCCGGGACATCCACGTGGACCCGCAGGCGTACGTGGCCCACCACGGCGACGTACGGAACAAGCTCTCCACGGCCGTCGGCTGGCGGGACATGGTGGGTCGCGGCTCCGGCGAGGCGTTCCAGCTGGAGTTGAGCGGGAGCGGCGCGGTGTACGTCCAGGCCTCGGAGGAGAAGCTGTGAGCACGCCCGTGACCATCGGGGAGAAGCGGATCGAGGAGAAGTCGTGAGTGCCCCTGTGATCTTCGATCCGATGACCCTGCCTTCGGACGACAACGTCAACTCCTACACCTTCTGCGTGGAGCTCAAAGGGAGCCGGTGGTTCCTGCAGAAGGGGAAGATGATCGCCTACTACGGGCAGATCAACTTCGACGGCATCGGGCACGGCCGGTTCGACCGGCTGGTGCGCTCCAGCTTCCACTCTCCGCTGCACGCGAGCGACTGGGTGGTGGCCGAAGGCAGCGGGAAGATGCTGCTGGCCGACCGGGCCTTCGATGTGAACTCCTTCGACCTGGACGAGGGCAACCTGACGATCCGGTCCGGGAACCTGCTGGCGTTCGATCCGTCGCTCGCACTGAAGCAGTCGATCGTGCCGGGCTTCGTGACGCTGATCGGTACCGGGAAGTTCGTCGCCGCGTCGAACGGGCCGGTGGTCTTCATGGAGCCGCCGCTGCGGGTCGATCCGCAGGCGCTGGTGGGCTGGGCCGACTGCCCGTCGCCGTGCCACCACTACGACCACGGGTACATGACGGGCGTGATGGGCGGAATCCGGTCACTGACGGGCATCGGCGGCACCTCGGGCGAGGAGCACCAGTTCGAGTTCGTCGGGGCCGGCACGGTGCTGATGCAGTCCAGCGAGGCGCTGATGGCGGAGCAGGCGACGGGCGCGGTGCCGGGCCAGCCGGGCGTTCCGGGCGGCGGTTCCGTACCGCGCACGCCCGGCCAGCTGGGGGACCTCCAGCGTCGCTTCGGCTTGTGAGCGGTAGGCTGCGGAGTGTGACGTCGAACGTCTGCTCCCAGCCGCCGGTCCTTGCCAACCGGCCTGTCGCCACTCCGGCGGTTCCGGGGTGCGTGTCGTCACACCGCTTAATTTCGTCCGGCTTTCAACATCTTAGGTAGAATCGATATATGGAGACCGAGACGGCCACCCGCTGGCTGAGCGACACGGAGCAGTGCGCCTGGCGCACCCACCTGGACGTCAGCAGGCTGCTGACGCACCAGCTGGAGAAGGACCTCCAGCCGTTCGGCCTGACCATGAACGACTACGAGATCCTGGTCAACCTCTCCGAGTCCGAGGAACAGCGGATGCGGATGAGCGACCTCGCCGCCGCCACGCTGCAGTCCAAGAGCCGGCTCTCGCACCAGATCACCCGGATGGAGACGGCGGGCCTGGTCCGCCGCACCCACTGCGAGTCGGACCGGCGCGGACTGTACGCGGTCCTCACCGAGCACGGCGCCGAGACCATGCGCACGGTCGCTCCGCACCACGTGGAATCGGTGCGCCACCACTTCATGGACCTGCTCTCGCCGGAGGCGCTGGCGGAGCTGCACGCGGCGCTGACGCCGATCGCGGAGCACCTGCGCGGGCGGCGCGGGAAGCCGTGACGCGTACGGCCTGACCGGCGCCTTCACGGGGCCGGTCAGGCCGTGGCGGCGTACGGCTCCGGTCACACCGCGCGCGGCAGCCACAGCCAAAAGGCCGCGCCGCCTTCCGAAGCCCGGTGGACCGTGAGCGTGCCGCCGTGGCGCGCGGCCACGTCCCGGGCGATGGCGAGGCCGAGACCCGCGCCGCCGTCGTCGCGGCTGCGGGCGTCGTCCAGCCGGACGAACCGCTCGAAGATCCGCTCCCGCTCGTCCTCCGGTACGCCGGCCCCGTCGTCGCGGACCTCCACGCGCACGCCGGACCCGTCGGCCGCCACCGACACGGCGACGAGCCCCTCCGCGTGCCGCTGAGCGTTGTCCAGCAGGTTGCCGACCACTCGCGCCAGCTGCCCGCGCGACCCGTTCACCTCGTACGACGCGTCCTCGGCCACCTCCACGGTCACCGGAATCCGGTCCCCGGTCCGCTGCGACACCTCCTCGCGCACCAGCGCCCCGGCCTCGAGCCGCGCGGCGCCAGGCTTCTCGCCCGCGTCCAGCCGGGCGAGCAGCAGCAGGTCGGCCGCCAGCGCCTGGAGGCGTACGGTGTCGGCGACCGCGCCCGGCAGGTCCAGCAGCTCCGGGTGGGCCTCGGCCACCTCCAGCTGGGTACGGAGCGAGGCGATCGGTGAGCGCAGCTCGTGGGAGGCGTCCGCGACGAACCGCCGCTGCCGGTCCACGGACGCCTCCAGGACGGTGAGCGTCTCGTTGGTCGTCCGGGCCAGCGCGGCGATCTCGTCGCGTGAGTCGGGTTCCGGAACGCGGCGGGCCAAGTCCTCGGATGCGGTGATCGCGGCCATCTCGCGGCGGATGCCTTCCACGGGCCGCAGCGCGCGCCGGGTCACCAGCCAGGTCACTCCGGCCACGACGGCCAGCAGGACCGGCAGCCCGGTCAGCATGGCGCCGCGTACCGTGTTCACCGCCTCCTGCTCGGCGGCGAGCGGCGCGCCGGCGTGGACGGTGAGGGTCAGCCCGGCGGGCGTGGTGGCCTCGACGGCGGCGAACCGGTAGTCGGCCCGCTTGCCGCCGACGGTGGCGGTGCCGTCGGAGAAGTCCGGGTCGTCGGAGGAGACCTCACCGCGGGCGGGCCGCGCGTTGGCGCCGCCGCCGTCGTCGTCATCGTCGTCGTCGTCACCGGGCGAAGGTGTGGCGCCGACCGAGGCGGAAGGTACGGGGCTGACGCCCGGCGACCGGGTCCCGGAGACGGCTTGGAGCCCCTTCGAGACGAACACCACCCGGCCCTCCTCGTCGGTGACCTGGACCGGGTGGTCCTCCTCGTCGTCCAGGTCGAGATCCTCGTACCGGGTGTCCAGGGCCAGCTGACCGGCCACCTCGCGGGCGGCCACCTCCGCCTGGAGGTCCGCCTGGTCGATCAGGTTGGTCCGCAGCACGGCGAGCACGGCGAGCCCGGCCGCGACCAGGGCCACGGCGACGACCAGGGTGGCGCCGATGGCGGCCCTGGCCCGTACGGACCTCATCCCGCCTCCAGCCGGTAGCCGGCGCCACGCACCGTCACGATGGAGGAAGCGCCCAACTTGCGGCGCAGCGTGGAGATGTAGACCTCCACGATGTTCGGGTCGCCGTCGTAGGCGAAGTCCCAGACGTGTTCCAGGATCTCGGCCTTGCTGACCACCTGGCCCGCGCGCAGGGCCAGTTGCTCCAGGACCGCGAACTCCTTGGCAGTAAGGGTGTATTCGTCCTCGCCGCGGTGGACGCGGCGGGCGGCGGTGTCGATACGGAGGCTGCCGACGGTGAGGACCGGCGCGGCGGTCCCGGCGCCGCGTCGGCGCAGCAGCGCTCGCACCCGGGCGACGAGGACGACGTAGCTGAAAGGCTTGGTCAGGTAGTCGTCGGCGCCGGTGTCCAGCCCTTCGGCCTCGTCGTACTCGCCGTCCTTGGCGGTCAGCATGAGGATCGGCACCTCGTGTCCGGCGGCGCGCAGGGCACCGCAGACCCGGTAGCCGTTCATGCCGGGCAGCATGATGTCCAGGATGACGAGGTCGTAGCCGCCTTCGCTCGCCCGGTGGAGCCCTTCCAGCCCGTCGTGCACGACGTCCACGGCGAAGCCCTCGGCGGTGAGTCCGCGGGCGAGGGCCACCGCGAGACGCTTCTCGTCCTCCACGATCAACAGGCGCATGCGCACAGCCTCGCAAACTCCACCTGAAGACGCCTTCAGGTGGCTTCAGGCTGCGTTCAGCATCAGGTCGGCAGTGTGGACCCCGTCAACCAGCACAGCAGCTCTCGGGGAGGAACCTCATGAAGCGCAACGTCACCATCGCAGCCGTCACCGCCGCCGTTCTCATCGGCGGCACGGCCGCCGCCACCGTCGCCTTCGCGGACGACGACGGCGACCGCCGGACCGGTACGACGACTCAGCAGCCGACGGTGGGCACGGACCGCTCGGACGACAACCGGGACGACGACCGCTCCGGCAACAGCGGCAACGCCAAGACCACCCGCGTCACGCTCGACCAGGCCGTTGCGGCCGCACTGAAGAGCGTTCCCGGCACGGTCACGGAGGCCGGGCTGGACGACGACGGTGACGACGACGACAACGGCCGCACGGTCTGGGAGCTGGACGTGTACGGCTCCGACAAGACCTGGCACGACGTCACGGTCGACGCCACCGACGGCAAGGTCCTCAAGACCCGGGACGACGACGACAACGACGACCGCGACCGCAGCGCGCCCCGCTCCTCCGCCGTCACGCTGAACCAGGCGGCGGACGCGGCCCTGAAGACCGCGCCGGGCACCATCACGTCGATCGACCTGGACGACGATGACGACGACGGCCGCCGGGGCAACGTCCTGCGCTGGGACGTCGACATCACCGGCAAGGACGGCAAGCAGCACGAGCTGAGGGTCGACGCGAAGACCGCCAAGGTCACCGTGGACCGCGACGACGACGGTGACGACGACCGGGACGACCGCGCGGACGACCGCGACGACCGGAACGACGACCGCGACGGCGACGAGGGCTGACGCACCGCGCACAAAGGCCCGTACGCGAGAAGGCCCCTGGAGAGCGGCACACGCCGCTCTCCAGGGGCCTTCACCGCATGTTCAGGCGCCCTCGGTCAGCCCCGCCACCAGCTCGTCCGCCGCCGCGTACGGGTCCAGGTCGCCGGCCACGATCCGCTCCGCCAGTGCGTGCAGGCGGCGGTCTCCGCGCAGGTCCGCGATGCGTTCGCGGAGCGCCGTGACCGCGATCGTCTCGACCTCGTGGGAGGCGCGGGCCGTGCGGCGCTCGGCCAGGACGCCGTGCTCCTCCATCCAGGCGCGGTGCTTCTCCAGGGCCTCGACCAACTCGTCGATGCCCTCGTTCCGGGCCGCGACCGTCTTGACGATCGGCGGGCGCCAGGCGCCGGGAGCGCGGGATTCGCCGAGGCCGAGCATGTGGTTCAGCTCGCGGGCCGTGGCGTCGGCGCCGTCTCGGTCGGCCTTGTTGACCACGTAGACGTCGCCGATCTCCAGGATTCCGGCCTTGGCCGCCTGGATGCCGTCGCCCATGCCGGGCGCGAGCAGGACGACGGAGGTGTCGGCCTGGGAGGCGATCTCCACCTCGGACTGGCCGACGCCGACCGTCTCGACCAGGACCACGTCGCAGCCCGCCGCGTCCAGGACCCGGATCGCCTGCGGGGCCGACCAGGCGAGGCCGCCGAGGTGGCCGCGGGTGGCCATGGATCGGATGTAGACGCCGGGGTCGGAGGCGTGGTCCGACATCCGGACCCGGTCGCCGAGCAGCGCGCCGCCGGAGAACGGCGAGGACGGGTCGACGGCGAGGACGCCGACCCGCTTGCCCGCGCGGCGGTAGGCGGAGACGAGCGCGGAGGTGGACGTGGATTTGCCGACGCCCGGCGAACCGGTCAGGCCGACGACGTACGCATGGCCCGCCAGCGGGGCCAGCGCCGCCATCACCTCGCGCAGCTGCGGCGACGCCCCCTCCACCAGCGAGATCAGCCGGGCCACCGCACGCGGCCTGCCTGCTCGCGCCTGCTCGACCAGCGTGGGGACGTCCAGGTCCACGTTCACCGCTCCGTTCTCGCCTTGCCTCGCCTTGTCTACGTACGGGGTTACTTGCCCGGGACGCGGATGATCAACGCGTCACCCTGGCCGCCGCCACCGCAGAGCGCCGCAGCACCCGTGCCGCCGCCGCGCCGCCGCAGCTCCAGCGCCAGGTGCAGGACGACCCGGGCGCCGGACATGCCGATCGGGTGGCCGAGCGCGATGGCGCCGCCGTTGACGTTGACCTTGTCCGAGCTGACGCCGAGGTCCTTCATGGACTGGACGGCGACGGCGGCGAACGCCTCGTTGATCTCGATCAGGTCGAGGTCCTCGACGCTCAGGCCGTCCTTCTGCAGCGCGTGCCGGATGGCGCTGGAAGGCTGCGACTGGAGCGAGTTGTCGGGGCCCGCGACGTTGCCGTGGGCGCCGATCTCGGCGATCCACTCCACGCCCAGCTCCTGCGCCTTCGCCTTGCTCATCACGACGACCGCGGCGGCGCCGTCGGAGATCTGCGAGGAGGTGCCCGCGGTGATCGTGCCGTCCTTGGCGAAGGCCGGACGCAGCTTGCCGAGCGACTCGACGGTGGTCTCGGGGCGGATGCCCTCGTCCTTCGCGAAGACGACGGGCTCGCCCTTGCGCTGCGGGATCTCGACCGGGGCGATCTCGGCCTCGAAGATCCCGTTCTTCTGCGCGGCGGCGGCCCGCTGGTGGGAGAGGGCGCCGATCTCGTCCTGAGCGGCGCGGTCGAGGCCGAGGCGGCTGTTGTGCTTCTCGGTGGACTCGCCCATCGGGATGTTCTCGTACGCGTCGGTGAGACCGTCGTACGCCATCGAGTCCAGCATCTCGATCGCGCCGTACTTGTAGCCCTCGCGGGACTTCGGCAGCAGGTGCGGTGCGTTGGTCATGGACTCCTGGCCGCCCGCGACCACGACGTCGAACTCACCGGCGCGGATGAGCTGGTCGGCGAGCGCGATGGCGTCGAGCCCGGAGAGGCACACCTTGTTGATGGTGAGCGCGGGCACGTTCATCGGGATGCCGGCCTTGACGGCGGCCTGGCGGGCCGGGATCTGGCCCGCGCCGGCCTGGAGCACCTGGCCCATGATCACGTACTGGACCTGGTCGCCGCCGATCCCGGCCCGGTCCAGGGCCGCCTTGATCGCGACGCCGCCGAGGTCGGCCGCGGAGAAGCTCTTCAGCGAGCCGAGGAGACGGCCCATGGGCGTCCGGGCGCCCGCGACGATCACTGAGGTGGTGGTACCGGTCGTTGCTGGCATGGGCACGGCCCCTTGGGATCGGATGTGAACGAGGGTTTACCTGAATGTACTGAGCACTCACGCGCCAGTCATCCGGCAGCCGGTGTGACGGCGCGCACGTTGTGTAACCGTGGCGGGAGCGGTGGCGCGAAGCCATGCTGAATCCATGCTGACGCGTATCGACCACATCGGGATCGCCTGCTTCGACCTGGACAAGACGGTGGAGTTCTACCGTGCCACGTACGGATTCGAGGTGTTCCACAGCGAGATCAACGAGGAGCAGGGCGTCCGGGAGGCCATGCTCAAGATCAACGAGACCTCGGACGGCGGGGCTTCGTACCTCCAGCTGCTGGAGCCGACCCGCGAGGACTCGGCCGTGGGCAAGTGGCTGGCAAAGAACGGGGAGGGCGTCCACCACATCGCCTTCGGTACGGCGGATGTGGACGGCGACGCCGCGGACATCCGCGAGAAGGGCGTCCGCGTGCTGTACGACGAGCCCAGGACGGGTTCGATGGGCTCCCGTATCACGTTCCTGCACCCCAAGGACTGCCACGGCGTCCTCACCGAACTGGTCACGAGCAACCCGGAGCACTGACCCGGCACATACCCGGCCCGGTAGAGTGGGCGGTTCCGGGCCGGGGCCGGGTCGGGGCCGTACCGCGTCCTCGTCGTTCGTCTGTCACCATTCCCCGGGGGACCGCTCGCCGGCGAGGGATACTCGTGGCGAGTTGCGACCAGGGTTGGGGTTTCCCCTGCTCGAACAGAGTTGAGAGCTCGGGAAGGATGGGACCGCGCAGTGCGGGGCTACGAAAGCCAGGAGAGCCACCGAGCTGAAGACGACCATCTCTCGCGGTTCGAAGCCGAGATGGACCGGCTGAGGACCGACCGCGAGAAGGCCGTCCAGCACGCCGAGGACCTCGGTTACCAGGTCGAGGTCTTGCGCGCCAAGCTGCACGAGGCGCGGCGCAGTCTGGCGACCCGTCCCGCCTACGACAGCGCGGACATGGGCTACCAGGCCGAGCAGATGCTGCGGAACGCGCAGATCCAGGCCGAGCAGCTGCGCAGCGACGCCGAGCGCGAGCTGCGCGAGGCGCGGGCCCAGACGCAGCGCATCCTCCAGGAGCACGCCGAGCACCAGGCGCGTCTCCAGGCGGAGTTGCACAACGAGGCCGTCCAGCGCAGGCAGCAGCTCGACCAGGAGCTGGCCGAGCGCCGGCAGACCGTCGAGTCGCACGTCAACGAGAACGTCGCCTGGGCCGAGCAGCTGCGGGCCCGCACCGAGTCGCAGGCCCGCCGGCTGCTGGACGAGTCCCGCGCCGAGGCCGAGCAGGCGCTCGCCGCCGCCCGGGCCGAGACCGAGCGGCTGGCGCAGGAGACCCGGCAGCGCGTCGGCTCCGAGGCCGAGAGCGCCAGGACCGAGGCCGAAGCGATCCTGCTGCGCGCCCGCAAGGACGCCGAGCGCATGCTCGGCGCGGCCTCCGCGCAGGCCCAGGAGGCGACCAGCCACGCGGAGCAGCTGCGCTCCAGCACCACGGCGGAGACCTCGCAGGCCCGCCAGCAGACGGCCGAGCTGAACCGGGCCGCCGAGCAGCGGCTCCAGGAGGCCGAGACCCGGCTGCGCGAGTCCCGTCTCGAGGCCGAGAAGGTCCTCGCCGAGGCGAAGGACGCGGCCGCCAAGAAGCTGGCCGCCTCGGAGTCGCAGAACGAGCAGCGCACGCGTACGGCCAAGTCGGAGATCGCCCGGCTGGTCGGCGAGGCCACCAAGAGCGCCGAGACGCTCAAGGAGGAGGCCGAGCGGGCCCTCGTCGACGCCCGGGCCGAGGCCGACCGGCTGGTCGCCGAGGCGGCCGAGAAGGCCCGTACGGCGGCCGCCGAGGACGCCGCCGCCCAGCTCGCCAAGGCCGCCCGCTCCGCCGAGGAGGTCCTGACCAAGGCCTCCGAGGACGCGCGGTCGACGACGAAGGCCGCGAGCGAGGAGGCCGAGCGGATCCGCCGCGAGGCGGAGGCCGAGGCGGACCGGCTGCGCGGCGAGGCCGCCGAGCAGGCGGACGAGCTCAAGGGCGCGGCCAAGGACGACACCAAGGAGTACCGGGCCAAGACGGTCGAGCTCCAGGAGGAGGCCCGTCGGCTGCGTGGCGAGGCCGAGCAGCTGCGCTCCGAGGCGGTCGCCGAGGGCGAGCGGATCCGTGGCGAGGCCCGCCGTGAGGCGGTCCAGCAGCTGGAGGAGGGCGCGCGCAAGGCGGAGGAGCTGCTGACCGAGGCGCGCTCCGACGCGGACGAGCTGCGCACCAAGGCGAACGGCGAGAGCGAGCGCATCCGCGCCGAGGCCGCCGAGCGCGCGGCGACCCTGCGCAAGCAGGCCGAGGAGACGCTGGAGCGCACCCGCGCCGAGGCCGACAAGATGCGGGCCGAGGCCGAGGAGCAGGCGGCGGCCACCACCGCCGAGGCCGAGCGGGGAGCCGCCGGGCTGCGCGAGGAGACCGAGCGCGCGGTCGCCGCGCGGCAGGCCGAGGCCGCCCACGAGCTGAACCGGGTGCACACCGAGGCCGAGGCCCGGCTCGCCGGTGCCGAGGAGGCGCTCGGCGAGGCGCGTACGGAGGCGGAGCGGCTCCGCCGCGAGACGGCCGAGGAGGCCGAGCGGCAGCGCGCGGAGGCCGCCGAGCGCGTCCGTACGCTGACCGAGCAGGCCGAGGCGGAGGCCGAGCGGCTCCGTGACGAGGCCGCGGCGGACGCCTCGCAGTCCCGTGCCGAGGGCGAGAACATCGCCGTACGGCTGCGGAGCGAGGCCGCCGCCGAGGCCGAGCGGCTCAGGACCGAGGCGCAGGAGAGTGCCGGCCGGGTGCGCGCGGAGGCGGCAGCGGCCGCCGAGCGGGTCGGTGCCGAGGCGGCCGAGGCGCTGGAGGCCGCGCAGGAAGAGGCCTCACGCCGTCGCCGCGAGGCCGAGGAGATCCTCGGCGCGGCCCGTACGGAAGCGGGCCAGGAGCGCGAGCGGGCCCGCGAGCAGAGCGAGGAGCTGCTGGCCTCCGCCCGCAAGCGGGTGGAGGAGGCACAGGCCGAGGCGCAGCGGCTGGTCGCGGAGGCGGACGCCCGTGCGACCGAGCTGGTCTCGGCGGCCGAGCAGACCGCCCAGCAGGTACGCGACTCCGTCTCCGGTCTCCAGGAGCAGGCCGAGGAGGAGATCGCCGGGCTGCGCTCGACGGCGGAGCATGCCGCGGAGCGCACCCGCAACGAGGCGCAGGCGGAGGCGGACCGGGTCCGCGCCGACGCGCACGCCGAGCGGGACCGCGCCTCCGAGGACGCGAGCCGGCTGCGCCAGGAGGCGAACCAGGAGGCCGCGCGGCTCCGCCAGGAGGCCCACGAGGAGACCGAGGCCGCCAAGGCGCTGGCCGAGCGGACGGTCTCCGAGGCGATCACCGAGTCCGAGCGGCTGCGCGCGGACACCTCGGAGTACAGCCAGCGCGTCCGTACGGAGGCGTCCGACGCGCTCGCGTCGGCGGAGCAGGACGCGGCGAAGGCCCGTGCCGAGGCCCGGCAGGACGCCAACCGGATCCGTTCGGAGGCGGCGGCCCAGTCGGACCGGCTCATCGGTGAGTCGACGACCGAGAGCGAGCGCATCCGCCAGGAGGCGGCCCAGGCGTCCGAGCAGCTCGTCGTGGAGGCCACCACCGAGGCCAACCGGCGCCGCAAGGACGGGGGCGAGCAGGCCGACCGGCTGCTGGCCGAGGCCACCGAGGAGGCCGAGCGGCTCCGTACCGAGGCGGCCGAGCACCTCGGCTCCGCGCAGGAGCACGCCGCCCGCACCAGCGAGGAGGCCGAACGGCTGCGCACGGAGGCGGAGTCGGTCTCCGAGGAGCTGCGCTCGCAGGCCCGCCAGGAGGCGGACCGCCTGCTGGACGAGGCGCGCGAGGCGGCGGCCAAGCGCCGGGCGGACGCGGCCGAGCAGGCGGACCAGCTCATCAACAAGGCCCGCGAGGAGGCGCTGCGTACGGCAACCGAGGCCGAGACGCAGGCCGACACGATGGTCGGCGCGGCCCGCAAGGAGGCCGAGCGCATCACCTCCGAGGCGACGGTCGAGGGCAACACCCTGGTGGAACGCTCCCGTACGGACGCCGACGAGCTGCTGGTCGGCGCGCGGCGCGACGCGACCCAGATCCGGGAGCGGGCCGAGGAGCTGCGGGCCCGGCTGGAGAGCGAGATCGAGGAGCTCCACGAGCGGGCCCGCCGCGAGACGTCCGAGCAGATGAAGACCGCCGGCGAGCGCGTCGACAACCTGATGAAGGCGGCGACCGAGCAGCGCGACGAGGCCGAGGCGAAGGCCAAGGAGCTGATCGCGGAGGCCAATTCGGAGGCGAGCAAGGTCCGGATCGCCGCGGTGAAGCGGGCCGAGTCGCTGCTGAAGGAGGCCGAGACGAAGAAGGCCGGGCTGATCCGCGAGGCGGAGAAGCTGCGGGCGGACGCGGCGGCCGAGGCGGAGAAGACGGTCGCCGAGGGCAAACGCGAGCTGGATGTCCTGGTGCGCAGGCGCGAGGACATCAATACGGAGATCTCCCGTGTCCAGGACGTGCTGGAGGCGTTGGAGTCTTTCGAGACTCCGGGCGGCGGCGCGAAACCGGTGCCCGGTCAGCAGGGCGGCGGCAAGGCTCCCGCCGCGGCGGGCACGCGCTCGGGAGGCAAGTCCTCGGAGCGGTAGGTCCGACAGGCAGCGGCAGGTCCGACAGCCAGCGGCAGGTCCGGCGGACATACGGAACCGACGAACGTACGGGATCCAACAGATGTACGGGGGAGAAACGGGGGAGGCGGCAGGCGTTCGGGGGCGCGTGCTCGTCATGGACATTCAACCCTTCGAGTGGCAAGCACTCCGGGGGTCAGCCACTCAAAAGGGGTGTCATTCTCCAGATCAAACCGACATCTGCACGCTGACACGCCGCCATGGCCCCTAGGATTCCCCTATCACCTCACCGGTCTCATTCGACAGGAACCCCATGAGTGACCCTTCCTCCCCCTTCGGCTTCGAGCTCGTGCGACGTGGTTACGACCGCGGTCAGGTGGACGACCGCATTACCAAGCTCGTCGCCGACCGTGATAGTGCCCTGGCCCGCATCACGTCTCTGGAAAAGCGCATCGAGGAACTGCACCTCGAAACGCAGAACGCCCAGGCCCAGGTGAACGACGCCGAGCCGTCGTACGCCGGCCTCGGTGCCCGTGTCGAGAAGATCCTCCGCCTCGCCGAGGAGGAGGCCAAGGACCTGCGTGAGGAGGCCCGTCGGGCCGCCGAGCAGCACCGCGAGCTGGCCGAGTCGGCCGCCCAGCAGGTGCGCAACGACGCCGAGTCCTTCGCGGCCGAGCGCAAGTCGAAGGCCGAGGACGAGGGCGTCCGCATCGTCGAGAAGGCCCAGGGCGAGGCGAACACGCTCCGCTCCGACGCCCAGAAGGACGCCCAGCAGAAGCGCGAGGAGGCCGACGCCCTCTTCGAGGAGACCCGCGCCAAGGCCGCGCAGGCCGCCGCCGACTTCGAGACGAACCTCGCCAAGCGGCGCGAGCAGTCGGAGCGCGACCTCGCGTCCCGTCAGGCCAAGGCCGAGAAGCGCCTCGCCGAGATCGAGCACCGCGCCGAGCAGCTCCGCCTGGAGGCCGAGAAGCTCCGTACGGACGCTGAGCGCCGGGCCCGCCAGACGGTGGAGACCGCGCAGCGCCAGGCCGAGGACATCGTGGCCGACGCCAACGCCAAGGCCGACCGGATCCGCAGCGAATCGGAGCGCGAGCTGGCGGCGCTCACCAACCGCCGCGACTCCATCAACGCGCAGCTGACCAACGTCCGCGAGATGCTGGCGACGCTGACCGGTGCCGCGGTGGCCGCCGCCGGCTCCCCGGTGGACGACGAGCCCGCCCAGCGTGGTGTTCCGGCCCAGCAGACCCGCTGACCCCGGAGCGGTTCCTTCCGCGCGCCCGGTTCCGCCTTTGTGGTGGCGCCGGGCGCGCGGCCGTTCTAGCGTGTGCGCATGATCGAGCTCGAAGGACTGACCAAACGGTTCGGCAGCAAGGTTGCCGTCGACCATCTGACGTGCCAGATCAGACCGGGCATGGTGACCGGCTTTCTGGGCCCCAACGGGGCAGGTAAATCCACCACGATGCGGATGATGCTCGATCTGGACAACCCGACCAGCGGTACGGTGCGCATCGACGGCAAGCCGTACCACGAGTTGCCGGAACCGCTGAAGTACATCGGGGCGCTTCTCGACGCCAAGTCGATGAACGGCGGCCGCAGCGCGTACAACAACCTGCTCTGCCTGGCGCAGAGCAACCGCATCCCGAGCAGCCGGGTCTCCGAGGTGCTCGACACCGTCGGTCTGAGCGCGGTCGCGAAGAAGAAGTCCAAGGGCTTCTCGCTCGGCATGGGCCAGCGCCTCGGTATCGCCTCGGCGCTGCTCGGCGATCCGCGGATCCTGATGTTCGACGAGCCGGTCAACGGCCTCGACCCCGAGGGCATCCACTGGATCCGCAACCTGATGAAGACGCTCGCCACCGAGGGCCGGACCATCTTCGTCTCCTCGCACCTGATGAGCGAAATGGCGCTGACGGCGGACCACTTGATCGTGATCGGCCAGGGCAAGCTGCTCGCCGACACCTCGATGGCGGACTTCATCCAGGAGAACTCCCGTAGTTACGTACGGCTGCGCTCACCGCAGCGGGAGCGGCTGCGGGACGTGCTGCACCAGGAGGGGTTCACCGCCGTGGAGGCGGACGGCGGCACGCTGGAGATCGACGGCGCGACCACCGAGGAGCTCGGTGAACTGGCGGCCCGTCACCAGCTGGTGCTGCACGAGCTGAGTGCGCAGCGGGCCTCGCTGGAGGAGGCGTTCATGCAGATGACCGCCGGTTCCGTGGAGTACCACGCGCACTCCGGGCCGGGCGGGACCGAACCTCCGCCGGCCGTGGACGCGGGCTGGGGCGAGGGCTGGCAGAAGCCGGGCGGGACCACCGCTCCCGGATCCACCGACGGCACCGAGAACAAGGGGGCCTGACGACGATGGCTTCGGTACCCGCGGTCCTCAACTCCGAGTGGACCAAGATCCGTACGGTCTCCTCCACCACCTGGACGCTCATCAGCGCGTTCGTCGTCACGGTCGCCATGGGCGCGGGCGTGAGCGCCTTGGTGAACACCACGTTCGACGATCTCTCCGAGGCGGAGCGGCTCACCTTCGACCCGACGCTCGTCAGCTTCTCCGGGACGGTCCTCGGCCAGCTCGCCATGATCGTGTTCGGCGTGCTCGTGGTCGGTACGGAGTACAGCTCCGGCATGATCCGCACCTCGCTGGCGGCCGTGCCGCAGCGCGGCACGCTCCTCTTCAGCAAGATCACGGTGGCCGGCGCGCTGGCCCTCGTGGTCGGCCTGCTCACCAGCTTCGTCTCGTTCCTCCTCAGCCAGGCCGTGCTGGGCGACCGGGGCACCGACCTCGGTGAGGAGAACGTGCTGCGGGCGGTGGTCGGCGCCGGGCTCTACATGGGGTTGATCGCCATCTTCTCCATGGGCGTCGCGGCGATGCTGCGCAGTCCCATGCTGTCGATGGGCATCCTGATCCCGTTCTTCCTGCTGATCTCCAACATCCTGACCGCGGTGCCGTACGCCAAGGACGTCATCCGCTACTTCCCCGACCAGGCCGGGGCCAGGATCATGCAGGTCGTCCCGGAGGCGATGGGCAGCGATCCGTCGCCGTACGGGCCCTGGACCGGTATGGCGATCATGGTCGCCTGGGTGGCGGCGGCGGTGCTCGGCGGCTACCTGGTGCTGAAGAACCGGGACGCGTAAACGCTGTAACGGACCGCTCGCGGGCTGTGCGGAACTTGGCCGGAACCGTCAGGCCCTGGTTATCCTCCTATCTCTTACGGGGGTGTGCGGCCTGGCGGCCCGAGCCCCGAACGACAGAGTGAGTCGATGGGGCTGGAGAATGATCGAGGCAGTCGGCCTGACCAAGCGCTACGGCGCGAAGACGGCCGTGGACGACCTTTCCTTCCAGGTGCGGCCGGGGGCCGTCACCGGCTTCCTCGGTCCCAACGGGTCGGGCAAATCCACGACCATGCGGATGATCCTCGGCCTGGACCGGCCGACGGCGGGCCATGTGACGATCGGCGGGCACCCGTACCGGAGCCTGCCGAACGCGCCGCGCCAGGTCGGCGCGCTGCTGGACGCCAAGGCGGTGCACGGTGGCCGGACCGCGCGCACGCATCTGCTGTCGCTGGCCCAGCTGGCCGGGATCCCGGCCCGGCGGGTGGACGAGGTGCTGGGCGTCGTGGGGCTCCAGGACGTCGCCAAGCGCCGTTCCAGCGGCTTCTCGCTCGGCATGGGGCAGCGCCTCGGGATCGCCGCGGCGCTGCTCGGCGACCCGCAGGTGCTGCTCTTCGACGAGCCGGTCAACGGTCTGGACCCGGAGGGCATCCACTGGGTCCGCAACCTGATGAAGACGCTGGCGGCCGAGGGCCGCACGGTCTTCGTCTCGTCCCATCTCATGAGCGAGATGGCCCTCACCGCCGACCACCTGATCGTGATCGGCCGCGGCCGGCTGCTCTCCGACATGAGCGTCACCGACTTCATCTCGGCGAACTCCGCCGACTTCGCCCGGGTCCGGGTTCCCGAGAACAGCTCCGAGGAGCGGGAGAAGCTGACGTCCTCGCTCATCGAGGCGGGCGGCAGCGTGATGTCAGAGCCGGACGGCGCGCTGCGCGTCACCGGCCTCCCGCTGCCGAGGATCAGCGACCTGGCCCACGGCGCCGACGTACGGCTCTGGGAGCTGTCGCCGCACCGGGCCTCGCTGGAGGAGGCGTACATGCGGATGACGCAGGGCGTCGTGGACTACCGCTCGACGGACGACGCCAAGGCGGGCCTCCTGGAGCCTCCGCAGGGGCCGTACGGGCCCTCGTACGGCTCCTACGGTGACGCGCCCGGCGGCTACGGCCCCGGACAGCCCCAGCCCGCGGAGGTGCCGCAGCAGAGCTGGTACGCCCCGCCGCCGCCCGGCCAGAACCCGTACGCGGCCCCGGCCCCGGCCACCGCACCCGAACCCTCCCCCGCCGACGCGGCCGGGACGAAGACCAGCGAGGACCCCCGATGACGACGCCGGCCGCCGAGCAGGCCCACCAGCAGCCGGAGCCCGGGCGGCCGGGCGGTCCGCTGGGGTACTACGAGTCGCCGATCCCGATCCGCCACGCCACGCTCGGCGACGCGATCGCCTCGGAGTGGACGAAGATCCGTTCCGTCCGCTCCACGCTCTGGACGCTCGGCGTGATGATCGTGCTGATGGTGGCGATCGGGCTGATGTCCGCGCTGCTGATCGCGGCCGCCGACACCGATCTGGCCGGTGAGCCGGTCGTGGCCCTCGGCTTCTTCGGAGTGCTGCTCGGTTCGATCTGTGTGATCACCCTCGGCGTGCTGACCATCGCCTCCGAGTACAGCACCGGCATGATCCGTACGACGCTGACGGCCTGCCCCAGCCGGGCCCGGGTGCTCACGGCGAAGGCCATCGTCTTCTTCCTGCTCGCCTTCACCATCACCACCGTGACCGCCACGGTCGTCGCGGTGGCGCAGACGGCGATCCTCGGCGCCGGTGTCGACTCCGGCTCGGTGTGGCTGCGCGCCACCGTCGGCGTCGGGCTCTACATCGCGGCCCTCGGCCTGCTGTCGCTGGCCGTCGGCGCGATCGTCCGGCACTCGGCGGGCGCCATCACGGTCATGATCGCCGTGGTGCTGCTGCCGCTGGTCCTCGCGATGTTCATGTTCTCCGACAGCCTGCGCGACCTTCAGCGCTTCCTCTTCGAGTACTCGATCCCGAACCAGCTCGGCGCGCTGTACGGCACGGCGGTCACCGACTCCGGCCCGTCCGGCTGGGAGCCGCTGCTGCTGATGCTGGGCGTCGCGGCCGTGGCGATGGGCGGTGCCTATCTGGCGCTGGACCGGCGCGACGTCTGAGCCGGCGTACGTACGACTCTCAGTAGCGCGGCGCGTTCCGGGACCGCTGCACCCGCGTGGTGCGGCGGTCCTTCGCGTTCCAGCAGGCCTTGTGCCAGTGCCTGCGGTCGTCGATGCCGCCGAACTCGGGCCAGGCCACGAGGTGCGGGACGCCGGAGGGGATCTCCTGGTCGCAGCCGGGGCAGCGGTACCGCTTGCCCTGCGCGCTCGCGCCGCTCACCGGGCGGATCGACCACTCGTCGCCCTGCCAGCTCTCGGTGGCCCCTCCCCCGCCGTACCGTCCCAGCGCCGTACCGGGGTGTTCGTCGGGACTCTCGCCGCCACGGGGGCGGTTGCGGCGCGGGGACACGGGACACCTCACGGGGGCGGCACGGGCAGGTCGTGCTCCCAGCCTAGAGGCTGGCGCCAGGGGCAGGTGTCGGGTCGGGAAGGGCGGCGCGGTACGGCACGATCGGGCACGGGAGTGAGTTAGCGGAAAATCGCAACAACTTCACCTCGGACCGTGCCTTTGGCACGTGTCAGACGTTGTTGCCAGTGGGGGAGACACGCGTCGGCCGCGAGGAGGCAACACGCGATGCGCATCGGAACGTTCGTTCTGGCAGCTCAGTTCCCGGGCCAGGGACCGGGCGAGGCCCTGCACCGGGCCGTCCGGTCCGCCGAGGCGGCGGAGGAGTCCGGGCTCGACTCGGTGTGGCTGGCCGAGCACCACTTCGTGCCGTACGGGGCCTGCCCGTCCGCCACCACGCTGGCCGCGCTGATCCTCGGCCGGACCCGGCGGATCCGGGTCGGCACCGCCGTCAGCGTGCTGCCCAACCACCATCCGGTCGCGCTCGGCGAGCAGGCCGCGCTGCTCCACCTGACCAGCGGCGGACGGTTCTCGCTCGGGGTCGGCCGGGGCGGGCCGTGGGTGGACCTGGAGGTCTTCGGCGGTGGACTCGACGCGTACGAGAACGGCTTCCCGGAGGCGCTGGAGCTGCTGCTCGACTGGCTGCGGGAGCCGCGGGTCGCCGGGCGCGGGGAGCGGTTCGGCTTCCGCGAGGTGGCCGTGGTGCCGCGCGCGGACGAGCTGCTGGCCGACGGCTCGGCCGAGGGTCCCGAGGTGATCGTGGCGTGCACCTCGCCGAAGACCGTGCGGCTGGCGGCGGGCCGGGCGCTGCCGATGCTGCTCGGCATGCACTGCGGGGACGAGGAGAAGGCGGAGATGGTCGCTCTGTGGCGTACGGCGGCCCGCGAGGCCGGACATCCGCCGGACGTGGTGGAGCGGGCCGCACATGTGTCCGCAGGGGTGGCCCAGATCGCGGACGGGCCCGGGGACGCGGCGGAGACGCTAGTAAAGACGATGCCCGGCTGGCTGCGCCAGGGCCTGGACGCGCATGTCACGGTCGACGACCGGCACCGCGTGATGCGGGACCCGGTGGCGTACGCGGAACTGCTCTGCGGGCTGCATCCGGTGGGCTCGCCGAAGCTGGCCGCCGACCGGCTCGCGGCCACGGCCGAGCGGACCGGCATCACCCGCTTCGCGCTCCTGGTGGAGGGGTCGGGCGACCTGGCGGCGACCGAGGAGAACGTACGGCGCCTGGGCGCGGACGTGCTGCCGCTGCTCACCTGACCTGCGCCGCCTGTACATGCGAAACGACCTCGCGGTGGAGCGTGGAGCATGGAGCGTGATGCGTGATGCGTGATGCGTGATGCGTGATGCGTGATGCGTGATGCGTGATGCGTGATGCGTGATGCGGTGGAACGTGGTGCCGGTGGTACGGGAGCTGCCGCCCCGGAGCCAGTTGCACCTCCCGCGGCCCGAAGCGGCAGCAGAAGCGTTCAGCAGTCCCGTAGTTCGGGCGACTGGTTGAGCAACTGGCCCCTCACCGAAGTGAACTTGGCCAGCCGGTCGTCGACCGAGGCGTCCAGCGGGAACACCGCGACGCGGTGGCAGTTCTGGAAGGCGATACGCACTCCGAAGTGCCGCTGGAGCGCGCCGCGTATCGCATCACTGGCGAGCGCACGCAGCAGCTGGCCGCGCGCCTGCTCGTCCGGCGGCGGCGTCTGGTTGTCGGCGAACTGGCCGCCGTCCACCTTCAGCTGAGCCACCAGCGAGCTGATCATCTCCCACGCGAAAGGCAGGGAGGTCCGGACGCAGTCGACGAAGTCGGCTTCGTCGACCTCGCCTCGCTCGGCCTGTTCCAACAGCGCCGGTGAGACGTCGAGCGACATGGGTTCTCCTCTCGCGACCCCGGACGGTGACCGGGGCCTTACGGGCAGGGAAGAAGGGCGACGACGCAGCGTGCACGGGCGGCGACCTCCTGCATCCACGTTAAGCGCGCGGTGCAGGCCGCACCAGGAGATTGGGAACACAACCGGCCACCGAGCAAGGGGCGCAAAGAGGGGCAAGCCCCCTGTGCGCCTCCGTGCTGGGGAGCGAGTGACAGAGGTGGACTGATGGGGAAATCGCGTCGGGCCCCGGTAGTCGAGTAGCGTTGCCGACCATGCGTCTCGTCATCGCCCGTTGCTCCGTCGACTACGCGGGCCGGCTCACAGCCCACCTGCCCTCCGCCCCCCGTCTGATCCTGGTGAAGGCGGACGGCAGCGTCTCGATCCACGCCGACGACCGGGCGTACAAACCGCTCAACTGGATGTCGCCGCCGTGCACCCTGAAGGAGGGCGCCGGCGAGGAGGCGGGCGTCTGGACCGTGGTGAACAAGGCGGGCGAAAAACTGATCATCACGATGGAGGAAATCCTCCACGACTCCTCGTACGAGCTGGGCGTCGACCCGGGGCTGATCAAGGACGGTGTGGAGGCGCACCTCCAGGAGCTGCTCGCCGACCGGATCGAGATCCTCGGCGAGGGCCACACCCTGATCCGCCGTGAGTACCCGACCGCCATCGGCCCGGTGGACATCCTCTGCCGCGACGCGAACGGCGGGACGGTCGCCGTGGAGCTGAAGCGGCGCGGCGACATCGACGGCGTGGAGCAGCTGACCCGCTATCTGGAGCTGCTCAACCGCGACCCGCATCTCGCGCCGGTCAAGGGCGTCTTCGCGGCCCAGGAGATCAAGCCGCAGGCGCGCGTGCTGGCGACCGACCGGGGCATCGGCTGTCTGGTCCTCGACTACAACGCGATGCGCGGTATCGAGGACGACAAACTGCGCCTGTTCTGACCCACCGTCCGTCCACAGCCGGGTGTCCCATCGCGGGGCACCCGGCTTCCGTGTGTCAGGCCGCCGCCTCGGTGGGGTCGTCGCTCTCCGCCGGAGCGCCGGTGGTGGCCGTCGCCGTGGCGGTGGCGGACTCGGCGGGGCCGCTGGCGGAGGCGGAGGTGTCCGGCGGAGGCGGGCCCGGGTCCGGGGTCTCCGTGGGAGACGGCTCTGACGGGGTCGGATCCGGGTCCGGCTCCGACTCGGAGGGCGTCACGGTCGGGCCGGTGCTCGTGGACTGCGAGGGCCTGGGCGAGCTCCGGGTCGGGGTGGGCTCACCCGGGGTGCTGCTGCTCGGCCCGCTCGACGGCTCTCCCGTACCCGGTGAACTCCCGTCCGGCGACGAGGCGGACGGGGACGGCGAGCCGGAGGTGGTGGGCGCGGCGGAGGTGGAGACGCCCGGAGTGGCGGAGACCTCGTTGCCGGGGGCTCCGTCGTCCGGTGCGGGGACGTCGGCCGGCTGGTCGGCGGGGGTCTCGTCGTCCTCGGTGGACCCGGGTGACGACTGCTCGGTGGTGACGTTACGGCTGCCGCCCGGCTCCTCGGTGTCGCCGGCGGTGAGGCCGAGCGTGACGACGGTGCCGAGCACGGCGATGAGCAGCGCGCCGGCGCCCGCGGCGGCCAGGTTACGCCGCGCGCCGCCGAGGACCGCGCTCCCACCGCCCGCCTTCGGTGCGGCGGCCGGGAACGGGGCCACCACGGTCGGCTCCTCCTCGGCCGTCTGCCGGGCGAAGAGCGGCCCGGCCGGGAGGCCGAACGGCGGCGTACCGGCGAGGAGGTCGTGGCGTACGGCGGGCACCTCGTCGGCCACCTGGGGCCGGGCCGGAGGTGCGAAGCCGCCGGAACGGTCCGCGACGAGGGCCAAGGCGCGGCGGCCGGCCACCGCACCGGACTTGTCGGCGAGCGCGCCGCGCATGGAGATGGAGGTCTCCAGTTCCGTACGGGCCCGGTCGAGGTTGCCGGAGCAGAGTGCGAGGACACCCAACTCATGGTGGAAGTAGGCCTCTTCGGCGACCTCACCGGCGATCCTGGCGGCCTCCTGGCCCGCCCTGAGCGCCTTCTCCCAGGCGCCCCAGCTCATCCCCGCCGCCAGCGCGGGAGCGGCGCTGCGGGCCAGCAGGACGGCCGCGCTGGCCTGGCCCGCGTCGCCGTCGGGCACCAGGCGGCCCATCGCGGCGACGATCGCGTCGGACTCGGCGACGGCCCGCTGCGGTGTGACGGAAGGGTGCGAGACCCACCAGGCGTAGTGCTGGGCGGCGGTACGGGCGTGGGCTGCGGCTTCCTCCGCGTATCCGCCGGCCTCCAGCTGCGCGAGGACACCGGCGGCGAGCCGGTAGCGCGGGCCGGCCGGCGAGAGCAGTCCGCAGCCGGCGAGTTCACCGAGGGCGGCGTCCGCGTGGGTGTCGCCGACGAGGGCCGGCAGATGGGCCTGGTGGGGCACCTCGCCGCCGAGCGCGACGGTGAAGCGCAGGGTCTCGCGGGCCGCCTCGCTGAGCCGGGAGGCGAGCAGGACGGCGGGTGCGGCGCCTTCGCCGAGGCTCGGCAGCGGCACGTCCAGGGTCTCGGCGGTCGGCGCTTCGGGGACCGGCGGCGCGTCGTCCGGGCGTGGCTCGAAGTAGTCGTACTCGTCGAAGGCCGCGGGGTCCGTGTTGAGCCGGTCGCGCTGGCGCAGCAACGATCCGGCCTGGACGAAGCGGAGCGGCAGCCCCTCGGACTCGAACCAGAGGTCGCCGGCCCAGTTCCGCTCGTCCTCGGTCAGCGGGCGCTCGACGACCTTGGCCAGCAGCTCCAGCGAGGCGGAGCGGCCGAGGCCGGCGAGGAGGACCTCCTCCAGGTGCGCGTCGACGCCGGGCGGGGTGAGGTCGGGCGCGGTGCCGAAGAGGAAGGCGCACTCCGGGGTGGCTTCCAGGAGTCCGTCGAGCACGGCGCCGCCGATCTCCAGGTCGTCGACGATCACGACGGCGCCGATGGAGCGGACGAGCGCGAGCAGTTCCTCGGGTCCGGGTCGGTGGAGCGGGGCCTGGTGGATCGCGTCGAAGAGGCCGTACAACAGGTCGGCGGCGGTGCGCCGGTGGCCGCTGAGGCGGACGACGCCGTCGGGTGCCAGGTCCGTGCAGTCGGCGGCGACGGCGTCGAGCAGCGCGGTGCGGCCGGATCCGGCCTGGCCGGTGAGGCGGACGCTGCGGCCGCGGGCCAGCAGGGCCACCAGCCGCTCGCGCTCCTCCTGACGCTCCAGCAGCGGCAGCTGCGGAGCGGGCGGTCCCGCCGGTACGGGTGGTGCGCCGGCGCGTTCGTGGTCGGCGCGCTCGGTGGGTGTGCGGCGGACGGGCGGTTCGGGCTCGGAGCCGGGCGGGCAGGCCTCGACCTCGCTGCCGTCGACGGGGTTGACCGTGAGCAGGAGGTCGCCGACCGTGAGCTGGACGACGCGCACCTGCTGCGGTGCCGGCTGGCCGAAGTCGGCGGCGTTGGACTCCCGGGACGGCCGGCGACGGCCGTCGGAGGGGTCGGAGCCGTCGGCATTCTGCCCGTACTCTTCCGGCCCCTGGTGTGTCGGGTCCATCAACAAGTCCCCCAGACGCGTCGCGCTCGGTTAGCCCCTCCGGCCTCGCACGCCCCGCTGTCGCTTCCGGTCCGGTGCCTGCCTCGGGTGGGTGTCATGGGGCAGACGGCCGAACCCTAGACCTTCGCACAGTATCCACGCACGGGCGGGGTGCCATGCCGTCCGGGACGTCACATTCCGGTGAGGATTGCGCGTCTTGCGCCCCGGAGGTCCCTTCGTACGCGGACGCGCGGCCTCAGACGCGCGGCAGCGAGTCGGCGGCGATCCCGCCCTCGATCGCCAGGATGCGGTGCAGCCGGGTGGCGACCAGGAGGCGCTGCATCTGCGGCGGCACACCGCGCAGCACGAGTCGGCGTCCGGCCCGCCCGGCCCTGCGGTGGGCCCCCATGATGACGCCGAGTCCGGTGGCGTCCCAGGAATTCAGCTCGGTCAGGTCCAGCACCAGATCGCCGGCTCCGTCGTCGACGGCCGAGTGCAGGACCGTACGGGCGTCCGCCGCGCTTCGGACGTCGAGGCGGCCCCCGACGACCAGCTCGGCGTGGTCGCCCCTGATATGCATATGCGCTCCCCTGCTGTTGCTCCGTGGCGAGATCCGTCTGTCTGTTCTTCTCTTCCACAACTGACTGCCGCAGCGACAGGGAAGTTGCCGTCTGTAAGCGAACCGATACCGAATTCACTCGGTGGAGTGACGTCGGTTCGCCGGAGACCGCACACCGCCGGGTACACTCCCCGCCCCGACGGCGGTGGGCCGAAGGGGCAGGGATGCGGCTGCGGTCAGTACGTGTAGAAGCCCTGCCCGCTCTTGCGTCCGATGTCACCTGCGTCGACCATCCGGCGCATCAGCTCGGGGGCCGCGAACTTCTCGTCCTGCGACTCGGTGTAGATGTTGCCCGTGGCGTGGAGCAGGATGTCGACGCCCGTCAGGTCGGCCGTGGCGAGCGGGCCCATGGCGTGGCCGAAGCCGAGCTTGCAGGCGGTGTCGATGTCCTCGGCCGTGGCGACGCCCGACTCGTACAGCTTCGCGGCCTCCACGACGAGGGCCGAGATGAGCCGGGTGGTGACGAAGCCGGCCACATCGCGGTTGACGACGATGCAGGTCTTGCCGACCGACTCGGCGAACTCACGGGCGGTGGCGAGGGTTTCGTCGCTGGTCTTGTAGCCGCGGACGAGCTCGCAGAGCCGCATCATCGGGACCGGCGAGAAGAAGTGCACGCCGACCACGCGCTCCGGACGCTCCGTCACGGCGGCGATCTTGGTGATCGGGATGGCGGAGGTGTTCGAGGCCAGCACGGTGTTCTCGCCGACGACCTTGTCCAGGGCGCGGAAGATCTCGTGCTTGACTTCCAGCTTCTCGAAGACCGCCTCCACCACGACGTCCACGTCCGCGACGGCGTCGAGGTCGGTGGTCGTGGTGATGCGGGCGAGCGCGGCCTCGGCGTCGGACGCCTCCAGCCTGCCCTTGGCGACGAACTTGTCGTACGAGGCCTTGATGCCGTCCAGGCCGCGGGTCAGGGCCGCGTCGGTGACATCCCGCAGCACGACGTCCCAGCCCGCCTGGGCGGAGACCTGCGCGATCCCGGATCCCATGAGTCCGGCACCGATGACGGCGAGCTTCCTGGCCACGTTCGCACCCCTTGTTCTCTGTCCGCCTCTGCGGCGTCTGTTCACGGCGGTTCACATTGCTCTCCGGCGGAGATTAGTACCCGCCGGGGGCGCTGAGGCCGTGAAGAGATGCGCGTCACGTCTCGAATGACGGACATCACACCGAGACGTGTCATTCGGCTCCGCGCCACGCGTAGTTGAGGGCCTGAGCCTTAACTACGCTGGGCCCATGGTCAATCTGACGCGCATCTACACCCGGACCGGCGACCAGGGCACCACGGCCCTCGGCGACATGAGCCGCACCGCCAAGACCGATCTGCGGATCGCGGCGTACGCGGACGCCAACGAGGCCAACGCGGTGATCGGGACCGCCGTGGCGCTGGGGCAGCTGGGCGAGGACGTGGTGAAGGTCCTCGTACGGGTCCAGAACGACCTCTTCGACGTGGGCGCCGACCTGTCGACGCCGGTGGTCGAGGACCCGAAGTACCCGCCGCTGCGCGTGGAGCAGAGTTACGTGGACAAGCTGGAGGCGGACTGCGACCGCTTCCTGGAGGAGCTGGAGAAGCTCCGCAGCTTCATCCTTCCCGGAGGTACGCCGGGGGCCGCGCTGCTCCACCAGGCGTGCACGGTGGTCCGGCGCGCGGAGCGGTCGACCTGGGCGGCGCTGGAGGTGCACGGCGACGTGATGAACACCCTGACCGCCACCTATCTCAACCGCCTCTCCGACCTCCTGTTCATCCTGGCGCGCAGCGCCAACAAGGAGGTCGGGGACGTGCTGTGGGTGCCGGGCGGTGAGCGTTAGAGCCTGCTCGCGGGCTCGCGTCCGACCGCGTCGGTGTTCTTCGGTGCCTGCTTCGGGAAGAGCGTGTAGCCGCCGGCGATGATCACGTTGATGCCGATCACCAGGAGCATCGTCCGCTGCCAGCTCTGGAGCGAGCTGATGGCGCCGCCCGGACCGACGTACCAGACCGCCGCCTGGAGCAGGCCGAGCGCGACCGCCGCGGCGAGGATCCAGCGGGCGGCGGTGCGCCACTCGTGGACGGCTCGGGCCATGCCGTACTTCGGCGGTTTCACCGGCGGCGGGCCGCCGAACCAGCGGTGCGCGACCCAGGCGTCCACCTTCTTGATGGTGTGGTGGCCGAGGCCCACGGTGAAGCCGATGTAGACGGCGGCCAGTCCGTGCTTCCAGTCCGGCTCGGCGCCGTTCCTGAGGTCGATCACGGTCACCACCAGCAGCACGACCTCCAGCAGCGGCTCGCAGAGCAGTACGGCGGCTCCGAGCTTCGGCTTCCGCGCGACGTACCGCAACGCGAGTCCGGCGGCCAGCAGGACCCAGAACGCGACCTCGCAGGCCACGACCAGTAGGGCGATCACAGCACTCTCCTCCCGTTTCCTCCAGCCTCCCGTCCGCCGGGGCCGAAAACGTCGTCGGCGGTGAGGAAACGGGACTGCATCCTTCGATGTAGTGGCGCATCGGCCTGCGAAGGGAGGCCCGGCGGTGGTGCTGCGTGTTGGATGGAGAGGTGTTTCCCGCCATCCGCTTCCACCGCGACGACGTCGTCCTCGCCGTCTCCGGCCTGCTCGGCGGGCTGCTCCTGTGGCGGCTCGGCCTGCACACCCAAGGCGGCCGCCTCTTCTCCGCACCGTGGGTCACGCTCGTACCGCTGACCGCGATGGCCTCGGTGGAGCTGCTGCGGCGCAGCGCTCCGCGCACCGCGCTGGCCGTCGCCACGCTCGCGCTGGTCGCGGACCAGTTCACCCGTGGCAGCCTGGCGACCATCCTGATGTTCACGGACATCGTGTACGCGGCCGTGCTGTACGGGACGCCGGCCGCGGCCCGCCGGATCCCGGTGGCCACGCTGCTGATCACCGTCGCGTCCACGATCGGCTTCCTGGCCTGGTTCCGCAGGCCGGAGGCGCTGCTGATCGGTGTGGTCGTCGGGCTTGTCTCCTTCATTCCCGCGATCACCGGGGTCAGCGTGCGCAGCCACCGCACCGCCGCCGACACCGCCCGGCTGGCCGCCGTGCAGACCGCGCGGCTGGCCGAGATGGACCGGGTCCAGGCGGTGGTCGCCGAGCGGGCCAGGATGGCGCGCGAGCTGCACGACATGGTGGCGGGCCGCCTCTCGGCCGTGGCGATCCACTCCACGGCGGCCCTCTCCATCGACGACCCGGACACCTCGCGGAACGCGCTGAAGGTGATCCGGGAGAACAGCGTGGAGGGGCTCGCGGAGATGCGGCGGCTGATCGGGCTGCTGCGCGAGGGCGGCGAGGAAGGCGCTCCGGCTGCGGCGCCGACGCTGGCGTCGCTGGACGCGCTCATCGAGCAGGCGAACGTCAACGGGGCGCCGGGCGGGCTGGTCTGCACGCTGCAGGACAGCCGTGCGGCGGACTCGCCCGCGCTGCCGACGCCGGTCGAGCTGGCCGCGTACCGGATCGTGCAGGAGTCCCTCACCAACGCGCTCAAGCACGCGGCGCCGGGCCCGGTCACCGTGCGGCTCGGCCTGGCCGGCGAGGCGCTGACGGTCGAGGTGACCAGTGTGTCCGGCAGCCGTCCGGGGCCGACGGCGCCGGGTTCGGGGGCCGGTCTGGTGGGAATGGCGGAGCGGGTGGCGCTGCTCGGCGGGACGTTCGAAGCAGGTGGCGTGGGAGCGGAGTTGTGGCGGGTGCGGGCCGAACTGCCGGTACGGGAGAGGGAGATGCGGGAATGACGATCCGGGTGCTGGTCGCGGAGGACCAGGCGGCGGTACGGGCGGGGCTGGTGCTGATCCTCTCCAGCGCGCCGGACATCGACGTCGTCGGCGAGGCGGGCGACGGCGAGGAGGCGGTGCGGCTGGCGCGTGAACTCCGGCCGGATCTCGTCCTGATGGATGTGCAGATGCCGCGGCTGGACGGCGTGTCGGCGACCCGGCAGGTGGTGGCGGAGGAGCTGGCGGACGTCCTGGTCCTGACCACGTTCGACCTGGACGAGTACGTGTTCGGCGCGCTGCGGGCGGGAGCGTCGGGCTTTCTGCTGAAGAACACCGACGCCCGCGATCTGCTGGAGGCGGTACGGACGGTGGCGCGCGGCGAAGGGCTGATCGCGCCGGCCGTGACGCGGCGGCTGATCGCGGAGTTCGCCGGAACCACGCCCGTACGGAACGGGAGTTCGGCCGATCCGGCGGTGCTGGAGGCGCTGACGCGGCGCGAGCGGGAGGTGCTGGGGTGTCTCGGTGAGGGGCTGTCGAACGCGGAGATCGCGCTGCGCCTGGCGATGGCGGAGGCGACGGTGAAGACGCACGTCAGCCGGTTGCTGGCCAAGCTGGGGCTGCGGAGTCGGGTCCAGGCGGCGGTGCTGGCGCAGGAGTTGGGCGTCTGACGACGGCTGGGTGCCGGGCGCGGTCCGGGGCCGCGAAAGGCCGGATTCCGGTCCGAATTCGGGCCGGTTCCGGCCTTCGGTCTTTGGTCCAGACCTCTTGACGATTGGTCCAGACCTTCCTAATGTCACCCATCACACACTGCGGTGAGTACGAGAGCACCCGTACTCAGGGCGGCGCAGGGTTTGCAGTCCACCGAATCATCCCCGTTTGCTGGACCTCACCCGAGGAGCACCGTTGAGCACTGATACTCCCCCACGCCGTTCCCGATTCAGATGGATCCCGCTGCGCAGCGGCCGGTCCAAGGTCATCGCCGGTCTCACCGCGCTCGCCGTGCCGTTCGCCGCGATGGTGGGTCTCGCCACTCCGGCGGCGGCAGCCACCTCGGCCACCGCCACGTACACCAAGAAGTCGGACTGGGGCGGCGGCTTCGAGGGCCAGTGGACGGTGAAGAACACCGGCACCACGGCGCTCTCCTCCTGGACCATCGAGTGGGACTACCCCGCCGGGACCCGGGTCAACTCCGCCTGGGACGCCACCGTCACCAACTCGGGCAACAGCTGGACCGCCAAGAACCTCGGCTGGAACGGCAGCATCGCGCCCGGTGCCAGCCTCAGCTTCGGCTTCAACGGCTCCGGCCCCGGCGCGCCTTCCGGCTGCAAGCTGAACGGCGCCTCCTGTGACGGCTCCACCGTCCCCGGCGACAACCCGCCCTCCGTTCCCGGCGCACCCACCACCAGCGACGTCACCGACACCTCGGTGAAGCTGAGCTGGAGCGCGGCCACCGACGACAAGGGCGTCAAGAACTACGACGTCCTGCGCAACGGCGCCAAGATCGCCACGGTCACCGGCACCACGTACACCAACACCGGACTGACCGCCGGCACCGACTACACGTACGCCGTGCAGGCCCGCGACACCATCGACCAGCTCGGCCCCCTCTCCGCCTCCGTCTCGGTGCGCACCACCGGCGGTGGCGGCGGCGAGCAGCCCGGCGGCGACAAGATCAACCTGGGCTACTTCACCAACTGGGGCGTCTACGGGCGCAACTACCACGTCAAGAACCTGGTGACGTCCGGCTCCGCGGCGAAGATCACGCACATCAACTACGCCTTCGGCAACGTGCAGAACGGCCGGTGCACCATCGGTGACTCCTACGCCGACTACGACAAGGCGTACACCGCCGACCAGTCCGTCGACGGCAAGGCCGACACCTGGGACCAGCCGCTGCGTGGCAACTTCAACCAGCTGCGCAAGCTGAAGGCCCAGTACCCGCACATCAAGATCCTCTGGTCGTTCGGCGGCTGGACCTGGTCCGGCGGCTTCCCTCAGGCCGCACAGAACCCCGCCGCCTTCGCGCAGTCCTGCTACGACCTGGTCGAGGACCCGCGCTGGGCCGATGTCTTCGACGGCATCGACCTCGACTGGGAGTACCCGAACGCCTGCGGTCTGACCTGTGACACCAGCGGCCCGACCGCGCTGACGAAGCTCGCCGCCGCCACGAAGGCCAAGTTCGGCGCGGGCAACCTGGTCACCGCCGCCATTACCGCGGACGGCTCGGCCGGCGGCAAGATCGACGCCGCCGACTACGCGGGCGCCGCGCAGTCGTTCGACTGGTACAACGTGATGACGTACGACTTCTTCGGCGCCTGGGCGGCCAAGGGCCCGACGGCCCCGCACTCGCCGCTGACCCCGTACACCGGCATCCCGCAGGAGGGCTTCACCTCCGCCGACGCCATCGCCAAGCTGAAGGCCAAGGGCGTCCCGGCCAAGAAGCTGCTCCTCGGCATCGGCTTCTACGGCCGCGGCTGGACCGGCGTCACCCAGGCCGCTCCCGGCGGCACGGCGACCGGCGCGGCCCCGGGCACGTACGAGGCGGGCATCGAGGACTACAAGGTCCTCAAGAACACCTGCCCGGCCACCGGCACCATCGCCGGTACGGCCTACGCGCACTGCGGCACCAACTGGTGGAGCTACGACACCCCGGCCACCATCGGCTCCAAGATGACCTGGGCGAAGAACCAGGGCCTCGGTGGCGCGTTCTTCTGGGAGTTCTCCGGTGACACCACCAACGGTGAACTGGTGAGCGCGATCAACAGCGGTCTCAAGTAGCCCTCACGCCGTAACAACACCAGCGCCACCCCCCGAAAGCGCCGGGGAGACGGGTCCGCCCCCCGTCTCCCCGGCTTTTCGCCGTGTACGGGCCTTCGCCCTACGCCACGTTGACTCTCTGGCCGGGCGGTGCCGCCTCCAGCCAGGCGAGGAAGCCGGTCAGCGCGTCCTCGCTCATCGCCAGCTCCAGGCGGGTCCCGCGGTGGAGACAGCCGAGCACGACGGAGTCGGAGAGGAGCGCCAGCTCCTCCTCACCCTCCGGCAGGCGGCGGGCGATCACCTCGATCGCAGAACGCTCCAGGCCCCGACGGGGGCGAGGAGCGTAGGAGAAGACACGGAACCAGTCGACACGGTCACCGCTGTAGCGGGCGACGCCGTAGACCCAGCCTTTGCCGGAGGGGTCCGGCTCCTCGGAGACATCCCAGCGGAGCGAACAGTCGAAGGTGCCTCCGGACCGCTGGATCAGCCGCCGGCGCAGACCGAAGACGAACAATCCCACCAGGACCAGCACGATGACGGACACGCCCACCCACAACGCGAGGACCATCTCCACCGACCTCCTCGCATCGTCGAGTAACGGATAACGAACCGATTCGAACTGCATTGCACCTGCATCGCCTCAGCCGCGACACGGCTGGATTTCTCCAGCTCGGGCCGCGGCTGAGTAAAAACATCTGTCCGTGGGGGTGCTAGTGCACCGCCACCGCACGGAGACGGATCTCGGCGCGCCGCTCGGCGGCTCCGTCCGCGTCCGACTTCGCACGCTCTAGCGCACGCTCGGCGCGCTGGACATCGATCTCGTCCGCCAGCTCGACGATCTCAGCCAGCAGCGACAGCTTGTTGTCCGCGAACGAGATGAAACCACCGTGCACAGCGGCGATGACGGTACCGCCCTCGCTCGTGCGGATCGTCACCGGGCCCGATTCCAGCACACCGAGAAGCGGCTGGTGACCGGGCATGATGCCGATGTCGCCGGACGTGGTACGCGCGACGACCAGGGTGGCCTCGCCGGACCAGACACTGCGGTCCGCGGCGACCAGCTCCACATGCAGCTCAGCAGCCAAGGAGACTCCTCGGGTCACCACCCGGCCGCCTGGCCGGGTGTCGGTTCAATTCTACGGGGCGTGGTGAGGGGGGCGGGACCAGCCCCACCCCCCTCGGTGAGCCGACGGCTCAGGAGACGCCGAGCTCCTTGGCCTTCGCCTTGAGGTCGTCCAGGCCACCGCACATGAAGAACGCCTGCTCGGGGAAGTGGTCGTAGTCCCCGTCGCAGATCGCGTTGAACGCGGCGATCGACTCGTCGAGCGGGACGTCCGAACCGTCCAGGCCGGTGAACTGCTTGGCGGCGTGGGTGTTCTGCGACAGGAAGCGCTCGACGCGACGGGCACGGTGGACGACGAGCTTGTCCTCCTCGCCCAGCTCGTCGATACCGAGGATCGCGATGATGTCCTGGAGGTCCTTGTACTTCTGCAGGATCCCCTTGACGCGGCTGGCCGCGGCGTAGTGGTCCTGGGAGATGTAACGCGGGTCCAGGATGCGGGACGTGGAGTCCAGCGGGTCCACGGCCGGGTAGATGCCCTTCTCGGAGATCGGACGGGAGAGAACCGTCGTCGCGTCGAGGTGGGCGAACGTGGTGGCCGGGGCCGGGTCGGTCAGGTCGTCCGCGGGGACGTAGATCGCCTGCATCGAGGTGATCGAGTGACCACGCGTCGAGGTGATGCGCTCCTGGAGCACACCCATCTCGTCGGCCAGGGTCGGCTGGTAACCCACCGCGGACGGCATGCGGCCGAGCAGCGTGGAGACCTCGGAACCGGCCTGCGTGAAGCGGAAGATGTTGTCGATGAAGAGCAGCACGTCCTGCTTCTGCACATCGCGGAAGTACTCCGCCATGGTCAGGGCGGACAGGGCCACGCGCAGACGCGTCCCCGGCGGCTCGTCCATCTGGCCGAAGACGAGCGCGGTCTTCTCCAGAACGCCCGACTCGGTCATCTCGTCGATGAGGTCGTTGCCCTCACGGGTGCGCTCACCGACACCGGCGAACACCGACACACCGTCGTGCAGCTTCGCCACACGCATGATCATTTCCTGGATGAGGACCGTCTTGCCGACGCCCGCACCACCGAACAGACCGATCTTGCCGCCCTTGACGTACGGGGTCAGCAGGTCGACGACCTTCAGGCCGGTCTCGAACATCTCGGTCTTGGACTCGAGCTGGTCGAAGGCCGGGGCCTTGCGGTGGATCGGCCAGCGCTCGGTGATCTGCGCCTCGGCCTCCGGCTCGTTCAGGATCTGACCGAGGGTGTTGAACACCTTGCCCTTGGTGATGTCACCGACGGGGACGGTGATGCCCTTGCCCGTGTCGGTCACCGCGGCCTGGCGGACCAGGCCGTCGGTGGGCTGCATCGAGATCGCGCGGACCACGCCGTCACCCAGGTGCTGGGCGACTTCGAGGGTCAGCGTCTTGCGGGCGCCGGCCTCGGCCGGGTCGTCCACGTCGACGTGAAGGGCGTTGTAGATCTCCGGCATCGCGTCGACGGGGAACTCCACGTCGACGACCGGGCCGATGACCCGGGCGACGCGGCCCGTGGCAGCGGCCGTCTCAACTGTGGTCGTCATTACTTGTCACTCCCCGCGGTCGCGTCGGCCAGAGCACTGGCACCGCCGACGATCTCGCTGATTTCCTGGGTGATTTCGGCCTGGCGGGCCGCGTTGGCAAGCCGGGAGAGGCTCTTGATGAGATCCCCGGCGTTGTCGGTCGCCGACTTCATCGCGCGGCGGCGGGCGGCGTGCTCGGAAGCGGCGGCCTGCAGCAGTGCGTTGTAGATACGGCTCTCGACGTAGCGCGGCAGAAGGGCGTCCAGGACGTCCTCGGCCGACGGCTCGAACTCGAACAGCGGAAGGATCTCGCCCTTGCGGGTGCTCTCCTCCGCCACCTCGTCGAGCGAAAGCGGCAGCATCCGGTCGTCGAACGCGTTCTGCGTCATCATCGACACGAATTCCGTGAAGACGATGTGCAGCTCGTCGACGCCGCCCTCGGCCGTCTCCTTCTGGATGGCCTCGATCAACGGGGCGGCGATGCGCTTGGCATCGGAGTACGCCGGGTTGTCGGTGAAGCCGGTCCAGGAGTCCTCGACCTTGCGCTCGCGGAAGCCGTAGTACGCGACACCCTTACGGCCGACGATGTACGTGTCGACCTCCTTGCCCTCGGAGGCAAGGCGCTCCCGCAGCCGCTCCGCCGCCTTGATGGCGTTGGAGGAGTAGCCGCCGGCCAGACCGCGGTCGCTCGTGACGAGCAGGACCGCGGCGCGGGTCGGCGCTTCGGCTTCGGTGGTGAGCGGGTGCTTGGCGTTGGAGCCGGTCGCCACCGCGGTCACCGCACGGGTGAGCTCGGTCGCGTACGGCATCGACGCCGCCACCTTGCGCTGCGCCTTGACGATGCGCGAGGCGGCGATCATCTCCATCGCCTTGGTGATCTTCTTGGTCGCGGTGACGGCTTGGATGCGGCGCTTGTAAACGCGAAGCTGAGCGCCCATCGATCAGCCCTCGCCCAGGAGCTTGCCGTCCGAGGTCTCGAACTGCTGCTTGAAGGCGGCGATCGCGTCGGCGATCGACTGCAGCGTGTCGTCGGACATCTTGCCGCCCTCGGCGATGCTGGTCAGGAGGTCCTTGCGCTCGCGGCGCAGGTACTCCAGCAGCTCGGACTCGAAGCGGCGGATGTCCTCGACCGGGACGTCGTCCATCTTGCCGGTGGTGCCGGCCCAGACGGAGACGACCTGCTCCTCCATCGGGAACGGGGCGTACTGGGGCTGCTTCAGCAGCTCGACCATGCGCTTACCGCGCTCCAGCGATGCCTTCGAGGCCGCGTCCAGGTCGGAACCGAAGGCGGCGAACGCCTCCAGCTCGCGGTACTGGGCGAGGTCCACGCGGAGCCGGCCGGAGACCTGCTTCATGGCCTTGTGCTGGGCGGAGCCACCGACTCGGGAGACCGAGATACCGACGTTGAGCGCCGGACGCTGACCCGCGTTGAACAGGTCGGACTCCAGGAAGCACTGGCCGTCGGTGATGGAGATGACGTTGGTCGGGATGAACGCCGACACGTCGTTCGCCTTGGTCTCGACGATCGGGAGGCCCGTCATCGAGCCGGCACCCATCTCGTCGGAGAGCTTGGCGCAGCGCTCCAGCAGACGCGAGTGCAGGTAGAAGACGTCACCCGGGTAGGCCTCACGGCCCGGCGGGCGGCGCAGCAGCAGGGACACGGCGCGGTAGGCGTCGGCCTGCTTCGAGAGGTCGTCGAAGATGATCAGGACGTGCTTGCCCTGGTACATCCAGTGCTGGCCGATGGCCGAACCGGTGTACGGCGCCAGGTACTTGAAGCCGGCCGGGTCGGACGCCGGGGCGGCGACGATGGTCGTGTACTCCAGCGCGCCGGCCTCTTCGAGCGCACCACGCACGGAGGCGATGGTGGAGCCCTTCTGACCGATGGCGACGTAGATGCAGCGCACCTGCTTGTTCACGTCGCCCGAGCGCCAGTTGTCGCGCTGGTTGATGATCGTGTCGACGGCCAGCGCGGTCTTACCCGTCTGACGGTCGCCGATGATCAGCTGACGCTGGCCGCGGCCGATCGGCACCATGGCGTCGACGGCCTTGTAGCCGGTCTGCATCGGCTCGTGCACCGACTTGCGGACCATGACGCCAGGGGCCTGCAGCTCGAGGGCGCGGCGGCTGTCGGTCTCGATCTCGCCGAGGCCGTCGATCGGGTTGCCGAGCGGGTCGACGACGCGGCCGAGGTAACCCTCGCCGACGCCGACGGAGAGCACCTCACCGGTGCGCTGCACCGGCTGGCCCTCCTCGATTCCGCTGAACTCGCCGAGGACGATCGCACCGATCTCGCGCTCCTCGAGGTTGAGGGCGAGACCGAGGGTGCCGTCCTCGAACTTCAGCAGCTCGTTCGCCATGGCGGAGGGCAGGCCCTCCACCTTCGCGATGCCGTCGCCGGCAACGCTGACCGTACCGACCTCCTCGCGCGAGGCCGCGTCCGGCTGGTACGACTGGACAAAGTTCTCCAGTGCGTCCCGGATCTCCTCCGGCCGGATCGTGAGCTCCGCCATCTGGGTTCCCTGCTCTCCTTGTTGGGCCCGAAGTTTCTTAAGGGGGTCTGGGGGCCGACCCCCAGGAATCTTCTGCAATTTCTGCACGGCCCAACCGGGCCGCTGGTCTTGCTTGTTCTTCTGCGCTGCGCTGTGTCAGCCGGCCATGCGCCGGGTCGCCTCGTCGAGGCGATCCGCGACGGTGCCGTTGATGATCTCGTCACCGACGCGCACCGAGATCCCGCCGAGGACCGCGGGGTCCACGTCCAGGTTCAGGTGCATGTCGCGGCCGTACAGCTTCGCCAGAGCGGCGCCGAGGCGCTGCTTCTGCCGGTCGCTGAGCGGCACCGCCGAGGTGACGACGGCGACCGCGCGGTCGCGGCGCTCCGCGGCCAGCTTGGACAGGGATTCGATCCCTGCCTCCAGGCTACGTCCCCGCGGCTGCGTCACCAGGCGGACGATGATCCGCTCGGTGACCGGCTGCGCCTTGCCGCCGAGCAGGCTGCGCAGCAGCTCGCTCTTGGCCGAGGCGGTGGCCGTACGGCTGGTGAGCGCCGAACGCAGCTCCGTGTCGGAGCCGACGATCCGGCCGAACCGGAACAGCTCGTCCTCGACGTCGTCGAGGGCGCCGCCGCGCTGGGCGGCGGTGAGGTCTGCCGTGTTCGCCAGCTCCTCGACCGAGTCCACCAGATCACGCGACTGCGACCAGCGGGAGCGGACCAGCCCGGAGACCAGGTCGACGGCTTCGCCGCTGACCTGACCGCTGAGCAGGCGCGCGGCCAGCTCGGCCTTGCTCTCGCCGCTCTGGGCCGGGTCCGTGAGGACCCGGCGCAGGGAAACTTCGCGGTCGAGCAGCGCGGTGACCGATGCCAGGTCGTCGGCGAGGGCCGCCGCGTCGACCGACGTGTTGTCGGTCAGCGCGTCGAGCCGCTCGCGTGCGGCGGCCAGTGCCTCGCGGCTCGCACCGTTCATCGGGCAGCCTCGGCCTTCGCCTCGAGCTCGTCGAGGAAACGGTCGACGGTGCCGCTCTGCCGGGCGTGGTCCTGGAGGGACTCGCCGACGAGCTTGCCGGCCAGGTCGGTGGCGAGCTTGCCCACGTCCTGACGCAGCGCGGAGGCAGCGGCCTTGCGGTCGGCCTCGATCTGGGTGTGGCCGGCGGCGATGATCTCTTCGCGCTGCCGCTGACCTTCCGCCTTCATCTCCTGGATGATGACGGCACCCTGCTCCTGCGCCTCCTGGCGCAGACGAGCGGCCTCGTGGCGGGCCTCTGCGAGCTGAGCCTTGTACTGCTCAAGAACGCTCTGCGCCTCGGTCTGAGCCGCTTCGGCCTTCTCGATGCCACCTTCGATCGCCTCGCGACGCTCGTCCAGGGCCTTGTTGATGGCCGGGAGGAGCTTCTTGTAGAAGACGAAGAAGACGATGCTGAAGCAGATCAGGCCGATGACAATCTCGGGCCAGACCGGAAACAGCGGTGACTGCGGCTCCTCAGCTGCCAGATGCAACATGGTGGACCTTTCGTCGAAAACGTATCGTCAGGTCGCCTGGACTACTTCGGGTAGATGAAGGGCGCGACGAAGCCGATGAGCGCCAGGGCCTCGATGACCGCGAAGCCGAGCAGCATGTTCTGGCGGATGATGCCGGCCGCCTCGGGCTGGCGGGCGATGGCCTGCACACCGTTACCGAAGATGATGCCGATGCCGACGCCGGGGCCGATCGCCGCGAGGCCGTAGCCGATGGTGCCGATGTTGCCCGTGACGGCTGCGAGAGTCTCAGACATGGATCTGTGATTCCTTCTCTTGAGTGGCCGGTGGAGATTGCATCCACCGGACGTCTAGGGGGTGTCCGGGTGGTGGCCCGGGTGTCCTCAGTGCGCTTCTTCGAGCGCCTGGGACAAGTACGTGGCGGTCAGCACGGTGAACACGTAGGCCTGGAGCGCCTGAATGAACATCTCGAAGACGGTCAGGGCCAGCGTCACGGCGAACGAGGCGGTGGCGTACACGGTGCCGAGCACGGTGCCGAGCATGTACCAGGTCGCGATCGTGAAGACCAGGATGAGGATGTGACCCGCGAACATGTTCGCGAAGAGCCGGACCGCCAGCGTGAAGGGGCGCACGAAGATGTTCGAGACGAACTCGATCGGCGTCAGGATCACGTAGATCGGCTTGGGCAGGCCGCTCGGCACGCACAGGTTGCGGATACCGCCGACGAAACCGTTGTTCCGGAAGGTCACCGACATGTAGACGACCCAGACGAGCAGGGCCAGTCCGACCGGGTAGGCGATGAGCGAGGTCACCGGGAACTGTGCGAGCGGGATGATCGCCCACAGGTTCATCACCCAGATGAAGAAGAAGAGCGACACCAGCAGCGGGACGAAGGGCTCGCCCTTCTTGCCGATGATCTCCTTGGCGATGCCTCGGTGCACGAAGTCGTAGAGGATCTCGGCGACCGACTGCAGCTTGCCGGGAATGACCTTGGGCTTGGAGAAGCCGGCCCAGAACAGGCTCACGATGACGATCGTTCCGATGATCGCCAGCAGCATCGGCTTGTTGAAGTCGACCGGACCGATACTGAAGATCGGGTCGAAGATGAACGACCACGCGCTCGGGGCTGGGAATCCGCACGAGCCCTGGAACAGGTGGCAGTCAACCTCGAAGGCGAGCGTCTGGGCGTCAGCAGTCACCAGGAGCTCCTTCTGCATGGCGCATGGATACGGCTACCTCGTTGTATCGGAGCGGCTGGCAGCCGCAGGTCGGCACCGGACTGGTTCTTACGGTGAGGAGGCGGCGGCCGGGCCCGAAGCCTCGCGATGAATCAGGCGACAGCCGTGTTGTCCGCGCCCGCAGTACCGCAACCGAGACCGGACGATAGCAGCATGTCGAACAGGGCTTTATCCCGGCCCTACTGGTCATGCTTCCTCTTGGTTCCACCCGGGGCGTTTTGGCTCTCCGCCTCCGGATCGACGTACAGGGTCTTGCTCCTGGCGTGCAGAACGGTCTGCGTGGTGATCCAGGTGATCACCGAGACGACCAGCGTGAGGGCGAAGACCTGGAGGTCGAAGAGAGTCGTGTTCCTGATGGCCATGATGAGGCCGAGCAGGAGCACCAGCTGGACCGAGTAGACCAGCAGCCCCATGCCCTGGAAAAGATGCGGCATCGACCTGGCGACCCACTGCAACGCCAGCTGTCCGAGTGCCATGAAGAGGATGACCACCACGCAACCCACGACAGCGCCGATCGCTCCCTCGCCGCCGGCGACGAGCCCGCCGACAAGCGTGGCGATGGCTCCCACCGCGGCGGTGGGGGTGGCGATGCGCAGTACTTCGCGCATGTCGGACTGCATGGCGGCAGCTCCACTGGTCTTGGGGAGGAATGGGGCGTCGTCATGGACGAGCGTAGGCCCGGTCCGCGAGGCGGATTTCCGGGTCCGAGGACCGTCTCACTAGGGTCCTTCGGCTCCGTCACCGGGTCTCGTGAACGGTATCACAAACTATTTGATGAGGTCTTTACCTGGAAAGTGTGCCAACTGTCACACATGAGAGTTAATCCGCGCGTGTGTGCACGACAAGACGGCGCAATGTCTGGTAATGCACCGCGGAATCCGAATCGTCAGCGCGAAGAGTCGATCGACCGGCGTTCAGGGAGACGCGAACGAGCGCCGATCGCGGTCGCCCCGTTGACGCCGGACACTCCGACCGTCACCGGAGCCCGTTCGGAGCTCTCCTCGCCCATCTGAGCGTCTTCCGGGGCCTGTTGGGGCCCGGAGGTCGCGGGGGCCGGCTTCTCGTCGTACGAAGGTGAGGAAGCCTGCTCCGGAGCGGGGCGGCGGTAGCGCGGCGGGACGAAGCGGTTGGCCCAGTGCGGAGTACGCGGGGTGAAGCGCGGCATCAGGAGTAGAACCAGGCCTGCCGCGCTCGCCGCCACGATGACGAACACGATCCACGACGACGCCGAGTGGACCGAGTAGCCGACGGTGCCGAAGGCGATCAGAGCCGACCAGAAGTACATGATCAGCACGGCCCGGCTGTGCGAGTGGCCGATCTCCAGCAGGCGGTGGTGCAGGTGGCCGCGGTCGGCGGCGAACGGCGACTGGCCGTTCCAGGTGCGGCGGACGATGGCGAGGATCAGGTCGGCGGCCGGGATCGCGATGATCGTCAGCGGCAGCACCAGCGGGATGAAGACCGGGAGCATCGCATGGGTGGCGCCGCGCTCGCTGCCGTCGAAGAAGATCTGCATGACGTCCGGGTCGACCTGGCCCGTGATCGAGATCGCGCCCGCCGCCAGCACCAGGCCGATCAGCATCGAGCCCGAGTCGCCCATGAAGATCCGCGCCGGATGCATGTTGTGCGGCAGGAAGCCGATGCACATGCCCATCAGGATCGCCGCGAACAGCGTCGCCGGGGAGGCCGCCTCGATTCCGTACCCCATCCAGAGGCGGTAGGCGTACAGGAAGAACGCGGCCGAGGCGATGCACACCATGCCCGCCGCCAGCCCGTCCAGGCCGTCGACGAAGTTGACCGCGTTGATCGTGATGACGACCAGCGCCACCGTGAGCAGCGTGCCCTGCCACTGGGTGAGGGCGACCGTGCCGACACCGGGGATCGGCAGCCACAGGATCGTGAGGCCCTGGATGACCATGACGGCGGCGGCGATCATCTGGCCGCCGAGCTTGATCAGCGCATCGATCTCGAACTTGTCGTCGAGCACGCCGATCAGCCAGATCAGAGCAGCACCCGAGAGCAACGCCCGTGGCTCGTTGGAGAGTTCGAAGACACCCTTCAGGTTGAAGAGGTGGTCGGCGACGATCAGTCCCGCACACAGTCCGCCGAACATGGCGATCCCACCGAGCCGGGGTGTCGGCTCCCGGTGGACGTCGCGCGCTCGGATCGCGGGCATCGCCCCGACCGCGATGGCGAACTTACGCACCGGCCCGGTCAGCAGATAGGTCACCGCTGCCGTGACACAGAGCGTCAGCAGGTAATCACGCACGGGCTGCCCCACAGAATTCGCCGGCCATCCAAAACCCACACCCTAGTCTCAGGAACAAGGACTCCACGGTACGGGTGATGGTTGCACAGGGTTCGTCTGCCCCGGATGCGACGGAGTCCAGACTCCGGATACGGCACGGCCGACCACTCCGCGTACGGAACGGTCCGCAGCCGCGGATACGGAGCGCCGACTACGCCGGCTGCTGCGCGTACGGCGGATTGCGCGCGGCCAGCTCCCGGACCTCCGCCGCGATCGGGCTCACATCGCCCGGCTCCCGTACCGCCGCTCCGAACAGCGCCGCGATCCGCGCCATGTCTCCTTCGTTCATGCCCTGCGTCGTGACGGCCGCGGTCCCCAGCCGGATGCCCCGCGCGTCGCCGTACGGCAGCGCGCAGGTGTCCAGGACCATGCCGGCGGCCGACAGCCGCTCGCGGGCGGTGCGGCCGTCGACGCCGAGCGGGGCCGGGTCCGCGACGATGATGTGGGTGTCCGTGCCGCCGGTCGTCACCTCGAACCCTTCGGCCTCCAGCCCTGCGGCCAGCACCCGGGCGTGCGCGACGACCTGGTGCGCGTACAGCGTGTACGCCGGTGTCTCCGCCTCGCCGAACGCCACCGCCTTCGCCGCCACCGTATGCATCTGCGCACCGCCCTGCGTGAACGGGAACACCGCCCGGTCGATCCGCTCGGCCAGCTCCGCGCCGCACAGGATCATGCCGCCGCGCGGTCCGCGCAGCACCTTGTGCGTGGTGGCGCAGACGACATCGGCGTACGGCACCGGACTCGGCGCCGCGCCCCCGGCGATCAGGCCCATCGGGTGCGCGGCGTCGACGATCAGACACGCGCCGACCTCGTCCGCGATCTCCCGGAACAGCTCGTAGTCCGGGTGGCGCGGATAGGAGATCGAGCCGCAGACGATCGCCTTGGGCCGGCGGGCGCGGGCCAGGGCGCGGAGGCGGGTGTAGTCGATGAGCCCGCTCGAAGCGTCCACTCCGTACCCGACGAAGTCGAACCAGCGGCCGGAGAAGTTGCCGGACGCCCCGTGGGTGAGGTGTCCGCCGTACGGGAGTCCCATCGCGAGCACCGTGTCGCCCGGGCGCAGCAGCGCGGCGTAGGCGGCGAGGACGGCGGAGGAGCCGGAGTGCGGCTGGACGTTGGCGTGTTCGGCGCCGAAGAGGGCGGTGGCCCGGCGGACGGCGATGCGTTCGGCGGCGTCCGCGTGCTCGCAGCCGCCGTGGTGGCGGGCGCCCGGATATCCCTCGGCGTACTTGTTGGCGAGCGGCGAGCCGAGGGCGGCCAGGACCGCGGGCGAGGTGAAGTTCTCGGCGGCGATCAGCTGGAGGCCGGCGGCCTGCCGGTTCCGCTCGGCGAGCAGGACACCGGCGATCTCCGGGTCCTGGCGGAGCAGCGCGCCGAAGTCCTGGGGCAGGTCGTCGGGCGCGGTCGGCGCCGGGACGGGTGCGGGTGCGGCGGGAGAGGTGACCGGCATGGGACGGCTCCGGGCCTGGAGGTGGGTGCGCCGGCGAGGGGCCGGTTCAGCTCCAATGTAGGCCGGTGCGGAGCGGTGTGCCCGCTGTCGGAGCGTCCCGTACGCCGGTCGGCGCACCGGCGTACGAGGAGGAGTGCGTACGGCGGTCGGCGCACCGGCGCGCGGTACGGCGCGCGTACGTCCGTCAGAGCGGGGCGCGTACGCCGGTGAGCGCCGTGACCACCGGGTCGAGCGCCTGGTTGATCTCGTCGCCGATGGAGCGGAAGAAGGTGATGGGCGCGCCGTACGGGTCGTAGACCTCGTCCGCCTCGGCGGTCGGGGCCAGCAGCCAGCCGCGCAGCGCGGCGGCGGCGCGGACCAGGGCGCGGGCGCGCTCGACGACGCCTTCGTCGAGCGGGTCGGGCAGCGTGGCCGGGTCTATCGCGCGGACCAGCCGGGTGAACTCCTTGAGCGTGAAGGTGCGCAGGCCCGCGGAGTGGCCCATGGAGATGACCTGGGCGCGGTGGTCGCGGGTGGCGGTGAGGACCAGGTCGGCGCGGATCACGTGCTCGTCGAGCAGCTCGCGGCCGACGAACCCGGTGGCGTCGGCGCCGAAGTCGGCGAGGACCACCTCGGCGTTGGCCTCCATCGGCGCGCCCTCATGGCCCCAGGTGCCCGCGCTCTCCACGATCAGGCCGCCGCTGAGCGGGTCGCCGAGGCGGTCCATCAGGGCATGGCGGGTCAGCCGCTCGGTGATCGGCGAGCGGCAGACGTTGCCGGTGCTGACGTGGAGGATGCGGAAGGTGTCGGTCCGCCCCGCTATGCCACGCCCCTCGGGCGCGGTCAATTGGCCACCTCGAGGTCGGGGACCACCTTGCGCAGCTCCTCGACGGAGAGCGCGCCGGCCCGTAGAAGGACCGGGACCGTGCCGGTGACGTCGACGATGGAGGACGGCACGATGCCGGGCGTCGGGCCGCCGTCGAGGTAGACGGAGACGGAGTCGCCGAGCATGCCCTGGGCCGCGTCGCAGTCCTCGGGCGAGGGGTGTCCGGTGAGGTTGGCGCTGGAGACGGCCATCGGGCCGACCTCGGTGAGCAGCTCGATGGCGACCGGGTGCAGCGGCATCCGGATGGCGACCGTGCCGCGGGTGTCGCCGAGGTCCCACTGGAGCGAGGGCTGGTGCTTGGCGACCAGGGTCAGCGCGCCGGGCCAGAAGGCGTCGACCAGCTCCCAGGCCTGCTCGGAGAAGTCGGTGACGAGGCCGTGCAGGGTGTTCGGGGAGCCGATGAGGACGGGCGTGGGCATGTTGCGGCCGCGGCCCTTGGCGTCCAGGAGGTCGGCGACGCCTTCGGAGCTGAAGGCGTCCGCACCGATCCCGTAGACGGTGTCGGTGGGCAGCACGACCAGTTCGCCGCGGCGGATCGCGGAGGCGGCCTCGCGCAGCCCCGTGGTCCGGTCGGTGGCGTCGTTGCAGTCGTATCGCCGTGCCATCAGCCGGCCTCCTCGAGCGTGTACGGGTACGGGGTGTGGAGCCGGGGGCCGGTCACGGCATGGCCTTGCGGGCGGTGGCGAAGCGGGGCCGCTTGTTGAGGTCGGGGTGGTCGGCCGCGTCGGCCCAGCCCCGCTCCTCGGTGAAGATCCACGGCACCTGGCCGCCCTGGGTGTCGGCGTGCTCGATGACGACGAGGCCGCCGGGGCGGAGCAGGCGGTGGGCGGTGCGCTCGATGCCTCGGATGGTGTCGAGGCCGTCCTCGCCGGAGAAGAGGGCCATCTCCGGGTCGTGGTCGCGGGCCTCGGGAGCGACGTACTCCCATTCGGTGAGCGGGATGTACGGCGGGTTGGAGATCACCAGGTCGACTTGGCCGTCGAGCTCGGGAAGGGCGCTCAGCGCGTCTCCCTTGTGGACGGTGACCCTGGACCCCTCGGCGTTCTTCCGGGTCCACCTGAGGGCGTCCTCGGAGAGCTCCACGGCGTGTACGCGCGAGCGCGGGACCTCCTGCGCCATGGCGAGCGCGATGGCGCCGGAGCCGGTGCACAGGTCGACGACGACGGGCTCGACGACGTCCATCGCGCGGACGGCGTCTATGGCCCAGCCGACGACCGACTCGGTCTCCGGGCGGGGCACGAAGACGCCGGGTCCGACCTGGAGCTCCAGGTAGCGGAAGAAGGCGCGGCCGGTGATGTGCTGGAGCGGTTCGCGGGCCTCGCGGCGGGCGATCGTCTCCCAGTACCGGGCGTCGAAGTCGGTGTCGGGCACGGCGTGCAGCTCGCCCCGCTTCACGCCGTGGACGTAGGCCGCGAGTTCCTCGGCGTCGAATCGCGGTGAGGGGACACCGGCGTCGGCCAGCCGCTGGGTGGCCTGGGCCACCTCGGCGAGCAGCAGGTTCATCGCGGTTCTCCGTACGGTTTACGGGTGTGCGGGGCGGGCGGGTCGCTTACGCGTTGGCGAGCTTGGCGGCGGAGTCGGCGTCGACGCAAGCCTGGATGACGGCGTCCAGCTCTCCGTCGAGCACCTGGTCCAAGTTGTACGCCTTGAAGCCGACGCGGTGGTCCGAGATGCGGTTTTCCGGGAAGTTGTACGTACGGATCTTCTCGGAGCGGTCGACCGTACGGACCTGGCTGCGGCGCACGTCGGAGGCCTCCTGCTCGGCGGCCTCCTGAGCGGCGGCGAGGAGCCGGGAGCGCAGGATGCGCATGGCCTGCTCCTTGTTCTGGAGCTGGCTCTTCTCGTTCTGGCAGGAGGCGACCACGCCGGTCGGCAGGTGCGTGATGCGGACGGCGGAGTCGGTCGTGTTGACGGACTGGCCGCCGGGGCCGGAGGAGCGGTAGACGTCGATACGGAGGTCGTTGGCGTGGATCTCGACGTCGACCTCCTCGGCCTCCGGGGTGACGAGCACGCCCGCGGCGGAGGTGTGGATGCGGCCCTGGGACTCGGTGGAGGGCACGCGCTGCACGCGGTGCACGCCGCCTTCGTACTTCATCCGGGCCCAGACGCCCTGGCCGGGCTCGGTGGCGCCGTTGCCGCCCTTGGTCTTGACCGCGACCTGGACGTCCTTGTAGCCGCCGAGCTCGGACTCGGTGGAGTCGATGATCTCGGTCTTCCAGCCGATGCGCTCGGCGTAGCGCAGGTACATGCGCAGGAGGTCGCCGGCGAACAGGGCCGACTCGTCGCCGCCCGCGCCCGCTTTGATCTCCAGGAGCACGTCCTTGTCGTCGCTGGGGTCGCGCGGGACGAGGAGGAGGCGGAGCTTCTCGGTGAGCTCTTCGCGCTCCTTCTCCAGCTCCTTGACCTCGGCGGCGAAGTCGGGGTCGTCCGCGGCGTACTCGCGGGCGGTCTCGATGTCCTCGCCGGTCTGCTTCCAGGTCCGGTACGTGGAGACGATCGGGGTCAGCTCCGCGTAGCGCTTGTTCAGCTTGCGCGCGTTGGCCTGGTCGGCGTGGACCGACGGGTCGGCGAGCTTCTTCTCAAGACCGGCGTGTTCACCGATCAGTTCCTCGACCGCCTCGAACATTCGGGGGCTCCTGGTTGGTCTGAAATCTGCGGGCCTGCTGGAGTGCGTGACTGCCCGGTGGGTGTCCGGAAGAGCTCTCCCGTACGGCGGAGGGGCTCTCCACGGACGACCGAGGGCCTCCCTCGGACACCCGACCGGAAAAAACGCCGGTTCCGACGCCCCCGGGAAGAGGGCGCCAGGAACCGGCGCAGTGGCTCGCTACTTGCTGGCGGAGCCGGCAGCCTTGCCGAAGCGGGCCTCGAAGCGGGCCACGCGGCCGCCGGTGTCGAGGATCTTCTGCTTGCCCGTGTAGAACGGGTGGCACTCGGAGCAGACGTCGGCACGGATGGTGCCGTTGTCGATGGTGCTCCGGGTGGTGAACGACGCACCGCAGGTGCAGCTGACCTGCGTCTCGACGTACTCGGGGTGGATCTCGCGCTTCAAGGTGTCTCCTAGTTTCGGGAGGGCGCCGGGTCGTCCGCGCGGATTGCGCGGCCGTGAACCGGGGCCGACGTACCAGTCTGCCAGGACCGGCCGTATCTCCCAAAACCGGGGGCGGGCCGCAGGTATTCCCCGGAGGCCTCAGCGCACCACCTGTCCGGCGTCTCCCTTGTCCCCGGCGGACTTCTGCGTGGCGGAGGCCGGAATCGGCCGGTCCTGCTTCAGCGCCGCCCACACCTGCTTGCCGGCCTCCTCCTGCGGAAGGACCCGGTTCGGGTCGGCCGGGTCGTACTCCACCGGCAGGGTCACCATGTGCACGTTCTCCGCGCCGAGTCCCTTGAGGCCGCCGGCGAAGCCGGTGAGCTTCTTGACCGAGCCGAGGCCGGAGTCGGTGGTGAGCGCCTTGGTGGCGGCGTCCGCGAGGCCGAACAGCTTCTGCGGGCTGGAGAACACGCCGACGCTCTTCGCCTGCTCCATCAGCGCCTTGATGAACGCCTGCTGGAGCTGGATCCGGCCGAGGTCGCTGCCGTCGCCGACGCTCTTGCGGGTACGGACGAGGCCGAGGGACTCCTCGCCGTCCAGGGTGTGGGTGCCGGGCTCCAGGTCGAGGTGGCTCTTGGAGTCGTTGATGGCGGTCCTGGTGGTGATCTCGACGCCGCCGAGCTCGTCGATGAGCTTCTCGAAGCCGGTGAAGTCGACCTCGACGTAATGGTCCATGCGGATGCCGGACATCGATTCGACGGTCTTCACCGCGCAGGCCGGTCCGCCGACCTCGTACGCCGTGTTGAACATGGCCCGGCGCTCGGCGGGGACCGTCTCGTCGGTGGTGTCGCCGGCGCAGGAGGGGCGTTCGATCAGGGTGTCGCGCGGTATCGAGACGACGCTCGCCGACTTGTGGCCCTTGTCGACGTGCAGGACCATCGCCGTGTCCGAGCGGGCGGCGCCCTCGTCGGCGCCGTACTTGCCGTTGTCGCCGGAGCGCGAGTCCGAGCCCAGCACCAGGATGTCCTGCGAGCCGTCGTCCACGTCGTCGGGCCGGTCGTCGCCGAGCTTGGCGTCGATGTCGATGCTGGAGAGGTTGCCGTCGAGCGTGACGTACGCGTATCCGAGCCCGGCACCGCCGACGACCACCACGCCCGCCACCGTCCAGGCCGCGACGGCCTTCGTCCGGTGCCGGCGGGAGGGCTTCTTCCGGCGGGTGCCGGTGCCGCGTATCCGCCCCGGGGCTTTCTTCTGCTCGCTCACGCGTCTCCCTCGTTACGGCGCTCCACCTGCTCCTCACCCCCGGGCCGTGACGGTTCCAGGAGGGTTTGTCATCTCTTGATCAGACGGCGAAGCAGCAAGAAGGGTTGCACAGGGCCCTGTGTGGCCCCGGTGAACGGCGAAGAGCGCGCGGAGGCCGGACGGCGGCTCGCGGTGCGGTGTTCACCTGCGGTTTCGTGGTCCTGGCACGTATCGGCGGAGGCGTCGCGCCAAGAGTCGGCGTGTGGCAAAGGTCTCGGGCGACGCTCTCAGGAAACGCGCTGGGCCCCCGGCACCGTGGTGCCGGGGGCCCAGCGCGTCAACTGCCGTGGCTGCGTCAGTCGTTGCCGTTTCCGCTGCCCGGCGTCGTCTTCTGGATCTGGAGCAGGAACTCCGCGTTGGACTGGGTCTTCTTCATCCGGTCCAGGAGGAGCTCGATCGCCTGCTGCTGGTCGAGCGCGTGCAGCACCCGACGCAGCTTCCAGACGACCGCCAGCTCGTCGGTGCCGAGCAGGATCTCTTCCTTGCGGGTGGAGGACGCGTCCACGTCGACCGCCGGGAAGATGCGCTTGTCCGAGAGCTTCCGGTCGAGCTTGAGCTCCATGTTGCCGGTGCCCTTGAACTCCTCGAAGATCACCTCGTCCATGCGCGAGCCGGTCTCGACGAGCGCGGTGGCCAGGATGGTCAGCGAGCCGCCGTCCTCGATGTTGCGCGCCGCACCGAAGAAGCGCTTCGGCGGGTACAGCGCGGTCGAGTCGACACCACCGGAGAGGATGCGGCCGGAGGCGGGCGCCGCGAGGTTGTACGCGCGGCCCAGACGGGTGATCGAGTCGAGCAGGACGACCACGTCGTGACCCAGCTCCACGAGGCGCTTGGCGCGCTCGATGGCCAGCTCGGCGACGGTGGTGTGGTCCTCGGCGGGACGGTCGAAGGTCGAGGAGATGACCTCGCCCTTCACCGACCGCTGCATGTCGGTGACCTCTTCCGGACGCTCGTCGACCAGGACGACCATCAGGTGGCACTCGGGGCTGTTGACCGTGATCGCGTTGGCGATGGCCTGCAGGATCATGGTCTTACCGGTCTTCGGCGGGGCCACGATGAGGCCGCGCTGCCCCTTGCCGATCGGGGCCACCAGGTCGATGATCCGCGTCGTCAGGATGTTGGAGTCGGTCTCCAGACGGAGCCGGTCCTGCGGGTAGAGCGGCGTCAGCTTCTGGAACTCGGGACGGCCGCGGCCGGACTCCGGCGCCATGCCGTTGACCGAGTCGAGGCGGACCAGCGCGTTGAACTTCTCGCGCCGCTCGCCGTCCTTGGGCTGGCGCACCGCACCGGTGACGTGGTCACCCTTGCGCAGGCCGTTCTTACGGACCTGGGCGAGCGAGACGTACACGTCGTTCGGGCCCGGCAGGTAGCCGGAGGTCCGGATGAACGCGTAGTTGTCGAGGATGTCCAGGATGCCCGCGACCGGGATCAGGACGTCGTCGTCGGCCACCTGCACATCGCCGGCGAAGTCGTCGCGGCCACGGCGGCCACGGCGGTCGCGGTAGCGGCCGCGGCGGCCGCGGCGGCCGCCCGCCTCGTCGTCGAAGTCGTCCTGCGGACCGTTGTCACGGTTCTGCTGGCCCTGACCGCCCTGACCGCCCTGGCTCTGCCCCTGGCGCTGCGGACGCTGTCCGCCGCCGCCCTGCTGGCCCTGGTCGTCGCCCTTGCCCCGGCGGTCACGCTGGCGCTCACGGCGCTCACCGCGCTCGCCCCGGTCACCGCGCTCGCGGTCACCACGGCCCTGGCGGTCGCCACGGCGGCCCTCGGCGGTGTCGGCGGCGGCCTCGGCCTTCGCGTCGCCCTTGGGCTCGGCGCGCTCCTCGGTCTTCTGTTCGGCCTGCGGCTCCGCCGTGACCTCGGCCTTCGCCTCGGTCTTGGTGTCGGGGCTGCCCGCCTGCGCGGTGGCGCGGCGGCGACGGCGCTCGCCCGTGGGCTGCTCGTCGCTGGCCGGCTGGCCGGGGATGTCGATCTGCTGCTGGGCCGCCTTCTCGGCGGCGGCGGCCTCGTCCCCGGTGCGCGCCTTGGAGGTGGCACGCCGCTTGGGCTTGCTCTCCGCCGTCTCGGCGGGGGCCTCGGCGGCCTTGGAGGAGGCCTTGGGAGCGGCGGATCCGCCGCCGGCCTGCGCCTCCTTGATGACCTCGATCAGCTGGCTCTTGCGCATCCGCGCGGTACCCCTGATGCCGAGGCCGGACGCGACCTGCTGCAGCTCGGCCAGGACCATGCCGTCGAGGCCGGTGCCGGAGCGGCGGCGCCGTGCGGTGGTGCCAGAGGCAGCACCTTCGGCGGGCGCGGCGCTGTCGACGTTCTTGTCGGCAGTCACGCCCATCAGATCGGTGGTGTCGCTCACGAAGGGTCCTTCCCTGGAGCGGACGTCGGCCTTCTGGCTCGGCGACCGGTTGTGCTGTCCGACTGCGGTCTGTTGATCTTGCTGGATCGCGGACCTTGCCGGGGCGGTGGTCCGCCGGGTACGGCGGAGAGATGAACGTGCGGGGTCCGGCGCGAGATCCCCCTGCTCGGCCCACTCCTGGACGAGCGAGGGGTGTCGTGCCGGTTCCGGAGCGTGCTCGAAACTGCTCAGGCAGGCTGCTCAGGCAGTTGGGGAGGCTCCCGGAAGAATGGTGGTCCCGGAGGGGGACACGAAGCAACGCGCCTCAAAGACGTCGGTTGCAGACTTGAGGTTAACACTACCGGCTCCAACAAACATTCCCCCTCTCGGCCACCGGTAATCACCTGCGGTTACGCGGCCAGTGGCAGCACGGTGGCGCCCGTGGCGTCGAGCGCGAGCCGGTTGGCGGCCCAGCCCTCGCCCGCCAGCCGGGCGACCTTGTCGGCGGAACCCTCCTCCGCCAGCGCGAGCACCGTGGGGCCCGCGCCGGAGATGACCGCGGGCACGCCGTCGGCGCGCAGCCGGTGCACCAGCTCGACGCTCTCGGGCATCGCGGGGCCCCGGTACTCCTGGTGGATCCGGTCCTCGGTGGCGGCGAGCAGGAACTCGGGACGCCGGGTCAGCGCCTCGACGAGCAGAGCCGCGCGGCCCGCGTTGAGGGCCGCGTCGACGTGCGGGACGGTGCGCGGGAGCAGGCCGCGCGCCGTCTCGGTGAGCACGGGCCGGCCGGGCACGAAGACCACCGGAACGACGGACTCCGCGGGGTCCATCCGGATCGCGCGGGCCGCTCCGCCGTCCATCCACGCGAGGGTGAACCCGCCGAGCAGACAGGCCGCGACGTTGTCGGGGTGGCCCTCGATCTCGGTGGCCAGCTCCAGCAGGGCCTCGTCGTCGAGCCGGGCGTCGCCGCCGGTCGTGACGGCGCGGGCGGCGACGATTCCGGCGCAGATGGCGGCGGAGGAGGAGCCGAGGCCACGGCCGTGCGGGATCCGGTTGGCGCAGACGATCTCCAGGCCGCGGGGCTGGCCGCCGAGCAGGTCGAAGGCGGTGCGCATCGAGCGTACGAGCAGGTGGCTCTCGTCCCGGGGCAGCGTCTCACCGCCCTCACCCGCGATGTCGATGTGGAGCCCGGAGTCGGCGACCCGGACGACGACGTCGTCGTACAGCCCCAGCGAGAGGCCGAGGGCGTCGAAACCCGGACCCAGATTGGCACTGGTTGCGGGGACGCGCACCCTGACGGCGGCGGCTCGGAACGCGGGACCGGCCATCGGCTGGACGACTCCTTGTAAGGCGGCGGGGATTGCGGTGCGGTGGATCTGCGGCGGTGGGGATGGATGTACGGGGATGGGGCCGGTGGCCCGGCCCGTACGCGCCGTCACGACGGCGATCGCGCCGCGACAGAGCCGTCGGGCGGATGTCGGGCGGATGGGGTACAGCTTATCGAAGGAAGGTTCTGTCGCGACATAGGGCGCACAGGAGGCGCACGATGCGTGTCGCCCGCCTCCTATGCGCTCTCCGCCCCGATAAGTGGGCGGTTGAGCTGGGTTGTCTCGTGTTGACCCCGGCTCCGGGCCTCAGGTCAGACGAGGCCGAGCTTCTGTGCGGCGGTGGCCGCGTCGACCGGTACGGTGACCGGCTGCGGTGCGCCCGCGACGGCCCAGTCCGGGTCCTTGAGGCCGTTGCCGGTGACCGTGCAGACGATGCGCTGGCCCGGGTCGACCTTGCCCTCCTCGGCCGCCTTGAGCAGACCGGCGACCGACGCGGCCGACGCGGGTTCCACGAAGACCCCTTCCTGCGAGGCCAACAGCCGGTAGGCGGACAGGATCTGGCGGTCCGTCACCTCGTCGATGAAGCCGCCCGACTCGTCCCGCGCGGCCAGCGCGAAGTCCCAGGAGGCCGGGTTGCCGATGCGGATCGCGGTGGCGATGGTGGACGGGTCCTTGACGACCTCGCCGCGCACGATGGGCGCCGAACCGGAGGCCTGGAAGCCCCACATGCGCGGGGTGTGCGTGGCGACGCCGTCGCCGGCGTACTCGCCGTACCCCTTCCAGTACGCGGTGATGTTGCCCGCGTTGCCGACCGGCAGGACGTGGATGTCGGGAGCGTCGCCGAGCGCGTCGACGATCTCGAACGCGGCGGTCTTCTGGCCCTCGATACGGACCGGGTTGACCGAATTGACCAGCGCCACCGGGTAGTTGTCCGAGAGCGAGCGGGCCAGCGTCAGGCAGTCGTCGAAGTTGCCGTCGACCTGGAGGATCTTGGCGCCGTGGACGAGCGCCTGGCCCATCTTGCCGAGCGCGATCTTGCCCTGCGGTACGAGGACGGCGCAGACCATCCCGGCGCGCACCGCGTACGCGGCGGCGGAGGCCGAGGTGTTGCCGGTGGAGGCGCAGATGACGGCCTTCGCGCCTTCCTCCTTGGCCCGGGTGATGGCCATGGTCATGCCTCGGTCCTTGAACGAACCGGTGGGGTTGGCGCCCTCGACCTTGAGGTGCACCTCGCAGCCCGTGCGCTCGGAGAGGACCTGCGCCGGAACGAGCGGCGTACCGCCCTCACGAAGCGTGACGACCGGCGTCGTGGCCGTGACCGGAAGCCGGTCCCGGTACTCCTCGATGATGCCGCGCCACTGGTGGGTGCCCTTGCTGGTCATGGGTCCTTCACTCCCCTTCAACACGCATGATGCTGGCGACACCGCGCACGGTGTCGAGCTTGCGCAGCGCTTCGACGGTCCCGGAGAGGGCGGCGTCGGGCGCGCGGTGGGTGACGACGACGAGGGACGCCTCGCCGCCTCCGTCTGGACGTCCTTGCTGGCGGACGGTATCGATCGATACGCCCTGCTCGGCGAAGACCGTTGCCACCTGGGCGAGTACACCCGGCTTGTCGGCCACGTCGAGGCTGATGTGGTAGCGCGTGACGACCTCGCCCATGGGGCTGACCGGCAGGCGCGTGTAGGCGGACTCACCGGGTCCGGTGGCCTCGCCCAGTTTGTTGCGGCAGACCGCGACCAGGTCGCCGAGGACCGCTGACGCGGTCGGCGAGCCGCCGGCGCCGGGGCCGTAGAACATCAGCTGTCCGGCCGCCTCGGCCTCGATGAACACCGCGTTGTACGCCTCGCGGACGGAGGCCAGCGGGTGGCTGAGCGGGATCATCGCCGGGTGGACGCGGGCGGTGACGGACCGGCCGTCGGCGGCGCGCTCGCAGATGGCGAGGAGCTTGACCGTGCAGCCCATGCGGCGGGCGGAGGCGATGTCGGCGGCGGTGACCTCGGTGATGCCCTCGCGGTGCACGTCACCGATCTTCACGCGGGTGTGGAAGGCGATCCCGGCGAGGATCGCGGCCTTGGCGGCGGCGTCGAAGCCCTCGACGTCGGCGGTCGGGTCGGCCTCGGCGTACCCGAGGGCGGTGGCCTCGTCGAGCGCCTCGGAGTAGCCGGCGCCGCTGGTGTCCATCTTGTCGAGGATGAAGTTGGTCGTGCCGTTGACGATGCCGAGCACCCGGTTGACCTTGTCGCCGGCGAGCGACTCGCGCAGCGGCCGTACCAGCGGGATGGCACCCGCGACGGCGGCCTCGTAGTACAGATCACGGCCGTACTTCTCGGCGGCGGCGTGCAGGGCCGCGCCGTCCTCGGCGAGCAGCGCCTTGTTGGCGGAGACGACGCTCGCGCCGTTCTCGAAGGCGGTGGTGATGAGCGTACGGGCCGGCTCGATGCCGCCGATGACCTCGATCACGACGTCGATGTCGCCACGCTGCACGAGCGCGGTGGCGTCGGTGGTGACCAGTGCGGGGTCGATGCCCTCGCGCACCTTCGCGGGGCGGCGGACGGCGACGCCGACGAGTTCCACGGGTGCGCCGATGCGCGCCGTGAGGTCGTCGGCGTGCGTCGTCATGATGCGCGCCACCTCTGAGCCGACCACTCCACAGCCCAGCAGCGCCACCTTCAGCGGACGCGTACGCATCATCCGACCTCGTTTCTCATACCTGGACCCTGCTCATGTGTGGACCAGTCTCACTCACCGGACGGGCGTTTCTGACCCCCGTCCGGATCCTGAGATGACTATTTCATCAGCCGACATCGAGACGCAGGAGATCTTCCTCCGTCTCGCGCCGGACGATGACGCGCGCCTCACCGTCCCGGACGGCGACGACCGGAGGGCGCAGGGCGTGGTTGTAGTTGCTCGCCATCGAGCGGCAGTACGCGCCGGTGGCGGGGACCGCGATCAGGTCTCCGGGCGCCAGGTCGGCCGGGAGGAACGCGTCCTTGACCACGATGTCCCCGCTCTCGCAGTGCTTGCCGACGACCCGGACGAGCATCGGCACGGCGTCCGAGGTGCGCGAGACGAGCGCCACGCTGTACTCGGCGTCGTACAGCGCGGTACGAATATTGTCCGACATTCCGCCGTCGACACTGACATACGTACGCAGCCCTTCGAGGGGCTTGATCGTGCCGACCTCGTACAGCGTGAACGCGGTGGGGCCGACGATGGCGCGGCCGGGCTCGACGGAGATGCGCGGCGTGCGCAGCTTCGCGGCCTCGCACTCGCGGGTGACGATGTCGCTGAGCGCCTTGGCGATCTCGTGCGGCTCGCGAGGGTCGTCGTCCGAGGTGTACGCGATGCCGAGGCCGCCGCCGAGGTCGATCTCGGGCAGCTCGACGCCGTGCTCGTCGCGGACCTCGGCGAGCAGCTGCACGACGCGCCGGGCGGAGACCTCGAAGCCGGCCATGTCGAAGATCTGCGAGCCGATGTGCGAGTGGACGCCGATGAGTTCGAGCCCGTCGAGCGAGAGGGCCCGGCGCACGGCTTCGGCGGCCTGGCCGTCGGCGAGCGCGATGCCGAACTTCTGGTCCTCGTGCGCGGTGGCGATGAACTCGTGGGTGTGCGCCTCGACGCCGACGGTGACCCGGATCTGGACGCGCTGGCGGACGCCGTGGCGCTGGGCGATGTGGGCGACGCGGACGATCTCCTGGAACGAGTCGAGCACGATGCGCCCGACGCCGGCCGCGACGGCCCGCTCGATCTCGGCGACGGTCTTGTTGTTGCCGTGGAAGGCGATGCGCTCGGCGGGCATGCCGGCGTCGAGCGCGGTGGTCAGCTCGCCGCCGGAGCACACATCGAGATTCAGCCCCTCCTCCTTGAGCCAGCGCACGACGGCGCGGGAGAGGAAGGCCTTGCCGGCGTAGAAGACATCGGCGTCCGGCCCGAAGGCGTCGGCCCAGGCTCGGCAGCGGGCGCGGAAGTCACTCTCGTCGAGGAAGTAGGCGGGGGTCCCGAACTCCTCGGCGAGCCGGGCGACGGCGATCCCGCCGACGGTGAGGGCGCCGTCCGCGTCGCGGGTGACGGTACGGGACCAGACCTTCTCGTCCAGGACGTTGAGGTCGGCGGCGGGGGCGGAGTAGTGCCCCTCGGTCAGGACGTCGGCGTGACGGGGACCGGCGGGGTGTGCGGAGCGGCTCATGGTGAGGTCTCTCGGATTCGTCTTCGTCAGAGGTGTTCGGGCGCGCTGATACCGAGCAGGGACAGGCCGCCTGCCAGCACCGTCCCGGCGGCTTCGGCGAGAGCCAGCCGGGAGCGGTGGGCGGCCGAGGGTTTCTCGTCGCCGGAGGGCAGCGGCGGACAACTGTCGTGGAAGTCGAAGAACGCGTGCGCGACGGCTTCCAGCTGCCGGGCGACCCGGTCGGGCGCACGGTGACGGGCCGCGGCGAGGAGGACGCCGGGGTGGTCGGCGAGGAGGACGAGGAGCGGGCGAGCCGCGTCTTCGTACGGAGCCGCATCGGGGGCGGACGTGAACCCGAGGGCGGCGGCGCCGCGGGTGAGGGCGCGGGTCCTGGCGTAGGCGTACCGGACCCGGAAGAGCGGGTTGGCCTGGCCTTGGACGAGCAGGTCGTCGCCGAGCGGCGCGCGGTCGTGCGAGGCGGGCCGCAGCAGCCCCCAGCGGACGGCGTCCGCGCCGAGTCGTTCCAGCAGCTCGGCGGCGGTGGCGTGGGCGGGCATGGCCCGGATCACGGTGACGGCGGCCGGAGTCGTCCCGTACGCATCCACCGTGACACCGAGGCGGCTCCACTCGACGTCGCCCGGCCCCTCCTCGCAGCCGACCCGGACCCGGGCGCCTTGGGCGGCGAGGAGCCGGCGTACGGCATCGGCGGCGACGGCCGCGCGCACTTCGGGCGCGTGATGGAGCCGGACCTCCTCGTCCCGGAGCGCGTCCCCGTGCCCGTATGCGCTTCCCTGCTCCCGTACGGCGTCGAGCACGGCCCGATCGCCGGTGGCCGGGGCATCCAGGGTGAAGCTCAGGAAGCCGGGCCCGGTGACCTCGACCCGCCCGATGCCGGGCTCGGCGGCGACCCGTTCGCGCAGGATGCGGGCGACCTCCAGGGCCGGCAGCCCGGCGTCCCCGGCGAGCTGGAGCGCGACCGCACAGGCGTAGTCGCCGCTGCCGCCGGGCCGGGTCCTCTCCACCCGCACGCGCGCGGGCACGGAGGCGCGCAGCGCATCCTCGTCGACCGCGCGGCGCACGGCGTGCAGCACGGTCCGGGAGAGCTCGGCGGGGGTCACGGGACAAGCGTATGGGAGGAGGAGGGGCACTCCGCGACCCGGTTTCGCCATGCGGTCAGGTGGGCCCGCGTCACCGCGTGCCGGGGGGGGGTCGGTCGGCCGGTGGTGGTCTGCGTGCGCCGGGCCGGTCGGCCGGTGGTGGTCCGCGTGCGCCGAAGCCGGTTCAGCGGTGATGGCGCGCGCCCGCCTCAGCCGGTGGTGGAGGCCCCGTAGCTCAGCCGGTGGTGGAACCGGCCCGTCCGGCGCCGCTCCGCCCGTCGACCGGCGGCCGCTCCTCCCCCGCGGCCAGCCGGTGCACCATCCGCACCAGCTCGCTCGGCTCGAACGGCTTCGCCAGGAACGCGTCGACCCCGGCCGAGACGCCCGCTTCCACCTCGTACGGGCTGCAAGCGCTGATGACGGCGATCGGCAGATGGCGGGTCCGGGGGTCGGAGCGCAGGCCGGACGCGGTCTCCAGGCCGCCGAGGCGCGGCATCACGACATCGAGGGTGATCACATCGGGACGGATCCGGTGGACCATGTCCAGGCACTCGACACCATCGGCCGCGGTCACGACCTCGAAGCCCTCCAGCTCGAGATTGACCCTGATCAGCTGCCGGATGACCTTGTTGTCGTCGACAACAAGCACGCGGCCGTACGCCCCTGACACCCTTCGAGAGTAGGTCGGCCCCGGTGACCGCGTCCGGCGTTTGACCACTTCCGCCCCGGACGGGGGACGGGCTGACGCGACGGAATACCTGTTCACGGAGACCCTTCGGGAGCTGGTAGTGTTTCACCCGTCGCAGAGCAACACCGCGATACGCCCCCGTAGCTCAGGGGATAGAGCATCGGCCTCCGGAGCCGGGTGCGCAGGTTCGAATCCTGCCGGGGGCACTTCGCAGGAAGTGCCGACAAGACCCCGCCACCAGCGTTCACGCCGGCAGCGGGGTCTTCGCGTATCCGGAGGCGGCTACGGCGGTCAGCGGTGCCCGCACAACGCCCGGTGATAGCGGATGTGGTCCTGCTCGATGACGTGGTCGGCATGGAGCTTGAGCTCGTACTCCACGGCACCTGTCGAATTCCTCCGCACCGTCCAGTCCTCCTCGATGTAGATGGCGAACCTGTCGAACTCGACGTGATGGTTGGGGCACAGGCACAGCAGGTTGGACAGCTGATCGGGGCCGAGGTGGGGCCCGCCGAGCCCGCGGATGTGAGCCGCCTCGCTGTAGTGGCTGTCCATCGTCTCGACGCGGGCTCCGCACACCTGGCACGCGTCGTCGTACAGCTCCTTTATGTGCCGGACGAGCCGCGTGTCCCGGTCGGGCCGGAACGAGGTCTGCCTGCTGCGAGACACGCTCCCTTCACGGCCGGCAAGCTCACCGCTCGCACTGGCGTATCCCGCGAGACCGACGCGCTCCAGCAGGGCCGCCCGATCGACATCGGGGAGGTACCGGGAACAGATCAGGCCGATGGCTTCGGCGCGTGCCAGCGAGCGGCGGAGCACCTTCGCCGCCTCCTTGCCGAAGCCGGCCCTCGCCCCTGCGGCGGTCAGCTGGGACGGGGTCGGCGTACTCCCCCGCGTATCGATTCCCTCCACGTCCCAGAGGCCGCTGCTGCGCAGGTGCCAGAAGGGGTACTGGGGCGTGACCCGCGAGTCGGGGAGTCCGAAGTCCCGCAGCAGCGGCCCGACCTCCTCGCGGAACGTCTGCCACCCGACCAGGTGGTCCCGCGTGTCTTCCTGCTCGGCGGCCAGGCGGCCGATGGCCCAGAGGAGGGTGATGGGCTTGTGGCGTGACGGTCGCCGGTCCTTGATGTGGGTCTGCAGATTCCTCAGCGCACCGAGCACGTCTTCTTCGCCGCTGTTCGTCGTCACGACCATCAGGCTAGCCACAGGCGCTGACGACCAGCTCAGGCCCTCGTCCGTCACCCGAACGAGTGGCATGCCCTTCTGGCATATGCCAGAACCTGGGAACGCGAGGCAGAATCTGAGCCACCGCCCCAGTCGGTCCCCGCAGGCCCGGGTGATCGAGCGCCTGTACGGAAAGGATGTCTGCGGAAGCTGGTACTCGGCTGTCCGGAGGGGGACGCATGCGGGGGCACGAGCACAGCAACAACGACCTGAGCGGTACGGTGCACGGCTTCGTGGTGCAGGCCGGGAGCGTGCAGGGTGGCATTCATGTGTCGGGAGGCGGGGCGCGGGAAGAGGTGCCGCCGCCCTGGCAGTTACCGCCATCGGTCCGGATCACCGACCGTACGCACGAGCTCCGCACGCTGGAGCTGCACCGGTGCCGGGCCACGGAGGACGGGCATCCCACGCTGGCGGCGGTGAGCGGGCTCGGCGGAGTGGGGAAGACCGCGGTGGCGCTGGCCTGGCTGCACACGCTGCGGCCGGAGTTCCCGGGTGGTCAGCTGTACGCCGATCTGGGCGCCCAGGCGCCGGACGGTCCCGCCGACCCCGGCGAGGTGGTCGGGCGGTTCCTGCGGGCGCTCGGTGTGCCGGCCGGTCAGGTGCCGTCGCCTCTCGGTGAACGCGTCGCGCTCTACCGGTCGTTGACCGCCGACCGGCGGCTGGTGGTGCTGCTCGACGACGCGGCGACCGCCGCCCAGGTGCGGCCCCTGCTGCCGGGCGGGCGGTGTGTGACGGCGGTGACCAGCCGGCGGCGGATGCCGGGGCTGAGCCTCGACGGCGGCCATGTGCTCCACCTGGATCCCCTCTCGCCCGAGGCGGCGATCGAGCTGCTCGACTCGACGCTCGCCGACGGCCGCGTCGCCGCCCAGCCCGAGGAGGCGCGGGCGCTGGTGCTGCTCTGCGCCGGGCTGCCGCTCGCGGTGCGGATCGCCGGCGCGCGGCTGGCGGCCCGGCCCCGGCAAGGGATCACCGCGATGGTGCGGGCACTGTCGGAGGAGCACGAGCGGCTGGAGGCGCTGGCCATAGAGGGTGACCATGACGTACGGGCGGCGCTGGACCTCTCGTACCAAGGGCTGCCGCCCGTCGCGGCCCGGCTCTACCGGCTGCTGGGGCTCCATCCGGGCCGCGAGTTCGGCGGGCCGGTGGCGCGGGCGCTCCTCGGCGAGGATGCCGTCGACGCGCTCGACGCGCTGTACGACGCGAATCTGCTCGTCGATGTCGCCGAGGCCGCGGGCGGCGAGCGCTACCGGTTCCACGATCTGGTGCGGCTGCACGCCGCCGCACGGGCCGCGCAGGACGAGAGCGGCGACGAGCGGACCGCCGCGCTGCTGCGCATCGGCCACCACTACCTCGCCTACACCGGCCGGGCGGAGGAGATCATCGAGCCCGGACGGCCTTCCCTTGAGAAGGAGGTCGGGACCGAGTCCGTGGTCGAGGAGGACTTCGGGCAGCTCGGGACGGAGGCGGCGCTGGACTGGCTGGAGCGGGAGCTGCCCAATCTGATGGCGGTGGTCCGCCTCGCCCGTCCGATGGGCGTCCCGGAGCTCGCCTGGCAGCTCACCGACGCGCTGTGGCCGCTGTTCCCGCGCCGCAAGCGGTACCTGGAGTGGCACGAGGCGCACCAGGAAGGGCTGGTGGCCGCCGAGGAGGCCGGGAACGGCGAGGCCGTCTGCCGGATGCTCACCTCCGGCGCGCTCGGAAAGCTCGCGGCCGGTGCCCATGCCGAGGGGCTGGAGATGTTCGAGCGGGCCGCGGCCTCCTTCCAGGAGCGCGGTGACGCTCTCGGCCATGCCCGGACGCTGAACTACCGCGGGCTGGCCCATCAGCGGCTCGGGCAGCCGGACCGCGCGGCCGAGCTGTTCGCCCGCGCGGCCGACACGCTGCCTGCCTGCGGCGATCTCCGGGCCGGTGCGCTCGCGCGGTTCAACCTGGCCGATGTCGCCTTCTCCCAGGGGCGGTACGAGGAGGCCGTCGTCGACGCCGAAGCCGCCCGCCTCACGCTGGAGGCGGCCGGCGACCCGTACAACGCGGCACGGGCCGCCGGCCTGACCGGGCGGGCCTGTGTGGCGCTCGGCCGGCTCGGTCGGGCGGAGGCCGAGCTGTCGGCGGCGCTGTCCGCGTTACGGGTCCAGGCCGCCGGGTTCGAGGCGGCCCGCGTCCTCGGAGGTCTGGCCCAGCTCTCCGAGCGGCGCGGGCAGCCCCATCAGGCCCGGCAGTTCTACCGGGAGGCGCTGTCCCTGTACTCCTCCGTGGGCCGGTCGGGGTCGGCCGACGCGGAGGAGGCGCGGGCCCGGCTCGCGGCCCTGGAACCGGCACCGGCCCCCGAAGCTCCGGCCCCCGAAGCCCCTGGGCCGAGCCCGTCCGGGGAGGCCCAAGGCGATGCCGGTGAGTAGCCGCGTACGGTCCTGACGACCCGTACGGCGGCCGGGTCCCAGGCGGCCGGGTCCAGGCCCGCCACCAGCCAGACGTGGGCCACCGAGGCCCAGACCGCCCAGGAGTGCGCCGGCCACCCCGGCTCACGGACCACCTCCCGGACCCGGCCGCCGAGCCGCAGCCAGCAGCGGTCGCCCTGGTACACGGCCACCACCAGGGCGCCGGGATGGCAGTCGGCGAGGTCGGCCGCGTACCGGGCGGGGTTGTCGTGCGGCGGGAACGCGGCACCCGGCAGATCCGCCACCAACACGTCCGCCAGCAGCGGCATCGGGTGCTGCGCCGTCAGCCGTACGCGTACGTGCTCGTCCACGACGCGCACCGCGCGCTCCGCGTGGAGCAGCGTGGCGCCGGTCCGGCGGACGCCTTGCTGCGGGACGTCCTCGGTGAGCCGTACGGTCGGTGGGGTCATCGGGCGGGCCCCCGTTCCTCGTGGCGTACCGTCACCGGCAATGGCGCGTGGTCCGCGCGCGGGCGGACGGCGGGGGCGCGGAGGTGGAGTTTGCGGTAGATCAGGGCACGCATCCTGGTGGCGAACCGGCCCGGCTCCGAGGTGATCCGGGCCGCCACCTGCTCGTACCGCTCCGTGCGGTAGGCCGCGGCGGCGCGGGCCAGCTGGCGGCCCAAGGGGCGGTCGGGGTGGAGTCGCGGGGCGATGGAGGCCAGTTCGGCGGCGGGTGAGCCGGGGTCCAGGTCTCCCTCCGGGACGTTGCCCATGAGGACCGGGACGCCGGTCATCGATCCGTAGAGCGAGACGGAGCCGTGGTCCCCCACGATGTGGTCGGCGGCGACCAGCGCCCCGACCCAGTCGGCGTACTGGCTCACCACCAGCAGCCCCGCGCGCCCGAGGTCCGCCAGCCAGCTGCGGATCTGCCACTCGCCGTGCGCGTTCCAGACGTGCGGGTGGAGCAGGAGCGCGACCCGGTACTCCTCCCGGGGCAGCTCGTCGACCAGCCGTTCCAGCAGCTCCCACTGCCGGCCGAGCAGCGAGCCCGGCCCCCAGGTGGAGCAGGCCAGCACCAGCCGCTGCCGCGCGCCGACCCCCAACGCGTCGCGGTAGAGCGCCCGTTGCGGCAGGCTCGCGGTGATCCGGTCGAAGCAGGGGTCGCCGACCACCTCCGCCGCCGGCAGCGCTTCCGGGCATTCGCGGCCCAGCCGGGTCAGCTCCTCGTGGTGGGCCAGCACGATCGACTCGGGCACCACCCGGCCGTCCTGGATCAGCCACTGCCGGTTCAGTCCGTAGACCACGCGTCCGGCGACCCGGCGGCCGCGCTGCCCGGCGGGGAGCAGCTTGTTGTGCCCGGCGCCGTGCGGCAGCACGATCACCGGGGCGTGTAACTCCTGCAGCCCTCCGTGGGCGGCCGCCAGCGCCAGGTCGAAGGGCATCTGGACCGCCTGGTGCCAGGGCAGGACCAGGCCGCCCAGCCGCTCCAGGAAGGTGTCGACGCCGTGGCTGAACACATCGGGTGCCGGAGTGAAGAACACCTGCACCCGGGCGTCGCCCTCCAGCAGTCGTACGGCTTCGAGCAGGCGCTGCCCGGCGGTGACCGTGTGCACCACGGCGAGCACCTTCTTGCGGGTCCGCCGCGTGGCCCAGCGGTCGACGTCCAGGCGTACCGGTACAAGGGGCCGGTGTGGGTCCGGCATGGTCAGGCTCATCCGATCAGTCCCCGTTTCCGTCGCCGCGGGCCGGCAGGCCCGCGGGGACCGCGACTGGTGGCGGCCCGGAACGCATCTGCCCACGGGCGTGGACGGGCGGCGTGCAGGAATCCTGCGTTCCAGCTGTACGGCGAAAAGCGCTGCGCCGTGCGCCCCGCTCGCCCCCCTGTGCGCCCTGGTCCGGGCCCGGGGCTCAGGGAACAGTGGACTGTTCCGCACAGACGTGCGGACGCCGCCGACGGCGGCAGGAAGTGGCGCACCCATCGGGGGGCTACATGGACCTTCTCGCTCTGGGACCCCTGGAACTGTGGCACGGGAACCAGCAGCACATCCTCGGTTCGGTGAAACAGCGCAGTGTGCTCGCGGTTCTGGTGCACGCGCGCGGCGAGCCCGTCTCCATGGACACGCTGATGGAGCGGGTCTGGGGCGACGAACCGCCCCGCACCGGCCCCGACACCCTGCAGACCTACCTCTCCCGGCTGCGCGGCCATCTGCGCGAGGCGGTGGGCCCGCTCGTCCGGCTGGACCGGGTGCCGCCCCGGCTGTACCAGCTGCGGCTGAGCGACCAGAACGACCTGGACCTGGTCCGCTTCCAGCGCTTCCGCACCGAGGCCGCCGTGGCGGCGGAGCAGGGCCGGACGGACTGGGCGATCGGGCTGCTGCGGACCGCCGAGAACCTGTGGCGCGGCGAGCCGCTGCCGGAGAGCTCCAGCGAGTGGGCGGCATCGGTGCGTACGCGGCTGGTGGAGGACCACCGTCACGTCCGGGAGGAGCGCATCCGGCTGGAGCTGGAGCTTGGACGCCACGCCGATCTCATCGGCGAGCTTAGGGAGTTGGCGGTGGAGAGTCCGCTGGCGGAAGGCGTGGTCGGCTCGCTTATGCTGGCGCTCCACCGCAGCGGCAGGCACAGCGAGGCGCTGGAGCTCTACCGCACGACCCACACGCGGCTGCGCGAGCTGGGCCTGGACCCGGGGGCCGACCTGCGGGCCCTGCACCAGCGGATCCTGGAGCAGGACCGGGGCCTGACGGAGCCGCGCCCGGCCACCGCCACCGCCAGCCCGCGCCCGACACCGACCACCGCGCCGCCTGCGCCGGCCCTTACCTCTGTCTCTGTCCCGCCCGACGCCCCCGCCCCGGCCGTCCAGCCCCCGAACCCGCACCCACCTCCCGTACCTCCTTTACGCAACAACCTCCCGCGTGACACCCGGGACTTCACCGGCCGTGCGCGGGAGCTGAAGCTGCTGCGCGACGGGCTCACCGGCGACGGTTACGCGCTGCCGCTCGCCGTGCTGCACGGGATGCCCGGCATCGGCAAGACCGCGCTCGCGGTGCATGCCGCGCACCGGCTGGCCGACGCGTATCCGGCCGGTCAGCTGTACGTCGATCTGCACGGGTTCAGCGGCCGGCGGCCCGTCGATCCGGCCGAGGCCCTGGCCTTCCTGCTGCACGCGGCCGGGACCACCGGCCGGCTGCCGGAGACGCTCGACGGACGGGCGGCCGAGTGGCGGGAGTGGACCGCGCGCAACCGGGTGCTGGTGGTGCTCGACAACGCGCGGGACGCCGCTCAGGTCCGGCCGTTGCTGCCCGGTTCGGCCGGATGCCTGGCGATCGTGACGAGCCGCAACCGGCTCTCCGGGCTGGACGGGGCCTCCTCGCTGCTGGTGGACGCGCTGCCCGACCAGGAGGCGGCGGCCCTGTTCACGCGGATCGCCGGTACCGCCCGCACCTCGCGGGATCCGGACGCGTTGAAGCTGCTGGTGGACGCCTGTGGCCGCCACCCGCTGGCCACGACGCTGCTCGCGGGCCGCTTCCGGCACCGGCGGATCTGGGACCTGCGTCACCTGCTGGAGCGGCTGGCGCAGTCGAGCGATCCGCTGGACGAGCTGGACGAGGAGGTGTTCGTCTCGGCCTTCCGGTTCTCGTACGCGGAGCTGGCGCCCGGGACGCGGAGGCTGCTGCGCCTGCTCGCACTGCACCCGGGGCCCGACGTCACGGCGGCCGCCGCCACCGCACTCTCCGGAAGCGGGACCGGCGCCGGGGCGGAGGACGTACGGCGCAGCATCGAGGAGCTGCTGGACTCGCATCTGCTGGCGGAGCCGGTGCTCGGCCGCTACCAACTGCATGACCTCACCCGGGCGTTCGCGCTGCGCATGTGCACCGCCGAGGAGCCGGAGAGCGCTCGCGCCGAAGCCGTCGGCCGGCTCCTCGGCTACTACCTCACCTCCGCGCACCGGGCCCACCGCCTCACGCACCCGCGCCGCAGAGCACTCGAACCCGAGCAACGCTCGCCGTACGCAGCCGAGTTCGGTGACGCCCAGGAGGCGGCGGCCTGGCTGGACGCCGGGCGGGCCAACCTGCTGGCGGCCGCCCGTACGGCCGCCGCGGAGGATCCGGACCACGCGGCGCTCTTCCCGCACGCGCTCGCTCCTTCCTTGAGGATCTGGGGCAGTTGGGCGGTCTCCAACGAGCTGTACGGCGCGGCCGTGGAGGCGCTGCGCTCGCGCGGCAACCCGGTGCTGCTGGCGCGGACGCTGGTGGAGGCGGCGGACATGCTGGCACAGAGCGGGCACGGCGAGGCGCTGAGCTGCGCGGGCGAGGCGCTGACGCTGTTCCAGGACCTCGACGACCCGGCGGGGTGCGCCGACGCCTCGTTGCAGGCGAGCCGCGCGCACCTGGCCGCCGGCCACACCGGCCCGTCGCTGCGCATGGTGGCGCAGGCCCTGGCCCTCTACCGGCAGCTGGGCGACCTGCACGGCGAGGCGGAGTGCCTCAACGTGGAGGGAGCGGCGCTCCACCACGAGGGCCGGTACGACGAGGCGCTCGGCCGGGCGCGGCTCACGCTCCAGATGCACGAGGGGACGGGAGACCTGCTGGGGCAGATCCGGGCGTTCAACAACATCGGTGAGATCCACCGCCTCCAGGGACGCATCGAGCACGCCCACGACCACTTCGAACGGTCACGAGTGCTGGCCCAACTCCACAGCGGCGAGCAGGAGTTGGCCATACTGGACATGAACCTCGGCGCGGTCTACCAGGCCATGGGCGACATCCCGCGGGCGCTGGCCGGCTTCCGGCGGGCGCTGGAGAGCCACCGGGTCCGGGGAGACGCGCTGGGCGAGGCGAACGCGCTGATCAGCATGGGCGGCGCCCACGCCGAGAACGGCGACGGCGGCGAGGCGCTGCTCCACTTCACGCTGGCGGAGGAGGTCGCCCGGAGCATCGACAGCGCCTACGAACGCACCCGGGCCCTGCTCGGCGTGGCCGACGTCCACCAGGCGGCGGGCCGCCCGGACGTGGCGTTCGAGGTCAACGGCCAGGCGCTCGACCTGGCCGAACGTACCGGCTCCCGCCCGGCCGCCGCCCGCGCGCTGGCGGGACTGGCCCGGGCGGCGCTGCGCCTGGGGCGCGGCGACCCGGCCCGGGAGTACGGCGAAAGGGCGGTGGGGGTGTACCGGAGCCTGGGGTCCGAGGCCGAGGCGGAGAGCTTGTGGCGGTTGCTGCTGGAGGTGACGAGAAGGACCGGCTCCTGAGCCTTGCCCGGGTGCCGGTCCGTTCGGCCGTGGTGCGGATCAACCGCCGGCGACGTGGCCCGTCGGGCCGGACGGCACTACCACATCCACTGGAGGAGCTTGTAGAACATGCGCCTGACAACTTCCTTCACTATGGGCCGAGTTGGCCGTGATCCCAGGGGTCGAAGATCCGACTAAGCGATCATGGCACAGGCGATGGGTCACGGAAACCAAACATGGTCATCCGTTCGGGTGATCGTGTTGCGGATGCGCGGTCAACACCCCTCACTCCGGGCTCATTTGGCCCCATAGGTCACTGATCGATACGACAACACGTGCAAAATGCCGATGCGGCCACGCGTGAACCGAGCTGGCCCCGGGCAGAGTTCCGACGACTTGTAGGGCTCGGCGGTGGGGGGACCGTGATGGAGTCGACTGACCGGTACGGGAGTGCGGGACAGGGCGTGTCCGGGGGCGGGTTCGGTGGGGCTGTTCCGCCGCCGCCTGCCGGTCCGCCCGGGTCAGGGGCTCCGCCGCCGCCGTCCGCTCCGCCGACCGTCGGGCCGCCGCCCGCCGGGGCCGGGCTTCGGGCCGTCGCGGCCGGGCTGCTCAATCTGACCGGGCTCGGGCTCGGTTACGCGCTGCTGGGGCGGTGGGGGCGGGCCGTCGGATGCTGGATCGCCACCGGGGTGCTGCTGTTCGTGGCGCTGCCCGCCGATCCGGACGGGGTGCCCGCGCGGGTGCTCGCCGTCTATCTGTTCCTGCTCGTCCTCGCCGCGGCCGACGGGGCGCGGATCGCGCTGCGTTCCGCGCTCGGTGGGTCCTGGCGGCCGGTGGTGGCGGTCGGGCTGGGCGTGGTGCTGCTGGCCGTTCCGGTCGGTGGGACCGTGGCATACGGGGCCGCGCGGGACGAGGCGCGGGAGGAGATGCTGCTCGACCGGCTGGAGAGCGGGGACCGGAAGGTCGCGGCCGCGGCCACGCAGCCGTTCGGGACGGTGAAGAGTGAGTACGAGGGGGCGCTCGGGGTCTACCGCGCGCTCGACCGGGACCATCCCGACTCCCGGGCGGCGAAGCTCGTGCCGGACCGGCTGAAGGACTTCTACGACGCCGTCTCCTCGCCGTACACCGGCAAGCAGCACTGCGATGCCGTCGAGCCGCTGACCTACCTGCGGACGCTGCCGGAGGCGGTCGGCGAGGAGCTGCTCGGCGACCTCGCCGGATGGCCCGACGAGCCGCTCGCGGAGTCGCTGTACGGGTGCGGTGTGTCGCGGCTGGGCGGCGCTGCCGCCGGAGGGTCGGCGGAGTTCGGTGAGCTGTTGCGTACGTTCCCCGAGTCCGCCTCCGCGCGGCAGGTGGCTCCGGCCATCGGCGGGCGGATCGACGGGCGCGTCACGGAGGTGAAGGGCGGCGATCCGTGTGCGGCCACCGAGGCGTTGCGCGGCCTGCGCTCCACCGTCTCCGCGCTGCCCGCCGAGAGCGTCCCGGGGCTGAGCACCAAGGCCGGCAAGGGGATCCAGGACGGGGTGTACGCCTGCGGGGTGGACCAGTTCCAGGAGAAGGAGTTCGGCGAGGCGCGGACGACGCTGGCCGACTTCGCGCGGTCCTACAAGGCCGACGGACGCGCGGCGCAGGCGCGGAAGATCGCCATCGCCGCCGAGATAGCCGACGACCGGGCGGCGGCCGGCAAGCGACTGCCGCCGTCGAGTCCGCCCGGCGGGCCCAGGATGGAGCTCGTCATCAGTAATGACGCGCCCAACGCGGTCGAGGTGCTCTACACCGGGCCGGTCACCGGCACCGTCACGCTCAAGCCCTGCGGCGACTGCCGGCGCTACAGCGCGTCGGCCGGTCCCGCGCTCGCCTGCAAGGCCAGTGGCAGGAGCTACCCGAAGGCCCGGCTCCAGCTGCCGGCGGGCGAATACCACTTCCTCTACAAGCACGGTACGGGCGCCACGTCCCGGGTGGACAGTTACGCGGCGGGGTCGAAGGTCCAACCCGGGTACACGTACACCAGCTGCACCTACGTCATCGAGCGCAGCCCGCTCGGGCTCGACCTGCCCACGCTGCCCGACTACATCAACCCGGCGTCGGCTCCGCAGCTCAGCCCTTCGCGCGCGGGCTCTTCTCGATGACCCGGCCGTCCAGTTCGGCGGTGAGGAAGGCGCCGCCGTACGTGTCGGAGACGTACACGCGCAGCACCGGGCGGTCGTCGTGGAAGGGCGAGGACGGGTCCAGGATGACGTAACTGCTCTCCGGCTCCGGGATGTTGAGGCTCGTCCTGGCGGTCCGCAGCAGGGCCGGCAAGGCGTCCCAGTCGACGGATTCCAGGTCGACCGCCTTGTCCCCGGACATGAGCGTGCCGCCCATGTCGTCGTTCTTCGCCTGTCCGTTCCGGTAGCTGAACCGGTCGTAGAGGCGGGAGTTGGACTTCAGCGGCGCCTGGGCCGAGGCGTGCTCGCCGTAGAGCGTGAAGTCGGTGACCTTCGTGCCGCCCATCAGCGGCTTCAGCGCGGCGATGGCCTGCCGCGCTCCTTGCGGAGTGAGGAGGTCGGCGGGCGCCTCCGCACCGTCGTCGCCGTCGTCGTCCGCGCCGGACTCCTCGTCGTCCACGACCGGTTGGCCCGCTGCGGTGGGCGGCACGGCGGTGCGGTCGTTCGCCGGGGCGCTCGCCGTGGTGTCCGGCCGGTTGCTGCCCTTCGCGCCGTCATCACCGCCGCCTCCGCCTCGGAAGAACGACGGGTCGATCATCCAGAAGGCGCCTGCCAGCACCGCCGCCGAGACGACGGTCGCGGCCGTGCTGATGATCCGGGTCCGGCGCTGGAGGCGGTGTCTGTGCTCCTCGTCACCGGTGACCGTCGGGGCCGTGGCCGGCGGCGGTGTCGGAGGCGTTGCCGGGCCGGCGTACGGGTTGTTCGCGTACGGGTGGTGCGGTGCGTCCACCGGAGTGGCGGAGGGCGGTGGAGTGGAGAAGGCCGACGGGTGGCCGAAACCGGCCGGTGGCTGCGGCGGCTGCGGCTGCGGCGGCTGCGTGCTGGACGGCGGAGGCGATCCGTAGGCACTCCTGGGGTCCTGGGCCGGCTGAGGCCTCGCCGCCTCCGCCAGCATCCGGTCCAGGGTCGCCGCGTCAGGGCGGGCCGGGATGTCGCGGGTCAGGAGCGCCTTCAGTACGGACGTCAGCGCACCGGCCCGTACCGGCGGCGGCACCTCCTCGTCGAGCACGGCGGCCAGAGTGGCGAGCGTGGTGGCCTTGCGGAGCGGATGGTGGCCCTCGACCGCGACGTACAGCATCATGCCGAGCGACCAGAGGTCCGAGGACGGGTCACCCTCGGTGCCGCGGATGCGCTCAGGGGCTATGTAGTCGGGCGAGCCGATCAGCGCGCCGGTCATGGTGAGGCTCGTCGACTCGCGGATCGCGGCGATGCCGAAGTCGGTGAGGACCGGGCGGCCGTTGGTGCGCAGCAGGACGTTGGCGGGCTTGACGTCGCGGTGCTGGATGCCGGAGGCGTGGGCGGCGTTGAGCGCGGAGAGGATGCCACGGCCCAGTTCGGCGGCCTGGGCCGGGTCCATCGGCCCTTCGGCCAGCCGGTCCTGGAGGGAGGAGCCGGCCACCAGCTCCATCACGATCCACGGATAGCCGTCCTCGCCGGGGTCGACGATGTGGTGGACGGTGACCACGTTCGGATGGTCCAGGCGGGCCAGGGCTTGCGCCTCGCGCAGGACCCGGGCGCGGAGCGTGCGGGCGCCTTCCGGGTCGTACTCCGCGAGCGCCGGATCCGGAGGCCGTACCTCCTTCAGGGCCACGTCACGGTGGAGCGCCTCGTCGTGGGCCCGCCACACCATGCCCATGCCGCCGCTGCCGAGCCGCTCCACCAGCGTGAAGCGGCCGTCGATCACCCGTCCCGAGGGGGCCTCTGCGCTCATGCGCCGTAGCGTACGGGTGCGGTACGACAGGAGGGAGCCGGGGCGGAGGTCTGTGCCGGGATCGGTACGCGGGCCGGTCAGGCGGAGGCTCGTTTGCGCGGCGCGGCCGTCTTCTTCTTGGTGGCGCTCCGGCCGCTCGACGCCGTCTGCTTCTTCGCCGAGGACGAGCCTGAGGACGCCGAGGACGATCCTTTGGAGGACGAGGCGGAGGACGTCGACCTGGCCGCCGTCTTCTTCTGCGCCGTCTTCTTGGCCGAGGACGCGGAGGACGCCGTGGACTTCTTACCGCCCGTGGACTTCGGCGTGGACTTCTGCGGCGCGGACTTCCGAGGCGCCGCCTTCTTCTTGATCGGATGGACCTCCGCCATGTCCCCTTCGGCCTCGGCCCCCTCCTCCTCGTCCTCCTCACCGCGCGACTTCTTCGCCGCGCGGACGCTGCTCTCCAGCGCCGCGATCAGGTCGATGACCTTGCCGCCGCCGCTCTCCTTCGACTCCGACGGCCGCACCGCCTCGCCCGACGCCTTCGCGGCGACCAGCTCCTCCACCGCCTCCCGGTAGTCGTCGTGGAGGCTGTCCATGTCGACCTCGCCGAGCGTGTCCATCAAGGCGTCGGCCAGGTCGAGTTCGGCGTCGCGGACCGTGACGTCGCCGTCCGGTGCGACGCCTTCCGGAGCGCGGATCTCGTCGGGCCAGAGGAGGCCGTGCATCGCGATCACGTCGTCCACGACCCGGAGCATGCCGAGCCGTTCGCGGCCGCGGAGCGCGTACTTGGCGACGGCGACCTTGTTGCTGCGCTTCAGGGCCTCGCGCAGCAAGGTGTACGGCTTGGCGGCCGGGACCCCGTTGGCGGAGAGGTAGTACGCCGCGTCCATCTGGAGCGGGTCGATCTCGTCGGCGGGCACGAAGGCGACGATCTCGATGGTCTTGGCGGTGGGCAGCGGGAGCTGGGCGAGATCCTCGTCGGTGATCGGGATCATCGTGCCGTCGGCGTCCTCGTACGCCTTGCCGATCTCGCCGCCGGACACCTCCTCCTCGTCCAGCTCACAGACCTTGCGGTAGCGGATCCGGCCACCGTCGGCGAGGTGGATCTGCCGGAAGTGGATCGCGTGGTTCTCGGTGGCGTTGACGAGCTTGATCGGGATGCTGACCAGCCCGAAGGAGATCGCACCGTTCCATATGGACCTCACCGTTCACCCCTTGTGGCCGCCGAAGACGATTGAGTAGGTTTTCGCCTGTTTCGTGTGACTCTTATCCTATGACGCCGATCACGGAGGTGGAGGGGCGGCGCCTCTCGCTCAGCAATCTCGACAAGGTGCTGTATCCGGCCACCGGGACCACCAAGGGCGAGGTGCTGCACTACTACGCGGCCACCGCGGCGGGCGTGATCCTGCCTCATCTGCGCGACCGGCCGGTCTCCTTCCTGCGCTATCCGGACGGGCCCGACGGGCAGCTCTTCTTCACCAAGAATCCGCCGCCCGGTACGCCCGACTGGGTGGAGACCACTCCGGTCCCGCGCAGCGAGGACCCGGGCGCCCGCCAGGTGATGGTCCAGGACCTTCCCGCGCTGATGTGGGCGGCCAATCTGGTGGTGGAGTTCCACACTCCGCAGTGGCGGGCACAGGCGCCGGAGATCGCCGACCAAATGGTCTTCGACCTGGATCCCGGCGCTCCCGCGACCATCGTGGAGTGCTGCGCGGTGGCGCTCTGGCTGCGGGAGCGGCTCGCCGCCGACGGACTGTCCTCGTACGGGAAGACGTCCGGCTCCAAGGGCCTGCATCTGCTGGTCCCGCTGAAGCCGGTTCCGTCGGTTGAGGTGTCCGCGTACGCCAAGCGGCTCGCGGTGGAGGCCGAGAGCGCGCTCCCGGCGCTGGCCCTGCACCGGATGAAGCGCGCCCTGCGGCCCGGCAAGGTCTTCGTCGACTTCAGCCAGAACTCCGCGTCGAAGACCACCGCCACCCCCTACACCTTGCGCGCCAGGCCCGAGCCCACCGTCTCCGCGCCGGTCACCTGGGAGGAGATCGAGCGGTGCCGGAGGCCCGAGGAGCTGGTGTTCCGGGCGGACGACATGGCCGGGCGGCTGGAGCGGTACGGAGACCTGCTCGGCCCGCTCCTCGACCCGGAACGGGCTCGACCGCTTCCGGCGGATCCGCCGTGACGCACAGCCAACTCACAGGCTCCCTTTCGGCCGTCCCGTCATGGCAGGGTCATGACCTGGTCACGGCCTGAGGAAAGGCCACAAGTGGCGGGTGGATTGTCGGAGCCGTGGTGCACACTCTGCGCAGGCGCTTTCTTCGGGACGCGCAGCAGGGGCATGGGGAACAGGTGTGCCGGAGACCGGTGGAGCCTCCGGACGCTGCCGTGACGTGGGGAGGGGATGGCGTGTTCTCGGGGATCGATGAGGTCGACTGGGCGTCGATGGAGCATGCCTACGGGCCCGCCGACGACGTGCCGGTGCTCCTGAGGGGGCTCGCCTCCGCCGATCCGGCGGAGCGGGAGAGCGCGCTCGACGGCATGTACGGAGCGGTGCACCACCAAGGAGACGTGTACGCCTGCACGCTCGCGTGCATCCCGTTCCTGTTCGAGCTCGCCGTGGACCCGGAGGTGCAGGACCGCGGCAGCGTCGTCGAGCTCCTCACCAGCATCGGCGGCTTCGATCTGGACGAGGACGACGACGAGATCGACGAGGACGAGATCGAGGGCGCCGCGAACTACGCGATGGCGGCGGCCGCGGTCACCGCCGGAGCCGGAGTCTTCTTCGATCTGATCGCCGACGAGGACCCCGGCGTGCGGCTCGCGGCCCCGCTGGCGCTCGCCACACTGCACCGGCATCCCGTCCGGGTCCTCGCACTGCTGCGGGAGCGGCTGCCGGCGGAACCCGACGAGGAGGTGCGGCTCGCCCTCGTGGAGGCGGCCGGACGGATAGCCCTGCGCCACCGTCCACTGGCGGGCCGGGTGGCGCAGTGGCTGACCCTGCTGGCGGACCGGGAGCGCGCGCCCGGACTGCGGCTCGCCGCCCTGGCCCAGCTGGCGCGCTGCTCACCCGACGCGCTGCCCCGCGATGTGGTGCCGGTCGTGTCCGGGCTGCTGCGCGAGCTGCGTACGGCACCGGACGGCGCGCCGGAGCTCGACCAGGACGGCGAGCCGGACGTTGACACCGAGGCGGAGCCGGAGGCCGAACCGGTCGGCTGTACGGACGTGGCCCGGGCCGAACAGGCCGCGGCACCGACCTTGGTGGGCCAGTTGCGCGCGCTCTCCGCCCAGGACAACGCCGGACGCGGCGCGCCGTGGGCCGCCGATCTGCTGCGCACGCTGCACGTCGGCCTCGACGACCGGGTCGGTGACCGGACGGCTCTCCTCGTCGACCAGCTCCGCAGCCCGGACCGCTGGCAGCGCATCGACGCCGTACGGATGAGCGGCGGGCTGATACGGGCCTGGCGCGGCTCGTACGAGGAGCTGGTGGCGCTCGTCGGCGACCAGCTGGCCGACCCGGATCCACGGCTGGCGGACGCCGCCTCCCACGTACTGGAGGAGCTGTTCTCGCTGGCCGCGCCGACCGCCGACGCGCTCGCGGCCCGGCTGGCGGCCGATCCCGGCGGCTGGGTGAAGGAGTGGGCCAGCGGTCCGCCGGGGCTGGGCTCCACGGTGAAGGCGCTGGCCCGGCTCGGCGACGCCCGTGCCGTGCCCGCTCTGGCGGCGGCCCTGGAGCTGCCGGAGGTGCCGCACGACGTGGGTTTCGCGGTCACGCATCTCGGGCCGGCCGGCCGTCCGCTGGCCGGTGCGCTGCGGCGCAGGCTGGCCGGAGTGGCGCTGGACGAGGGCGCGTACGACCGGGCGAGCCCGCTGCTGGCCGGGCTGACCGGGCTGCGGGCGGGCGAGGCGACGCCGGAGGTGCTGCGGGTGCTGCGCGGCGCGCCGGAGTACCGGGGCGAGTGGCTGCGTACGGCGGCGCTGCGGGCGCTCGGCTCGTTCGGGCCGGCCGCGCGGGAGGCCGTGCCGGAGCTGCGGGCGATGCTGCGGCGGCCGGGGACGGCGACGGAGGCGGCCGAGGCGCTCTGGGCGGTGGCCGGGGACCGGGACGCGGTGCTGCCGGTGCTGATCGAGGGGCTCGGCTCGGACCAGGTGCACGACCGGCGCGGAGCGGCGACGGCGCTGGGTGCGCTCGGGCCGCGGGCGGCGGTGGTCGCACCTCGGCTGCGCGGGCTGCTGAGCCACGAGGAGCTGTGGCTGCGGGTGGACGCGGCGATCGCGCTCTGGGAGGTGACCGGACGGCAGGAGGAGAGTACGGAGGTGCTCCTCGCCGCCTGGGAGCAGAACCGCCATGTCCGCGTCCGGGTGGCAGAATGCCTGGCACGGATGGGTCCGGTCGGCCCGGCGTCCGCGGCGGCACAGGTGCTGCGCGCCGAGCTCTGCTCCGTACGCCGTCACAACGCGCTGGACGGCGGGTACGGGAGCCATGACACCTATGAGGACGAAAAGCTCCTGGCGCTGTGCCGGCAGGCACTCCGGGGCACGGGGAAGACGGGAAAAGGAAGCACGGCATGATCATTTTCGGTACCAAGGGCTATCTCTACCAGCTGGCCATCCTGACGATGGTGTGCGGCTGGTGCGGCAATCCGGCGGCGCACACGCTGCGCAAGCGGGTCACGAAGTTCACGCTGTTCTTCGTGCCGCTCTTCCCGTTCTCGACGAAGTACGCGACGCAGTGCACGTTCTGCGGCGGTGAGCAGCAGATATCCAAGGAGCAGGCCGACCAGCTGCTCGCCCAGCACGGCGCCGGTCCGGACGGCGGCCAGGGCCAGGGCCCGCAGCAGCCGGGCTTCCAGCAGCCGGGACAGAGCCCGTTCCAGCGCTGAAGCCTGCCGTACGGGTACGAAGTGGGCATTGCGTACGGACACGTCCTAGGGTGTAGCCCCTTGTCACCCTTCGTCCTTCGTCCCTGAGGAGGGCCGGCCGTGCGCCCGCTCGCCGTCCGTACCGTCGCAGCCGCCGTGGCCGGGCTCGCCCTGCTCAGCGGCTGTGGTTCGGCCGGCGGGCTGGAGAGCGCCGGCGAGGCCCCGTCGGCCGTCGAGCCCGCCCGCCTCTGGCCCGGCCTGCCGCCCGCCTCAGCCGCTCCGTACGACTACGGCGAAGGCGAGACGGCCAAGATCCCCGGGATCACCGTGCCGGGCGGCGACGTGCACCGGCTGGACCCGGTCGCGGTGACACAGGCCGGGCTGAAGGCGAAGACGAACCGGGACAGCGGGCTGGACGAGCTGCCCGACGCGACGGTTCGGCAGATCCGGGCCTGCCGGACGTCTCCGGACGCCTGCCCGGTGCTGGCGCCGTACTACTTCGACCTGACCGGTGACGGCAGGGACGAACTGGTGCTCGGCATCCGGATGCCCGAACGCCAGCTGGCCGTGCACGCGTACCGGGCCGACGGAGCCGACCGGAGCGGACTGACCCGGATCATGTCCACCTCGGACGCGGTGATCAGCGTGGAGCTGGCGGGCAAGGACCTGATCCTGCGGGCGCCTTCGGTGATCTCCGGGTACGAGTACCGCACCGCGTGGTCCTGGGACGAGCGGCAGCAGGCGATGCTGGCCACCCGGGACGAGATCCTGCGCGTACCGGAGCGGCGCGAGGACACGGACCGCGGCCGGACACCGAGCCCCTCGGACTCCGCATCGGCCGCCCGATGAGACGGCGCCGCTTCCGCTCACCCGCCTGGACCGCGACCCTCACCTGGAAGTCCGCCGTCTTCCTCACCGCCATGTGCTGCACCCTCGCCGCCCTCCTCGGCGTCCTCGTGCACACCGCGGTGACCCGGCAGACGGTCTCCCACGCCCGCGAGAAGGCGCTGGCCCGGCTGGAGGTGGTCACCGACGCGTACGAGGCCGGCGAGCCGCTGCCGAGGGGCTCCGGCATCGACCCTCCGGGCCTGCCCGCCTCGCTGCGCGACCTGGCCGCCGACGGCGAGCGCGGCACCATCGTCGCGGACGGCCCGCACCGGCCCGGCGATCCGGACGGGCGCGGCGGTCCGGCGATGTGGGCGGCGGGCCCGGCGGACGGCCGGGCGCTGGCCACCTGGACGGACTACAGCCACAGCGCCCACACCATCGGCGGCCTGGACCGGGCGATCATCGGCTCCTCGCTGCTGGCCATCGCCGCCACACTGGTCGTCGGCCTCTTCGCCGTCGGCCGGGTCACCCGCAGGCTGCACCAGACGGCCCGGGTGGCCCGCCGGATCAGCGCCGGCGACCTCGACGCCCGGGTCGGCGACCCTCGTACGGCCCGTCCCGTGCGCGGCCAGGACGAGGTGGCGATCGTCTCGGGCGCACTGGACACCATGGCCTCCAGCCTCCAGCGCAAGCTCCAGACGGAGCAACGGTTCACCGCCGATGTGGCGCACGAGCTGCGGACTCCGCTCACCGGTCTCTCGGCCGCCGCCGAGCTGCTGCCGCCGGGCCGTCCGGCGGAGCTCGTACGGGACCGGGTGCGGGCGATGCGGTCGCTGACCGAGGACCTGCTGGAGATCTCGCGCCTGGACGCCCGTACCGAACAGGTGGACCTGGCCGTGCACGACCTCGGGCCGGTGGTGGAGCGGCTCGTCCGGGCCTCCGGCACGGAGACCGAGGTGCGGGTCGTGGATCCGGCTCCGGTGGAGACCGACCGGCGGCGGCTGGAGCGGGTGCTCGGCAACCTGGTGGCCAACGCGCACCGGCACGGCACCGGCCCGGTGGTGCTGGCGGTGGAGGGTGCGGTGGTCTCCGTACGCGATCATGGCGCGGGCTTTCCGGCGTACCTCCTGGAAGGCGGTCCGCAGCGGTTCCGCACGGACGGCGCAGGCAAGGGCCACGGACTCGGGCTGACCATCGCCATGGGCCAGGCGGCGGTGATCGGAGCGCGGCTGGAGTTCCTGAATCCCCCGGACGGCGGGGCGCTGGCCCGGCTGACGCTGCCGGAGTACGTACGCCTCGGTGACGGCGATTCCGCCAGGAACAAGGGTGACGAGGGCGCGGGAACGGCCGGTCCGGGCTGACGTCACGCACAGTGCGCGTTGCGGACGCTCCGTGGCCAACTTAGCGTGACGAGGGCGAGCCCGGCTCGCGTCCCCCACGGCCCGTTCCTTCCTCCTGGAGGCAGCATGTCCCCCCTGTCCCGCCCCGCGCGGTTCCGCCGGATCGGTCTCTGCGTCGCCACCGGCGCCCTCGCGGCGGTCACGGCCGCCGCTCCCGCTCTGGCGGCGGACCCGCACCCCGTCGACCACCGGAACGAGGCCACGACCTCGGCCCCGTCGTCCGACGAGCTCTCCGCCTCAGCCCTCCAGCGCGAGCACGAGGCCCGCCAGGAGGCGCAGACGCAGAACCAGGCGAAGCCCCAGGCCCCCAAGAAGACCTACAAGGGCCGGGTCGTCGCCAGTCCGTACCTGCTGCTGCGCGACAAGCCGACCCGTAGCAGCAAGGTCGTGGGCTCGGTGAAGTACGGCACCGTCGTCAACATCTTCTGCAAGACGACGGGCGACAACGTCGACGGCAACAACCGCTGGTACCTGCTGACCGACGGCACGTGGGCGTGGGGTTCGGCGCGCTACATCGAGAACATCGGCGCGGCGCCGCGCTTCTGCTGACCGCACCGCACGGCACACCGCGTCCGCCTGGAAGCCACCGGCTTCCAGGCGGACGCGCTATGACATAAGGGAAATACGGCACGCCTCTTGCTACGTTGCGATCCATGACCGCAACGACGGCGGACGCTCCCCCGCCCGAGCTCCGCCTGCCCAGACGGCGCGGGGTCGAGCTCTCGCTCCTCATCGGGGCCGTCCTGATCTCCGTCTACGGTTACGCGGCCGTCGGCCTCGCCCACGACGGTGCCGTGCCGCCCGATGTCGCCGGTTACGGCGCCGGGCTCGGCACGCTGGCGCTGCTGGCCCATGTCGCGGTCCGCTTCCGGGCTCCGTACGCCGATCCGCTGCTGCTGCCGATCGCCGTCCTGCTCAACGGGCTCGGCCTGGTGCTGATCTACCGGCTCGACCTGGAGACCCCGCGCGACCAGGCCGCGCCCACGCAGCTGATCTGGTCCACGCTCGGCGTCGCGCTCTTCGCCGTCGTCGTGGTGCTGCTCCGCGACCACCGGGTGCTCGCGCGCTACGCCTACCTCTCGGTCGCCACCGCGCTCGTCCTGATGATCGTGCCGATCTTCTTCCCGGCGGTGAACGGGGCGAAGATCTGGATCCGGATCGGCGGACTCTCGTTCCAGCCCGGCGAGTTCGCCAAGATCCTGCTCGCGGTCTTCTTCGCCGCCTACCTCGCCGCCAACCGCAACGCGCTCGCCTACACCGGCCGCACGTTCTGGAAACTGCAACTGCCCACCGGCCGGGTGCTCGGTCCGATCGTGGCGATCTGGCTGCTCAGCGTCGGCGTGCTGGTGCTGGAGCGGGACCTCGGCACCTCGCTGCTCTTCTTCGGACTCTTCGTGATCATGCTGTACGTGGCGACCGGCCGGACCGGCTGGATCGCGGTCGGGCTGCTGCTGGCGTCCGTCGGCGCGTTCGTCGTCGGCTCGTTCGAGCCGCATGTGCACAGCCGGGTGCAGGACTGGCTGGACCCGTTCGCCTCGATCGACGCGGGCCGGGGTCCTGGCCAGCTGGCGCAGTCGCTCTTCGCGTTCGCGGCCGGCGGCATGCTCGGGACCGGTCTCGGGACGGGCCACTCCATCCTCATCGGCTTCGCCGCCAAGTCCGACTTCATCCTGGCGACGGCGGGCGAGGAGCTGGGCCTGAGCGGCCTGACCGCCATCTTCCTGCTGTACGCGCTCCTCGTGGCGCGCGGCTACCGGGCCGGGCTCGCGCTGCGCGACCCGTTCGGACGGCTGCTGGCCATCGGTCTCGCCTCGATCCTGGCGCTCCAGGTGTTCGTGATCGCGGGCGGAGTGATGGGGCTGATTCCGCTGACCGGGATGGCGATGCCGTTCCTGGCGCAGGGCGGCTCGTCCGTCGTCACCAACTGGATCATCGTGGCGCTGCTGATCCGGCTCAGCGACGTCGCGCGCAGACCGCAGCCGGAACAGGTGGAGACCGGGGTCATCGCGAGCGCTGCCGGCACAGCGAAGGAGGACCGGTGATCCGTTACATCCGGCGGGCCGCCGCGCTCTGCCTCGTGCTGCTCGTGGCGCTGCTCGCCAACGCGGCCCGCGTCCAGCTCTTCGAGGCCGACGAGCTGGACGCCAACCCGGCCAACCGCCGTACCACCATCGCCCGTTACGACCAGCCGCGCGGCGACATCCTGGTCGGCGACCGGGCCGTGACCGGCAACAAGGAGACCGGCGAGCAGCTCAGCTTCGAGCGCACCTATCTGCACGGCCCGCTGTACGCGCCGGTGACCGGATACGCCTCGCAGACGTACGGCACCACGCTCCTGGAGAACACCGAGGACGGCGTCCTCTCCGGTACGGACTCAGCTCTGGCCCCGTTCTGGAACGAGTTCACCCGGGGCCGGCAGCCCGGCGGCAACGTCGTCACGACGATCAAGGAGTCGATGCAGCGCGCCGCGTACGCCGGACTGAGCGGCCGGCGCGGCGCGGTCGCCGCGCTGGAGCCGTCGACGGGCCGGATCCTGGCGCTGGTCTCGACGCCGTCGTACGACCCCGAGCGCCTCTCCGGCACCGGCCCGGCGGTCACCGAGGCGTGGACCCGGCTCAACGCGGCCAAGAGCCTGCCGATGCTCAACCGGGCCATCCGGCAGACCTATCCGCCGGGCTCCACCTTCAAGATCGTGACGGCGGCGGCGGCGCTGGACGCCCGGGTGGTGAAGGACGCGGACGCGCCGACCGACACTCCGTCGCCGTACGTCCTGCCGAACACGCGGACGGTTCTGCCGAACGAGGCGCGCGGCTGCGAGAAGGCGTCGCTGGCCGACGCGATCCGGGTCTCCTGCAACACGGTGATGGCCCACCTGGGCGTGCAGGTCGGGCTGGAGGGAATGGCGGAGACGGCGGAGCACTTCGGCTTCAACGAGAAGGAGCTGCGGATCCCGTCCGGAGTGGCGGAGAGCAACTTCGACACCGACATGAGCCAGGACCAGCTCGCGCTCTCCTCGATCGGCCAGTTCAACACGACCGCGACGCCGCTCCAGATGGCGATGGTGGCCGCCGCCGTGGCGAACCACGGCGACCTGCGGTATCCGTACCTGGTGGAGCGGGTGACCGCGGCGGACGGCGACACGGTCCAGCAGCAGGGTCCTCGCTCCTACGAGCGGGCGATGAGCCCGTCCACGGCGGTGCAGCTCCAGCGGATGATGGTCGACGTGGTGGAGAACGGCACCGGGTCGAACGCGGCGATCGACGGCGTGACGGTCGGCGGCAAGACCGGCACGGCGCAACACGGCGTCGACAACTCGGGCCTCCCGTATGCCTGGTTCATCTCCTGGGCCCAGGCTCCGGACTCCGGCCGACCGGCCGTCGCGGTCGCGGTGGTCGTGGAGGACGCGGCGGCGGACCGGGCCGACATCAGCGGCGGCGGCAGCGCGGCCCCGATCGCGCGGGCGGTGATGGAGGCGGCGCTGGAGGAGTGAGCTGTGCCTTCCGGCGAGACTGGGGCCATGACGAGGAGACCGTCCGCCGTGGCGCGGGCCCTGGAGCGGATCGCCCGGCTGGACCCGGCGCTCAACGCGTTCACCGAGGTCTGGCCGGAGGAGGCGTTGGCCCGTGAGCCGGAGGCTCGACAACTGCCGCTGCGCGGGCTGCCGTTCGCCGTGAAGGGCCCGACCGGCATCCGCTCGTACGCGGCCCGCCGACTGATCGCGGCCGGCGGCGTCCCGGTCGGCGCGACCTCGGTGCCCGGGCCCGGCACCTACTGGCAGACCTGGGGCCAAGGCGCGCACGGCCGTACGGTCAACCCGTGGCGGGCCGACCGTACGCCCGGCGGTTCGTCGGCGGGCGCGGCGGTCGCGGTGGCGGCCGGAATGGTGGAGCTGGCGACGGGCAGCGACGGTGCCGGGTCGGTGCGCATCCCGGCCGCGTGGTGCGGCGTGTTCGGGCTGAAGACGACGAACGGGCTGCTCCCGTCGCCGGACCGGTCCGGCCTCGCGTCGGCCGGGGTGCTGGCCAGGTCGGCGGCGGACGCGGAGCGGTACGTACGCCATGTGCTGCCCGGATACGAGGAGCTCGCCGCGCCCAGGGCCTTTCGTTTGGATCAGGCCGGATCAGGGAGCGGGGTCCGGTGCGTACAGCTGCAAGGCGGAGGAGGCAGTCGGATGGGGTCTCCCCTGCTCGAACGGGGTCGAGAGCTCGGGGAAGGAGCATGGGCGACTGACGACACCGGAGGGGGCCCCTCCCTGCGCGAGCGAAGCCGAGAGCTTGGGGGAGCGCGTTCCGGGGCCCGCGAGCCAGGCACGATCCAAACGAGAGGCCCTGGCCTGCCGCCGGCGGCCGTGTACAGCGAGGACCTGGGGTTCGCGGAGGTGGACCCGGAGGTGGCGGCCGTGGTGCGGGCGGCGGTGGACCGGCTGGTCGCGGCCGGGACCGTACGCCTGGTGGAGGTTGCGTGCGGGCTGCTCGATCCGGGCCGGGCCTGGCAGGCGGTACGAGACGGGTCACCGGACGACGCCGGGGCGGTGGCGGTCCGGCGGGCGAACGACGAACGGCTCGACGCGCTCTTCGCCGCCGCGCCCCTGCTGCTGAGCCCGGCCACACCGAACCGGCCGCACGGTCACGAGGGCCCGGGTGATCTGTACTCGACCGCGTTGACCTGGGCGTTCAACCTGAGCGGCCATCCGGCGGCGAGCCTGCCCGCCGGATAGACGCAGGACGGCTGCCCGGTGGGGCTCCAGCTGGTGGCGGCGCGCGGGACGGACGTCTCGCTGCTCGGAATGGCCCGCGCGGTGGAGAACGCTCTGCCTACCGTGCGGCCATGACCTCCATCGGGACGCAAACAGGCGGCGGAACACACGAGTTGGCCCAGGTGAACATCGCGCGGCTCAGATTTCCGCTGGATTCACCGCAGTTGAAGGACTTCGTGGACGGGCTGGACCCGGTGAACGCGGTCGCCGACGAAGCCGAGGGTTTCGTGTGGCGGCTGCGCTCGGACTCCGGGAACGCCACCGACGTACCGGTGTTCGGGGACGAGTGGCTGATCGTGAACCTGTCGGTGTGGCAGGACGCGGAGGCGCTGACCGGGTTCATGTACGCGGGCCGGCACCGGGAGTTGCTGCGCCGGCGCCGCGAGTGGTTCGAGCAGGTGAGTGAGGCGATGACCGCGCTGTGGTGGGTGCCGGCGGGTGAGCGCCCGACGGTCGCGGACGCCGAGGAGCGCCTGCTGCACCTCCGCGAACACGGCCCGACGGAACGGGCGTTCACGCTGCGCGCTCGCTTTCCGGCACCGGCGGCGGCGCACTGACCGACGCGGGCGCCGCGCACCCTGCGATGCGTGGCGCCGCGTATCGCGGGGTGCGTGGCGTCGCTCAAACCAACGTGCGCGGCGCCCGCGTCAGCCGATCGGCCGGCGGATCTCCTCGCGGATCTCGGCGGTCTCGGCCGCCGCCGCCTCCAGGTCGATCGTCGACGCGTCCTTCAGAGCGGTCTCGGCGCGGATGATCCCCACCGACACTCCCGTGTTGTCATCGCCCCAGGCGCACATCGGAACGTTGGCCTTGATGCCACCCTTGTCCGACTGGAGCACCTGGCACTCCAGCGTGACGTCGTACCCGGCAGGAGTGAACTTCTTCGGCGGTACGACGACGGTCGCGCCCTCTCCCTCGGCCCCGCCGTCCATCATCTTGCCGGTCATCACGTCCGGGTCGGCGAACCTCCCGTACATCCCGGAGATCACCAGCGCCCCGCCCTTGGCCGAGCTGTACTGGCCGACCACCGCCTTCGCGTCCCGGACGGTGGGGTCGTACATCTTCTCGATCTTCTTGCCCTCGGTCGACGAGAGGTCCTGGGCCAGGGTGAACTCGCCGTCCAGCAGCTTCTGTTCCAGGACGAGTTTGTACTCGGCGTCCGGGAACGCCGCGTCGGTGGTCTTCCCGGCCAACTGGGAGACGCCGAAGGCGATTCCGCCCGCCAGCACGACCGCGCCCACCACGATGCCGACGATCAGCCCGGTCCGCTTCTTCCGCGGCGGCTGCGCCCCCGGCCCCTGCGGCGGCCACCCGCCCGCGCCCGGACCGCCCCAGCCGGCCGCACCGGGCTGCTGCTGACCCCAGCCGCCGCCCTGCTGAGGCGCGGCCGGAGGCTGCTGCGGGTAGCCGTAAGGCTGCTGCGGCACCCCGGGAGCGGCGGCCGGCGGGCCGTAGGGGTTCTGCTGCGGGTGCGGAGGCGGCGGGCCGTACGGGCCCTGCGGCGGCTGAGGCGGGGTGGTCATGCGCTCACGGTACGACACGTTTGCGAACGGAATTTCAATACGGCCGGATTCGGTACCGGGCCGGAACAATTCCCGGAACAATTCCCCCGACGACCGGACGCCCGATGCTCTCCTTCACTCCAACGGCTCGCGCCTGCGCAGCCATTCCTTCGGCGCCGAGACCGTCCCGACCGCCGCCCGCCAAGGTTCCGTGGTGAACGGGGCCCGTGCGGCGCGCCGCACTCCGTCCATCGAATATCGGCGGCGCGAGAACACGGGCCGCCGATCGTGATGTGCGGACCCGCCGGAATCACGTCACACTGCGCACCGGCGCTTTCCCGTATTTCCTCCGGCGCTCGCCGCAGACGTCGCCGGAGTTCCGGCTCGCCACCGGTCAGGTCATGGAGTGACTGCCTTCCGTGGACTTCTCGGCGGTCGCTTCCTCCTTGGTCGATGGCCTGGTAAATGCCTCGTCAGCGCCTGGTCGACACCTGGCAGGCGGTGAATGCCGGTCCCGTCACCTCATTCCCCGGCTTCCCGCCGCTCGAATCGTTGCTTCCGCCCTGCGGCGATACGGTGATTACGGGCTTCGCCCATGGAGCCCGGTCTCAGTCATTTGCTCAGAGGAGGAATTATGGCCAACCCCGAGCAGGACCCGAACCAGCAGGAGGGCCCCGCGGACGGCGGAGCGGCCGGCACCCCGGGCGTGCACGACGGAGGCGCCGACGGCGGCGCGGACGGCGGAGCCGAAGGACCGGCCGACGGCGGAGCGGCCGGCACCCCTGGCGTGCACGACGGAGGCGCCGACGGCGGAGCCGAAGGACCGGCGGACGGCGGCGCGGCGGGCACTCCCGGCGTCCATGACGGCGGAGCCGACGGCGGTGCGGACGGTGGAGCCGAAGGGCCCGCGGACGGCGGCGCGGCCGGCACCCCCGGCGTCCACGACGGAGGCGCCGACGGAGGTGCGGACGGAGGTGCGGACGGCGGCGCGGATCAGTCCGGCAGCCGCTCTTGAGCACGTCCCGAACCACACTCCAGGACGTCGGCGCCGCCCCGGGCGCCGGGGTCCTGGAGACACGTCTGACCGGGCTGAGCAGGGAGGAGTTCGCCCGCGACGTCTGGGCCAGGAAGCCGCTGCTCACCCGCACGAGCGATTTCTCCGACCTGTTCTCCACGGCCGCCGTCGATGAACTGATCTCGCACCGCGGCCTGCGTACGCCCTTCCTCCGCGTCGCCAAGGACGGTGCCACCCTTCCCGAGTCGACGTTCACCTCACCGGCCGGCGTCGGCGCCACCATCGCCGACCAGCTCGACGACACCGCCCTGTGGCGTGCGTTCGCCGACGGCGCCACGCTCGTGCTCCAGGCGCTCCAGCGCACCTGGGGGCCGGTGGCTGACTTCGCGGCCGGGCTGAGCGCGGAGCTGGGCCATCCGGTGCAGGCCAACGCCTATGTCACCCCGCCGCAGAACCGTGGGTTCGACGCCCACTACGACGTACACGACGTGTTCGTCCTCCAGATCGAGGGCACGAAGCGCTGGCTCGTCCACGAGCCCGTACACCCCGATCCGCTGCGCGACCAGCCCTGGACGGATCACCGGTCCGCCGTGGCCGAGGCGGCGCGCGGCGAGGCTCACCTCGATGCCGTCCTGGAGCCCGGCGACGTCCTATATCTGCCACGGGGCTGGCTGCACGCCGCCGAGGCGCAGGCCGGGGTCTCCGTGCATGTGACGCTGGGCATCCACACCTGGACGCGGTACGCACTGGCCGAGCAGCTCGCGCAGGCGGCCCTCGCCGCACTGCGCGACGACCCCCGGATGCGGAGCACCCTGCCCCTGGGCGTGGACGGACCGGACGGCGAGCTCGACGCGGTCCGCGAACTCCTCATCGCCGCCGTCACGAAGGCCGACCCCGCTCCGCTCTTCCACCGGGCCCGGCGAGGTCAGGAGCGCCCCGCACCGCTGGGGCCGCTGGCCCAGCTCGCCGCCGTCGACGGCCTCGGTCCGGACACGCCCGTACGGCTCCGCGCGGCGCTGGAGGCGCGCCTGGCGGGCTCGCGCCTGACCACGCGCGTCGGCTGGCTCGACTTCTCCGAGGCCGACCTGCCGTCCGTGTCCCGCCTCCTGGACGGCGAGGCCCGGGCCGCCGGTGAGCTCGGCGTCGCGCTCGTCGGACGACTGCTGCGCGCGGGCGTGCTCGTGCCCGCCGGAGAGTGACCCGGTCTCGGTGACCACGACAGGACGGTTCTTCTGCGCGGACGCCGCCCGGACGCGCGGCGACTCGATCGTCGGCACGGCACCGCACGGCACCGCCTGGGTCCTCATCGAGTACCGGGGCGGCTGGCCGGCCAACGGCTTCGACGGCCTCGGCCTGGAGCCCGGGACCAAGGCGCTGGTGTTCGCCGCCGCCCAGGCGGTGCGGGCCCGCGTACTGCTCGTACGGCGCCACGGCCGCCAAGGTCTCCAGGGTCCGCCACGCTGGGCCGTACTGCGCTACGACGCCACCGGCGCACACCGCCAGCAGTGGGGCACCTGGGGCCGCGACGAGGACCTGGCGCAGATCGTCCCGGCCCTCGCCGCCCCAGGAGAGCCCGGCGGCCGGCCGGTCGTCCTCGTCTGCGCCCACGGCCTCCACGACGCCTGCTGTGCCGTGCGCGGACGGCCGGTGGGACGCGCTCTGAGCGAGCGGTGGCCGGAGCTTGTGTGGGAGTGCACGCATGTGGGCGGTGACAGGTTCGCCGCCAATGTCGTCGTCGTGCCCGACGGTGTCTACTACGGGAATCTCGACGCCGGCTCGTCCCTCACGGTGGTCGAAGAACACCTGGCCGGCCGTATCCACGCCGAGCACCTGCGCGGGTACACCGACCTGTTCCCGCCGCAGCAGGCCGCCGTCGCCGCCGTACTCGACCGCTTCGGCCCGGCGGGCCGGCACGACTACGCGGTCGCCGGGACGGTCCGCGACGACGACGGCTGGCGGATCCGTATCACCGGCCGGCCGCCCGCTCCGGCCGTCGTCGACGTGGAGGTGCGGGCCCGGCGCACACCGCGGAACCAGCTGACCTGCCGCGGCCCGGCGACGAGTTCGGCCGTGGTCTACGACGCCGTCTCGGTCCGGCCGGGCTGAGGAAGCGCCTGGTGGTCACGGCGCTCGCCGGATCGCCTCAGGCCGCCTCCCGCCCCTCCCCGATCGCCTCCGCGACCTCCGCCACCCGCGCCTCCTCCTCGGCGGCGAAGCGTTCGCGGTCCAGCTCCTCGGCTATCTCCTCGTCCTGGGACATCAGCAGGTCCAGGTTGGAGTCACCGAGTTCCAGGACGCCCATGTCGACGTACGCCCTCTGGAGCCGCGGACCCCACAGGCCGATGTCCTTGACGCACGGCACGATCCGGCTGAACAGGAGCTTGCGGAAGAGCTGGAGGAACTCGGAGTGCTCCGAGAGGTCCTTCGCCTCCTGCTTGCCGATGCCGAAGTTCTCCAGGACCTCGACACCGCTGAGCCGGTCGCGCATGAGGTAGCAGCCCTCGATGACGAACTCCTCGCGCTCGCGCAGTTCGGCGTCGCTCAACTGCTTGTAGTAGTCGCGCAGCGCCATCCGCCCGAAGGCGACATGACGGGCCTCGTCCTGCATGACGTACGCGAGGATCTGCTTGGGCAGCGGCTTGGTGGTGGTGTCGCGGATCATTCCGAAGGCGGCGAGCGCCAGGCCTTCTATCAGCACCTGCATCCCGAGGTACGGCATGTCCCAGCGGGAGTCGCGCAAGGTGTCGCCGAGCAGGCCCTGGAGGTTGTCGTTGACCGGGTAGAGCATGCCGATCTTCTCGTGGAGGAAGCGGCCGTAGATCTCCGCGTGCCGGGCCTCGTCCATGGTCTGCGTGGCGGAGTAGAACTTGGCGTCCAGGTCCGGGACGGACTCCACGATCCTGGCCGCGCAGACCATCGCGCCCTGCTCGCCGTGGAGGAACTGGCTGAACTGCCAGGAGGTGTAGTGCTTGCGCAGCTCGCCACGGTCCCTCTCCGTCATCTTCGCCCAGTGCGGAGTGCCGTACAGCGTGAGCGCCTCGTCGGGTGTGCCGAGCGGGTCGGTGGGGTCGACCTCCAGGGACCAGTCGATGCGCTTGTTGCCGTCCCACTGCTTGTCCTTGCCCTTCTGGTAGAGGGCGAGGAGGCGTTCGCGGCCGTCGTCGTAGTCCCAGCTGAACCGGGCGGCTCCGGTGGCGGGGACCTGCCAGAGCGGTTCGGACGGCGGGGTGGTGTAGAGGTCATGAGTGGACACGGACGGCTCCTTCGCCTCGGCTGACTCGAACGGCCTGGCAGGTCCTGACAAGTTCCGTACTGGCGAAGGCGGTTGAGAGCGTCCGCCCGCCGCCTCCCCTCGCAGGTTCACACGTTGGTAGACGGCGGGTCAACAAGTCGTGCGGAGTCGTGCGCAAGGGATTGACTGCCTTGCTGACAAGCAGTCTCATAAGGAGTGACCGCCGGTAACACCGGTGCCCGGCAACTTCCGTGCCTGTGAGGTGCTCCCGCCATGACGACCGAGCCGACCGAGATGACCGCGACGTCCGCGACGTCCGCGACCACGCGCGAGGCGACCGATCGCGAGGTGAACGCGCGCGATGTGACCCTGCTCCGGGACGCGCTCGGCCCGCTCCGCGACCGTGAGCAGGTCGCCGCGCGCCTGCTCGAATCCTCCGCCAAGCACTCCTTCGACCCCGACACCGAACTCGACTGGGACAGCGCGGTCGAGGAAGGCAAGTGGTTCTGGCCGCCGGAGCTGCTCTCGCTCTACGACACCCCGATGTGGCACCGGATGTCCGAGGAGCAGCGCCTGGACCTCTCCCGGCACGAGGGCGCGGCCCTCGCCTCGCTCGGCATCTGGTTCGAGATCATCCTCATGCAGCTGCTGATCCGGCACGTCTACGACAAGCCCGTCACCAGCAACCACGTCCGCTACGCGCTCACGGAGATAGCCGACGAGTGCCGGCACTCGATGATGTTCGGCCGCATGATCGACTGGGGCGGCGCACCGACGTACGAGGTGCCGCGCGTCTACCACCAGCTGGGGCGCGTCCTGAAGACCGTCTCCACCACGCCCGGTTCGTTCGCCGCGACCCTGCTCGGCGAGGAGATCCTCGACTGGATGCAGCGGCTGACCTTCCCGGACGACCGGGTGCAGACGCTGGTGCGCGGCGTGACCCGTATCCATGTCATCGAGGAGGCCCGGCACGTCCGGTACGCACGCGAGGAGCTGCGCCGCCAGATGGTGACCGCACCGCGCTGGGAGCGCGAACTCACCAAGGTCAGCTGCGGCGAGGCGGCGCGGGTCTTCTCCCTCTGCTTCGTCAACCCGCAGGTGTACGAGAACGTCGGCCTGGACCGCCGCGAGGCCGTCGCCCAGGTGAAGGCGAGCGGCCACCGCACGGAGGTGATGCAGACCGGATCGCGGCGGCTGACGGACTTCTTCGACGACATCGGGCTGCTGAACGGCGTCAGCCGTCGGCTGTGGCGCAGTTCAGGTCTGCTGGCCTGAGGCCGTGCCGACCGGAGGCTTTAGGCTCGTGGGCATGACGTCCACCGCCGCAGCCCCGCCGCCGCCCCGCGCGTACCGCAGGCTCAGTGTCGAGGAGCGCCGCGCCCAGCTCCTCGTCGCGGCGCTCGGCCTCTTCGCCCACCGGGCGCCCGACGAGGTCTCGCTGGACGAGGTGGCGGTGGCGGCCGGCGTCTCGCGGCCGCTGGTCTACCGCTACTTCCCGGGCGGACGGCAGCAGTTGTACGAGGCCGCGCTCGGCTCGGCCGCCGACGAGCTGAAGCTCTGTTTCACCGAGCCGCCGGCCGGCCCGCCCACCGAGCGCGTCGCCCGCGTCCTGGACCGCTACCTCCGCTTCGTCGACGAGCACGACACCGGGTTCAGCGCGTTGCTGCGCGGTGGCAGCGTCGTGGAGACCTCCCGCACGACGACGATCGTGGACGGCGTCCGGCGGGCGGCGGCGGAGGAGATCCTCAGCCACCTCGGCCGGATCGGCGGCAGCGGCCCGCAGAGCGCCGGGCCGAGGCTGCGGATGATGGTCCGCAGCTGGATCGCGGCCGTGGAAGCGGCGTCGCTGATCTGGCTGGACGAGGGCAAGCGGCCGGCGGCGGCCGAGCTGCGCGGCTGGCTGGTCGACCACCTCATCGCGCTGCTCGCCGCGACGGCGGCCACCGACGAGGAGACCGCGGCGGTGGTACGCGACCTGCTGGCGCTGGAGACCTCCGACGGCCCGGCCGGACGGCTGGCCGAGCTGGTCATCCCGGTCGTCGCCGATGCGGCGCACCTGCTGCCGCAGGCCCCTGCGGCAGACTGACCCGGTGAAGAGCGAGAACACCCCTTTCCGAGGCGGCCCGCTGGACGGCCGGGTCCTGCCGGTCCTGGTCGGCCCGACCGGCCACCCGCCGAAATGGTACGAGGTCCCCGTCCCCTCCCCCGACGGCTCCCCGCCCACCGTCCACGCGTACGAACGCGTCCCGGCCGGCTACACCGAGCGGCTCGGCCTCCAGCGCGGCTGGGTGTACGAGTACGCTCCCGGCGGCCGCAAGCGCACCGCGCTCAAGTGGCCCTGGTCCAAGCCCTGAACGCCCGCTTCCGGAGGCGCAGGCTTTAAGATCGACGGTCAGGTGCCGAGGGACGGGTCACTCGGGCGCCGGAGGACGGTCACAAGGGGGGGTGCGCCATGGAGGCGCTGCGTAGCGAAGATCCACGCCGTTTCGGTCGCTTCACCGTGCTGGCCCGCTTCCAGGAAGCCGCGAGCGCCGTGCAGTACGTGGGCCGGGACACCGGCACCGGCGAGCTCGCCGTGATCACCGCCGCCCGCCCCGCGCTCGCCGCCGTACCGGCGTTCCGGCGCCGCTTCCAGGCCGAGGCCCGCACCGCCGAACGCCTCGCGGGAGGCTGGGTGTCGCCGCCGCTGGAGACCGGCGAGGACGAGCTCCTCTGGACCGCGACGGAGTACGTCCCCGCGCTGCCGCTGGCCGAGGCGGTCGGCATCGCGGGCCCGCTGCCGGAGCGCGCTCTGCGGATACTGGGGGCGGGCATCGCCGAAATCCTTTCCCGGGTGCACGCGGGCGGCTCGGTGCTCCAGGGGCTGGCCCCGGGCACGGTGCTGCTGGCCGAGGACGGGCCCCGGCTCACCGCGTTCGGCCCGCTGGGCGCCGCGGCGACGGCGGAGGCGCGGCCGGGCGGGCAGCTCTCGGTCCGGCTCGGCTACCTGACGCCGGAGCAGGTGGAGGGCAAGGAGGTCGGCACGCCGTCCGACCTGTTCGTGCTGGGCCTGCTGCTGGCGTACGCGGCCACGGGAGCGACCCCGTTCACGGAGGGCCCGCCCGAGGAGGCGGCCCGCCGCATCGCCGAGGCCGACCCGGAACTGGACGCCGTACCGCAGGAGTTGCGCGCCCTGATCGCGGCCTGCCTGTCCAAGGACCCGGCCGAGCGTCCCACGGCCGGCACGGTCGCCGCCGAACTGGCCCTGGAGGGCGCGGCGGGCCTGGCCCGAGGCGGCTGGCTGCCTGAGCGACTGGCGGCGGCGGTCGCGGAGCAGGAGGCGCGGGTGCGGGGGTTGGCGGCGCCGGAGGAGGACGCGCGGCCTGCGGAGGACGCGGTGGCGGTGGCGGGCGGTGCGGCAAGCGGTACGGCTGCGGGCGCGGTGGCCGACTCGGGGACGGGCGTTACGGCGGGCGGTACGGCTCCGGATGCGGTGGCCGACTCGGTGACAGGCGGTGCGGCAGACGAAGGACCGGCGGACGTCTCGGCAGGCACAACGGCAGAGGCGCCGACAGACACACCACCAGGCGCACCCACAAACACACCTGCCACACAGTCCCCGGCCGACCTAAGGGCCACTGTGGCCACCACCAGCAAGGCCACGGAGGTCGCCACCACCGACACCACCGGGAACATCGGCGAGGACCGGGGCACCACCCGCTTCCTCAACACCGGCCCCAAGCCACCGCAGTCCGACCGCGCCACCACCCACCTAGCCCTCCCCCAAGGCCTGCCCCCGGCCCCGGGCAACACTCCCGCAGCCCTCCCGGCACCGGCCCACCACCACACCTACGGCAGCCCCGCCCCCTACCCGGCAGCGGCACTCCCGACCTCCGCCACCACAGCCCAAGGCCACAACGGCAACGGCAACGGCCCCATGGTCGCGTTGCCGTTGCCGCCCGCGCCCACGCCTCCGTCCGGCTCCGCCACCAGCCGCCGGACCCTGATCGCCATCGCGGCGGCAGCGGTCGGCGGACTCGTCGTCGGCGGCGGCGCGGTCGCCGCGATCGGCGGCGGAGAGACCGCGGTCGCCACGGACGCCAAGCCCGCACCGCCGAAGCCGCGCCGCACGCTCCCCGGCCGGCCCCCCGAGCCGCGCTGGAGCTACTCCCACCCGGCCTCCGAGTCCGCGCCGCTGACCACCGCGCTCTGGCGGGACCGGCTGCTGGTGGTGACCAGCGAGAGCCAGGCGAGCGCCGTCGACGTGAGCACCGGCAAGCGGGTCTGGCAGCGCGCGGACGCGGCCAAGGGCCAGGCTGCGCTGGTCGCGGGCGACCTGTGCTTCGTGGCGAGCCCGACGGAGTTCCTCTGGCTCGCGCCGAAGGACGGCACGGTCGTGCACCGCGTGCGGTACGCGGACGGCTTCACCGACCTGCCGGACCTTCAGGTGGGACGGCTGGCGGGCCACTCCGGGCCGGTGGTCTGGTTCACCGGCTCGCGCACGGTCACCGTGAAGGCGCCGAAGCCGAAGAGAGGCAAGAAGAGGGCGGCGGACAAGCGGGTCGTCCAGGCGTACTTCCTCGCGTACGACATCGTCCGGCGCGCCGAGGTCTGGCGTACGCCGGTACCGGCGGGCCGCGCGCCCGGCACACCGCTCTACCGGGTCGTGGCGGAACGCTCGGCCGATCTTCTCGTCCGGCAGGACGCGGTCACCCTGACGGCGGCCGAGGTCAAGGCGGCCAAGGGGAAGGGCTCCGTCCGCTCCTTCGACCAGCAGACCGGCAAGCTGCGCTGGACCAAGCAGTACGGCGCGTCCGGCCCGGACGCGGCCGTCACGGGCGACGAGGACGGGATCCTGTACGCGGGGGTCGGCGCCGACCTCCAGTCGTTCGAGGCGGACACCGGCAAGCCGCTGTGGCGGGTCGCGGGCACGGCGGGCTCTGCCTTCGGCACTCCGCTCGTGGCCGGCCCCTACCTCCACACCACCGAGCGCAGCCGGCAGATCGGCGCGGTGGAACGGGAGAGCGGGCGCCTGGCCTGGCGGCGCTCGACGGAGGTGCCGGGTATCGGCAACGCACCCGCCCTCACCCTGAGCGGCGGCGGCAAGACGCTGCTCGCCTCCGACGCCACTCAGGTCACGGCGTTCTCGGCGGCCGACGGGGAGCGGCTGTGGAAGTTCCAGGACATCGGAGTGGCCGACCCGAAGGGCGCCACGGTGAGCGCTCCGTACCGGACCCTCGCCGTCGGCTCGCACATCATCGTCCAGCGGGACAGGGCCTTCTACGCCTTCCCGGTGGCCTGAGCCGGGACCTTCTCGTCGCTGCGGCCGTCCGGGGCATCCCCCGGGCGGCACGCCGTGCGGTGCTTGCATGACCTGACACCAGGTGACCGGATTGATCGGATTAGCTCGCTCGCTTGTGGACGAGTCCGAATCTTCCGGGCCCCGTCTCCGTAACGGAGGTGATGTCATGTCAGGCAGACTCCTGCGCGCGGTCTGCGCGACCGCACTCGCCACGGCCCTGGCGGTCGCTCCCGCCACCGCCGCACCGGCCGAGCCGATCCCCGTACCGTCGGAGGAATCCGTACCACCAGAAGACACACCCGAGACCGACACACCGGAGGCGGACGAGCCGGAGGCGGACGCGGCAGAGGTGGACGCGGAGACAGCACTGGCCGCCCCCGGGGCGGCACCCGAAGCCGGTGCCCCCAAGAGCGTCACGACCCTCCTCCGCGAGCTGCAGACGCGCTACCAGGCGGCGGAAGAGGCCAGCGAGACCTACAACGCCACCGCCGAGAAGCTGAAGCAGCGGACCGCGCAGGCGAAGAAGGTGAACGGTGAGCTGGCCAAGGCGCGGGCCGCGCTGGAGCTCAGCCGCGGGGACGCGGGACGGCTGGCGCGGGAGCAGTATCAAGGGCGCACCGAGTTCTCCGCCTACCTCCAGCTCCTGCTGGCCCGCGACCCGCTGCGCGCTCTGGACCAGAGCCATGTCGTCGAACGGGTGGCGGCGGGCCGCGCGGCGACCGTGGAACGCCTCACCACCGACGCCCGCCGCGCCGACACCTTGGCCGCCGCCTCGCGCAAGGCGGTCGAGGAGCAGAAGAGGCTGGCCGCGCGGCAGAAGAAGCAGCGCGACACCGTGCGCGGCAAGCTGAAGGAGGTGGAGACACTGCTGGCCACGCTCTCCGCCGGGCAACTGGCCCAGCTGGCCGGGCTCGAAGAGCAGGGCGTGGCGGCGGCCCAGCGCGAACTGGTCGCCTCCGGCGCGCTCAGCTCGACCCGGCCGCCGACCCGTCAGGGCGGTGACGCCATCACGTACGCGATCGACCAGATCGGCAAGCCGTACGTCTGGGGCGCCGAGGGCCCCGGCTCCTTCGACTGCTCCGGCCTGACCTCGCAGGCCTGGGCGACGGCGGGCCGCCCGATCCCGCGCACCTCGCAGGAACAGTGGAAGCAGCTCCCGAAGGTCCCGATCTCCTCACTCCGCCCCGGCGACCTGGTGATCTACTTCCCGAAGGCGACGCACGTGGCGCTGTACATCGGCGACGGCCTGGTGGTCCAGGCCCCCCGCCCCGGCACCAAGGTGAAGGTCTCCCCGGTCGCGTCCAACCCCCTCCTCGGCGCCGTCCGCCCCGACCCCGCCGGCACACCCCTGTCCACGTACACCCGCCCGGCCCTCCCCGAGGGCGCCCGCGACGGCTCGGACACGGGGTACGGCGTGGACCGGGCGCCGGAGTAGGCCTGGTGGCCGGAGCAACGGCCACCAGGCCAGCGGGACGCTCAGGCTCCGGAGACCGAGGCCAGGTACGCGTTCGTCTTCTCCGGGTCGAAGAAGAAGTTGTCGAAGTCCGCCGGGTCGTTGAAGCCGTTGGCGAAGCGGTCCGCGACCGGCTGGAGCTGGCCGGCGGCGCCGATCAGGTTCAGTACGTGCTCCGGCGGGGCGCCGAGCATCGCGTTGGTCCACTTCACGACGTGCTGGGCGGTGTCCCAGTAGCGGTCGAAGGTGGACTGCATCCAGGCCGCGTCGAACTCCTTGTCACCGTGCTCCAGGATCGAGTCCAGATAGGAGTCGGCGCACTTGGAGGCCGAGTTGGAGCCCTGGCCGGTGATCGGGTCGTTGGCCACGACGACGTCCGCGACGCCGAGGACCAGACCGCCGCCGGGGAGGCGGCCGATCGGCTTGCGGACGGTGGGGGCGTAGCGGCCGGCGAGGGTGCCGTTGGCGTCGGTCAGCTCGACCTTCGTGGCGCGGGCGTACTCCCACGGCGTGAACCTCTCCATCAGCTCCAGCGTCTTCGCCAGGTGCTCGGAGGGGTCCTTGATGCCCTGGAACGCGTCGAGCGGGCCGCCCGGGATGCCTTCCCAGAAGAGGATGTCGGCGCGGCCGGAGGTGGTCAGCGTCGGCATCACGAACAGCTCGCCGACGCCCGGCACCAGGTTGCAGCGGACCGCGTCGAACTCCGGGTGCTCCGGGCGCGGGCCCATGCCGTGGACGTAGGCGACGGCCAGCGCGCGCTGCGGGGCGTCGAACGGCGAACGCGCCGCGTCCCGGCCGAACATGGAGACCAGCTCGCCCTTGCCGGCCGAGACCATCACCAGGTCGTACGTACGCGAGAAGTAGTCCAGGTCGGAGACGGCCGCCCCGTGGATGACGAGCTGCCCGCCGCGCTGGGCGAAGGTCTCCATCCAGCCGGCCATCTTCACGCGCTGGTCGACCGACTGCGCGTACCCGTCGAGCTTGCCGACCCAGTCGATGGCGCGCGAGGAGTCCGGCGCGGCGACGGAGACACCGAGGCCCTCGATCCGCGGAGCCTGGGACTCCCAGAAGTTCAGCTGGTAGTCCCGCTCGTGCTGGAGCGCGGTGTGGAACATGCACTGCGTCGACATGACCCGGCCGGTGCGGATCTCGTCGGCCGTGCGGTTGGACATCAGCGTGACTTCGTAACCTCGGGACTGCAGCCCGAGGGCCAGCTGGAGTCCGGACTGGCCGGCTCCGACTATGAGTATCTTCCGCATCGCGGCTCTCCGTTGTGTGTGATCAAGGCGATCTGTGCGATCTAGGCAGGCGTGACGTCGAGAGCATGGCCGACCAGGGCCAGCAGCGACTCGACGACCGTGATCCTGTTACGCGCGTCCATGATCACTATCGGCACGTGCGGCGGTACGGTCAGGGCCTCCCTGACGTCCTCCGCCTCGTAACCGGGCGTTCCCTCGAAGTGGTTGACCGCCACGATGTACGGCAGCCCGCAGCTCTCGAAGTAGTCGAGCGCCGGGAAGCAGTCCTCCAGACGCCGGGTGTCGGCCAGGACGATCGCGCCGATCGCGCCGCGTACCAGGTCGTCCCACATGAACCAGAAGCGCTGCTGGCCGGGCGTGCCGAAGACGTACAGCACGAGGTCGTCGTCCAGAGTGAGCCGACCGAAGTCCATGGCCACCGTCGTGGTGGTCTTCTCGGGCGTCGCGGAGAGGTCGTCGGTCTCCTCGCTGGCCTGGGTCATCAGCGCTTCGGTCTTCAGCGGCGTGATCTCGGAGACCGAGCCGACGAACGTCGTCTTGCCCACGCCGAAGCCGCCCGCCACCACGATCTTGGTCGCGGTGGGCGCGCGGGTGTGGTCGAGCTGCCAGGCCTGGAGCGACTCCTCGGCCTGGTCCTGAGGCCGGGACGGCCGGTCGTCCCGGGGCCCCGGCCGGCGCGGGGCGAAGAGCGGCGCCTCAGAGACGGCGGAGTCCATTGAGCACCCTTTCGAGCAGTGCGCGGTCGGGCTGACCGGTGCCGTGACCGGTTCCGTACACGCGGATCTTTCCTTGGTCGGCCAGGTCGCTGAGCAGCACCCGGACGACTCCGAGCGGCATCTTCAACAGGGCCGAGATCTCCGCGACCGTACGCATCCGGCGGCAGATTTCGACGATGGCCTGGAGCTCCGGCATGACCCGCGAGGCCAGGTTGCCGTTGGTGAGCTCGCGGCGCTCCTCAGGTGCTTCGAGGGCGGCGACGAACGTCTCGACGAGCAGGACGTGCCCGAACCGCGTGCGGCCTCCGGTGAGGGAGTACGGGCGGACCCTGGCCGGGCGCTTGTCGGCGCCGCGGACGGGGAGGCGGGGAGAGGGCTCGGCTGCGGCGGTCGTCACTGGGTACTCTCCATCGATGTGCGCAGCTCGCTGCGGAGTTCGGGGGTGAGGACGTGTCCGGCCCGGCCGACGAAGAGGGCCATGTGGTACGCGACGACGCTCATGTCGCAGTCAGGCGTGGCGTGGACGCCGAGGAGGGAGCCGTCGCTGATCGACATGACGAAGACGCTGCCTTCGTCCATGGCGACCATGGTCTGTTTGACTCCGCCGCCGTCCATCAGCTTCGCGGCTCCGACGGTCAGCGAGCCGATGCCGGAGACGATGGTGGCCAGATCGGCGCTGGACCCCTTGGGTCCGTCCGACGGTCCTGCCGCCTTCACCTCGTGGTGGCCGGGGTCGGAGGAGAGCAGCATCAGCCCGTCGGACGAGACGACGGTGACCGAGTGGACCCCTGGCACCTCCTCCACGAGATTGCTCAGCAACCAGTGCAGGTTCCGGGCCTCGGTACTCAGCCCGAACGTGCTGGGCGCAGTCAACTGCGTGCCTCCTCGACTGTGTCCCCCGTCTCTCCGTTCCGGCGGTCCGTGCGGCCGCCGGTCTGCTCGGTCGTCCCTGTGTCGTGTGCGGTGCGTGTGGCGCCCGCGGTGCCGGTGATGTTCGCGGTGCCCGTGGTGTGTGCGGTGCTCGTTGCGGGCGTGGTGCCGTTGGTCTCGTGCCCGGTACGTCCGGTGGTTACGCCCTCGTGGTCGGCGAGGGCGATGGAGCCGCTGGACTCGGCGATCTCGGCCTCGACATCGCGTCGGCCCTCCTTCGCCGCCTGGTGGAAGCTGCCGAGCCTGCGGCGCAGGTCGTCCCGGTCCAGGCTGCCGGTGCGGCCGGTGGCGGGAGCGCCTTCGGGCTGGAGAACCTTGGGCGTGCGCTTGGGCAGGCCCTTGTCGGTGACCCGGGCGGGCTGCGGCTTCCGGGGGCCGGGCACGGTGTCGGCGGCGGCCTCGCCACGGGGCGCGGGACGGGACTCGGGCCCGTCCGTGGACCGGTCGCCCGGAGCGCTGTCGGCCGGACGCTCGTGGCGGTCGGGGCCGATGGCGTACGGGTCGGAGGGCTGCGGGACCGCGGCGGTGGCCGGGTCCGCCGAGGGCTTCGGCAGCCGGACCTGCATCGTGACCTCGGAGTCCGACTCGGCGGGCGCGCCCGCGGCCATGGGACCTTCCGCGCGCGCCTCCGTGTCAGGGCGCTGCTGCGGTACGTCGGTGGCTTCGGGACCCTCCGCGTCCTCGACGGACGCGGGCTCCTTCGCGCCGGCCTCGCGGATCGCCCGCTCGGCGGCGGCGATCATCGGGTCGACGGCGGGCCGGGCGACGGAATCGGCGGGCTCGGGCCGGGCCTCCGGCGTCGGCGCGGCCAGCTGCTCGGGCTCGACAGCGGGCGCCTGCTCGGACGTCGTCCCAGGCTCGACCGGCGCCTCGGCAACCGTCTCCGGCGCGGCAGGCTCGGCAGGCGCCGCGGCGACCGGCGGCAGGACCGGCGTACGGCTCGGCAGCGCGTTGGAGTTGGCCTCGGCCACCGAGCCCGGCAGGTTGAGCGCCGGCGCCTCGCCCGGCAGTTGTACGGCGGGCGGCGGCGATGCGGGAAGCGAGTTGGGCAGCAGGGTCTGCGGCAGGACGACGACGGCCGTCACTCCACTCCCCTTCTGCTCGCGCAGCTGGACCCGTACGCCGTGCCGGGCGGCCAGCAACGAGGTGACCTGGAGCCCGAGTCCGGCCCCGTCGGCACTCTGCTCCCCCGCCTCGAACGAGGCCGGGTCGGCCAGCCTCGCATTGAGCTCGCCCATCCGGACGCTCGACATGCCGATGCCCGCGTCCTGCACGGAGAGCATCACCTCGCCGGTCTCCAGCAGCCAGCCGGAGAGCTCCACATGGGAGTCCGGCGGCGAGAAGGAGGTGGCGTTCTCCAGGAGTTCGGCCAGGAGGTGGCTGAGGTCGTCGGCGGCGAACCCGGCGATCTGGGCGTGCGGCGGCAGGGACTGGATGGTGACCCGCTCGTACCGCTCGATCTCGCTGACGGCCGCGCGGGCCACGTCGACCAGCGGGATCGGTCCGGCGTGGGCGTGGCCGTGCTCGGCGCCCGCGAGGACGAGCATGTTCTCGCTGTGCCGGCGCATGACCGTGGCCATGTGGTCCAGCTTGAACAGAGTGGCGAGGCGCTCCGGGTCCTGCTCGCGCTCCTCCAGGCTCTCGATGACGCCGAGCTGGCGCTCGACGAGGCCGAGGTTGCGGAGCGAGAGGTTGACGAAGGTGTGGTGGACCGTGTTCTTCAGCCGCTCCAGCTGGGCGGCGAGCTCGGCGGCCTGGACCTGGAGTTCGGCGCGCTGGAGGGTGAGGGCCTCGCGGCCCGCGATCAGTTCGGCGCGCTCGGCGTTGAGGTTCTCGTAGCGGCCGGTGAACTCCTGCTGGAGGCCGGTGAGCTTGGCGTGCAGCGTGTTCATCGACCGTACGACCTGGGCGAACTCGTCGTTGCGGCCGGTGTAGCGGACCGGTTCGGCGGTCGCGGGCTCGTCCGCGAGGCGGGCGGCGCCGATGCGCAGGACGGCGAGCGGCTGGGTGAGCGTGCGGGCGACGGCGGTGGAGACGCCGACGGCCAGCAGGAAGCAGCCGCCGAGCAGCGCGATGCTCAGTTCGAGGGCGGTGACGTCGTCGTCGCGGATGCCTTCCAGCCGCTGGACCTGGGCGGTGCCGAGCGCGGACTCGACGCTGCGCATCCGGTCGACCCGGGCGGAGAGCGCGGCCTCCAGCTTCTTGGCGCTGGTGTCGCGCTCGCCCTCGGAGAGCTCGGGCCGGTCGGTGAGGCGGGTGAGGTACTTCTCCGCGCTGTTGATCTCGGGGCCGGTGACGGTGGCGGAGAGCTTGTCGCGGGCGACGGGATCGGCCGCCTGGTCGAACTCGGCGAGCGAGGCCAGCTCGCGGACCCGGGCCTGCTGGGCGGCGGCGCTCAGCTCGTCCCGGTCGCGGTCGGCCCGTTTGGTCGCGTCGTCCTCGCCCTCGACCGGCAGCCCGGTGAAGGGGTCGATCTGCGGAGCGGCGGGCTCCGGGGTCGGCACGGCGAGGGCGGCGAGGAGGAGCCCGCGGGTGGCGGAGGCCTGCTCGACGGCTCCGCCGAGGGCGAGCGGGGCGCGGGTGGCGTCGGCGGCGCGCGGCGGGGTCTTGTCGGCCAGCTCGGCGGAGATGCCGTGCAGCTTGGCGATGACCTCGGAGTACGCCTGGTGGGCCTCCAGCGCCGAGCCCTTGCCGGTGAGCGCGTCGCGGCGGAGCGAGGGCACGGCGGAGAGGTCGCGCCGCAGGGCCGCCGGGGCCGGCTCGTGGATCTCGTCGATCTGCTGGTCGACCCGGGTGGTGCGGGTGAGGCGGCTCTCGGTACCGGCCTCGCCGTCATCGGCGCGGCCGCCCGCGATGTACGCGGTGACGGCGTCCCGCTCGTCGGCGAGGGAGTGCGCCAGCGTGACGGCCTGCCGGTTCAGCTCGGAGAGGGTCACCAGCCGCTGGGACTCGGCCAGATCGGTGGAGGCGCTCAGCGCCGCGGGAGCGCCCGCCGCGATGACGATGACCCCGACGACGGCGACACCGGCGACCAGCCGGCTCCGTACCCGTACGGTCCGCTTGGTGGCGACAGGAGCCGGAGGCATCGCCCCGGAACCGTCGCGCGTGCTGCCCTTGCTCCGCGGCCGCTTCTTCTGCACCGGTGCTCGCAATCTTGACTCGTCCACCCTTGAAGCAGAGGTGACGCTCGGTCACGTAGAAGGACCCCCGCTCCTGGTACGGCTTCTGACCATTCCAGTGCTTTTGAGAGGGGGGCGCGCATCAACCGCTCCGCCACTCGAACGAGTGAACATCACTCTTGAGTTGGCGAACAAGTCTCCCCACGTGCGCCTCTGACCATGCATAGGGGGCGGGGTGGAACTTCGGCGCGGCCTTTGGCAAGATGCCCGCCCGCACTCCTCCGGAGCCCGCCCTCCGCGTACCGGGCCCGCGTTGACCTGCTGGTACGGCTGGAAACCGCTCCCGTGCGGGCTCCGTGAAGACCTCGTGCAGACTGGCCTCATGCGCCTCGAACTCGCCACCGTCCCCGGCGATCCCGAACGCCCCAACGAGGACTGGGTGTCGGCCGCCCTCCCGGCGTCCGGCCAGGGCGGAGCGCTGGTGGTGCTCGACGGGGTCACGCCACCGGCGGAGGACGACGGTTGTGTGCACTCCGTCCCGTGGTTCACCGCCCGGCTGGGCGGCGCGCTGGTGGAACTGTCGGGTTCACGGCGAGATATGGACCTGGCCGAGATTCTCTCCGCGTCCATCCGGCGCACCGCCGACGCCCACCGGTCGACCTGTGACCTTTCTCACGCGCGTACGCCTCAGGCGACCGTGGCTCTGGCGCGTTGGAGCGAACACGCGATCGAGTACCTGGTGCTCTCCGACGCGGTGCTCCTGCTGGAGGCGCCGGACGGCACGGTCCGGGCGGTCCTGGACGACCGGCTCGACCGGTTGCCGCCGGGTTCGCTGGCCTCGGCGGCGACGGTCGACGGCCTGCTGCGGAACAAGGAGGGCGGCTTCTTCACCGCGGCCGCCGACCCGGCGGTGGCCGCCCGCGCGGTGACCGGCACCGTCCCGGCCGCCGAGGTCCGCTCGCTGGCCGGGCTGACGGACGGGGCGAGCCGGTGGACGCAGGTGTTCCGGGAGGGCGACTGGGCGGGCGCGCTGGAGCTGCTGCGCAAGGCGGGTCCGCAGGGGCTGATCGATCGCGTACGGGAGCTGGAGGCGGCCGACGCGGCCGCCGGGCGCGTACGGCTGCGGCGGAGCAAGACGCACGACGACGCGACGGCGGTGTTCGTGGAGGTGTAGAGGCGAGGCTTCACTCCTCCGCGCGGCTGTTCAGCTGGTGCAGCAGCGTGGAGCTGTAGAGGCGAGGCATCACTCCTCCGCGCGGCTGTTCAGCTGGTGCAGCAGCCGGGCCAGCTCGGCCACCTCGGCCCGGTCCCAGGCGGCCAGCTTGCGGACGTACTGCCCGCGCCGGGCGTCGCGGACGCTGCGGAAGCGGGCGAGGCCCTCGTCGGTCAGCCGGACGAGCCAGGCGCGGCCGTCCGCCGGGTCGGGTTCGCGGGCGACCAGCCCGAGCTCCTCCAGGGCCCGCAGCTGCCGGCTCATGGTGGCCTTGCCGACGCCGAAGTAGGCGGCCAGCTCGGTGGCCCGCTGCCGGCCTGCCGACTCCAGGCGGACGAGCAAGCCGTAGGCGGCGGGCTCCAGTTCGGGGTGGACCCCGCGGGCCATCTCGCCGGAGCTGGCCCGCGCGCGGCGCAGGAAGACAGCCAACTCGCGCTCCAGCGCCAGGAATTCGTGGTCCACACCAGTTCCGGCGGTGGCGTCCGGCTCCGGCGCGTTCTCGCTCCCGTGCACGTCAGTACCCCTCGTACGGTTTCCTGCCGATGAAAGTTTCTTCCACGGCCGGTCAACGCCGCAGCTCGGCCAGTATTTCGCAGGCGTAGGACAACGGCGGCGGCCAAGGCCTCTTCCGTGCGCCGGGTCCACGTGCGCGTGGACGTCAGCGGCCACCAGGACAACGTGGCCTGGCAGACCCTGTGGAACAGCGGCGTGAAGTGGGCCCACGCGAAGGCCACCGAGGGGACGTACTACGAGAACCCCTGCTTCCCGCAGCAGTACAACGGCTCCTACAACGTCGGCATGATCCGTGGCGCGTACCACTTCGCCACTCCGAACACCGCGAGCGGCGCCGCGCAGGCCAACTACTTCGTGGACAACGGCGGCGGCAGGGTCCCGCGACGGCCGGACCCTGCCGGGCGTGCTCGACATCGAGTGGAACCCGTACGGCGCCCGGTGCCACGGCCTCAGCCAGGCCGGAATGGTGAACTGGATCCGGGACTTCACGACGGTCGGCGAGGTGCCGGCCGGCTGGGGCCTGTGGCTTGGATCAGGCCGGACCCCGCGAGCCTGGCCTGATCCAAACGACAGGCCCTGGCCCATCCACACGACGTGGCAGTACACCTCGACCGGCCCCACGGCCGGCGACCACAACCGCTTCAACGGCGCCCCCGACCGCGTACAGGCGCTCGCCAACGGCTGACCCCTCGACCGAGCCCGCCCCGGTGACATCGCTCCAGGTCACCGGGTTCTCACGCGGCCTCTCACCCCACTATGCACTCCATGTATACGCACTATGTATAGTCCTCGGCGTACCGCACACCTGTGCGGATATTTCCGCGCAAAGGAGTGGTGTGCCGTGCCCAAGAAGATGAGCCTGCTCGGCGGCGGGTTGGCCGGCGCGCTGGTGACGACGCTCACACTGGCGCTCGGCGGGTGCTCGATGGAGACGACGGCTCCGGGCTCGGCACGGCAGGACGCGGCGTCCGACGCCAAGGGCTCGTTCGGCCGGGCCGACTGCCGTAAGGCGAAGTGCATCGCGCTCACGTTCGACGCCGGACCGGGCAAGGACACTCCGGAGCTGCTGGACATCCTCAAGGAGAAGAAGGTCCACGCGACCTTCTTCCTGCTCGGCAAGCACCACGTCCTCAAGCACCCGGAGACCGTGCGGCGCATCCAGGACGAGGGCCACGAGGTGGCCAACCACACCTGGACGCACAAGATCCTCACCGACCAGGAGCCGGACGAGATACGGGCCGAGCTGGAGAAGACCCAGGTGGCGATCGAGAAGGTCACCGGCAAGAAGCCCCGGCTGATGCGCCCGCCGCAGGGCCGCACCGACGACAAGGTCTCCGGGATCAGCGAGGAGCTGGGCCTCTCCCAGGTGCTGTGGAGCGCCACCGCCAAGGACTACTCGACGAACGACTCGGCACTGATCACGAAGCGGATCGTGGGCCAGGCGAGCAAGGACGGCATCATCCTGCTGCACGACATCTACCAGGGCACCGTGCCCGCCGTGCCCGGGATCATCGACGCGCTGCAGAAAGACGGCTACACCTTCGTGACCGTCCCGGAGCTGATGGCCCCGGCGGTGCCGGAGCCCGGCACGATCTACCGCCCGTGACCTGCGGTCACAACATGCGGAACGGCCCGCTCCCGTTGACTCGGGAAGCGGGCCGTCCGTACCGGCCGTGCACCTGATGCCGCGCCCGTCACTGCGTGGCGGTCAGGCCGCGGCCGGGATCCTCTCCTCGGTCCTGGCCGAGGCCGGGGCGAGGGCGATCTCCAGGACCTGGCGGACGTCGGTGACCGGGTGGACGTCCAGCTTCTCCAGCACCTCGGCCGGGACGTCGTCCAGGTCGGCCTCGTTGCGCTGCGGGATCACCACGGTGGTGATGCCCGCGCGGTGCGCGGCCAGCAGCTTCTGCTTCAGGCCGCCGATCGGCAGGACGCGCCCGGTCAGGGACACCTCACCGGTCATCGCCACATCCGTACGGACGAGGCGTCCGGAGAGCAGCGAGGCCAGGGCCGTCGTGAGCGTGATGCCGGCGCTCGGACCGTCCTTCGGCACCGCACCGGCCGGGAAGTGGATGTGCACACCGCGGTCCTTGAGGTCCGCGACCGGCAGCTCCAGCTCCGCGCCGTGCGACCGCAGGAAGCTCAGCGCGATCTGCGCCGACTCCTTCATGACGTCGCCGAGCTGACCGGTCAGGGTCAGTCCGGACGCGCCGGTCTCCGGGTCGGCGAGCGACGCCTCGACGAAGAGGACGTCACCTCCCGCACCGGTCACCGCGAGCCCGGTGGCCACACCCGGCACGGCGGTGCGCCGCTCGGACGGGTCCTGAGCGGACTCGGGCACGTGGTGCGGGCGCCCGATGAGGCCGCGCAGGTCGGCGTCGGTCACCGTGAACGGCAGCTCGCGGTCGCCCAGTTCGTGCTGGGCCGCGACCTTGCGGAGCAGCCGGGCGACGGCCCGCTCCAGATTCCGTACGCCGGCCTCGCGGGTGTACTCACCGGCCAGCTTGCGCAGCGCCGACTCCTCCAGCGCGATCTCGTCCTTCTCCAGACCCGCTCGCTCCAGCTGGCGCGGGAGCAGGTGGTCCCGGGCGATGACGACCTTCTCGTCCTCGGTGTAGCCGTCGAGCCGGACCAGCTCCATGCGGTCGAGCAGGGCCTCGGGGATGGCTTCGAGGACGTTGGCGGTGGCGAGGAAGACGACGTCGCTGAGGTCGAGTTCGACCTCCAGGTAGTGGTCGCGGAACGTGTGGTTCTGCGCCGGGTCCAGGACTTCGAGGAGAGCTGCGGCCGGGTCGCCGCGGAAGTCGGAGCCGACCTTGTCGATCTCGTCGAGCAGGACGACCGGGTTCATCGAACCGGCCTCCTTGATCGCTCGCACGATCCGTCCGGGAAGAGCGCCCACGTACGTACGCCGGTGGCCCCGGATCTCCGCCTCGTCCCGGACACCGCCGAGCGCGACCCGGACGAACTTGCGGCCCATGGCATGCGCGACGGACTCACCGAGCGAGGTCTTGCCGACACCGGGCGGACCGACGAGCGCGAGCACGGCACCGCCGCGGCGACCGCCGACCACACCGAGCCCTCGGTCGGCGCGCCGCTTGCGCACCGCGAGGTACTCGGTGATGCGCTCCTTCACGTCGGCGAGGCCGGCGTGCTCGGCGTCCAGGACGGCCTGGGCGCCACGGATGTCGTAGGCGTCCTCGGTGCGCTCGGTCCACGGCAGTTCGAGGACGGTGTCCAGCCAGGTCCGGATCCAGGAGCCCTCAGGAGACTGGTCACTGGACCGCTCCAGCTTCTCGACCTCCTTGAGCGCGGCCGTCCGGACGTGCTCGGGCAGATCGGCGGCCTCGACGCGGGCCCGGTAGTCGTCGGACTCGTCCTCCGGATCACCGTTGAGCTCGGAGAGCTCCTTGCGTACGGCGTCCAGCTGGCGGCGCAGCAGGAACTCGCGCTGCTGCTTGTCCACGCCCTCCTGGACGTCCTTGGCGATGGACTCGGCGACATCCTGCTCGGCCAGGTGCTCGCCCAGCCACTGGATGGCGAGCTTCAGCCGCGCGACCGGGTCCACGGTCTCCAGGAGCTGGACCTTCTGCGCGGTGGTCAGGAACGGCGAGTATCCGGAGTTGTCGGCGAGCGCCGAGATGTCCTCGATCTGCTGGACCCGGTCCACGACCTGCCAGGCGCCGCGCTTCTTGAGCCAGCTGGTGGCGAGCGCCTTGTACTCCTTGGCCAGCTCGGCGGCGGAGCCCGGCAGCGGCTCGGGCACGACGGCATCGATCACCGTCCCCTCGACCCAGAGCGCCCGCCCCGGCCCACTGGTCCCGGCCCCGATCCGGACCCGGTCCCGCGCCCGGATGAGCGCACCCGGGTCGCCGTCGCTCAGGCGTCCGACCTGCTCGACGGTCCCGAGGACACCGGTCCCCGTGTACGTCCCGTCGATCCGCGGCACCAGCAGCACCTCGGGCTTGCCGCCGCCGGGCCGGGCAGCGGCCTGCGCTGCCTCCACGGCGGCGCGCACCTCGGCGTCGGACAGGTCCAGCGGCACCACCATGCCGGGCAGGACGACCTCGTCGTCGAGCGGCAGCACGGGCAGGTCGATCGGTGTGAACGCCTTGGACTCGGTAGTCATGATCTCCCCTTCGGCAGGCAAGTTGAGCTATGTGGACTCAATGCTTGTGAGCCGCCGAATGTTCCCCGAGCGCTGTTCGCTGTGAGCGATCACGGCCCGGAAGCCTGGTGCGCCCTCTGTCCACGGGAGCGTCCGGCACGGAACGGCTATTCCCCGGGACCGCTCTTCCTGCCCGGTGAACCGGATACGGTCCGGCGGGCGATAGGGAGGGTGTGAGGCTGTTGCGCCCTGCGGGGGGAGACCGGGATGACGGTACGGAGACGGAAGGCGACGACGCGTTGGTGCGCGCCGTGGCACGCGGCGACGCGGAGGCGCTGGGCGCGCTCTACGACCGGCATGCCGGGTGGCTGCACGCCCGGCTCGCCCGGCGGTGCGCGGACGCGGAGACCGTACGCGAAGTGCTCCAGGACACCTTCGTGACCGTGTGGCGCTCCGCCGCCTCGCACCGGGGCGCGCAGGTCGGCGGGTGGCTGTGGGTGATCGCCTCGCGCCGGCTCGTCGACACCTTGCGGGCCGGTGCTCGTGCCGGCCGGGCACCGAGCCCGGTGCCGGAGGCCGTCGCACCCTCCGCCGAGGACCGGGTGCTGGCGGGCCTGGAGTACGGGGACGTGGGCACCGCGCTGGCCGGGATCTCGCCGGAGCTGCGCGAGGTCCTGCGCGCCACGGTCGTGGACGGACTGTCGACGAGGGAGGCGGCCGCGCTGCTCGGCATCCCCGAAGGCACGGTCAAGACCCGCGCGATGCGGGCGCGGCGCGAGCTGCGGGCCGCGCTGGAACGGCTGGCGCCCGAGGGTGACGCGTTGGGAGGTACGGCATGAGGCGCGAGGGTTCCGGGCCGGGCCCGGACTGGCACGTGGGCGAGGAGCCGGCCGCGCGCTACGCCGCCGGTACGGCTGCCGAGAGCGAAGCCTGGTCCCTGGAGAAGCATGTCGAGGCGTGCGGGGACTGTGCGGCCGTGGTGTCGTCGGCGGTCCGGGCGGTGGCGGAGACCGGGGCGGTGCTGGCCGGTATCCGGGCGGTGGTGCTGGAACGGGCGGCGGCGGAGGCGCGCGGGGCCGCCGGCTCCTGGGCGTACGCCGAGGGGCCAAAAGCGCACGCGGGCGCCGAGTCACCGGCGTACGCGGAAGGGCCGCAGGCAGGCGTGAGCGCCGGCCCGAGCCCGTACGCCGGTGGCCCGGGAGCACACGCGGGCGCGGAACCACCGGTGTACGCCGACACCACCATCAGCACCGGTACAGGCGCGGGGGCCATGGGGGTGCCTCCGCGTCTGTCACGGGCCGCCCGGGTTCTGTGGGCGGCCGGGCCCGCCTTGCGCGGGGCCTGGCTGGTGGCGCTCGGCGTCGTCGTCCTCGGGGCCGTCGCACTGTCGTACGGGGCCGGGCTCGGGGCCTCCGTACGGCCGTTGCTGCTGGTGACGGCGCCGGTGCTGCCGCTCGCCGGGGTCGCGCTGTCCTACGGGCGGCACGTCGATCCGCTGTACGAGATCGCCGCCTCGACCCCGGCCGGCGGGCTGCGGCTGCTGCTGACCCGGGCCGCCGCCGTCCTCGCGGTGAGCGTCCCGGCGCTGACCCTCGCCGGGGCGGCGCTGCCGGCTTCGGCGGGCGGACCGGGAGCGGCCGCCTGGCTGCTGCCGGGGCTGGCGCTGACGCTCGCGGCGCTCGCGCTGGGCAGTTTCGTCGGCAGCCGCCGGGGGGCGGCTGCCGTCGGTGCGGCCTGGCTGGCCTTCGTCGTCGCTCCTGCCGCCGCCGTACCGGCCGGTACGGCGCTGATGGCGGGGGCCGCACCGTACTTCGCCGGACCCGCCGTACAGAGCGGCTGGGCCGCCGGGGCCGTGGCGTGCGCGCTGCTGCTCGCCGCCCGCCGCCGTTCCTTCGACCATCTGGAGACACCGTGAGCGCCAAGGTCGCCGGCCTGACCGTCCGGCACCGCAGAACGACCGCTCTGGACGCCGTGGACCTGGACTTCCGCCCGGGTGTCCACGGGCTGCTCGGGCCCAACGGTGCCGGCAAGACCTCCCTCATCCGGGTGCTGGCCACCGTCGCGGCCCCGGACGCCGGGCAGGTGGAGCTGCTCGGCAGCGAGGTCGGCCGAGGAGGAGATCACCGCGAGCGGGCCTCCGTACGGCGCCGGCTCGGCTATCTGCCGCAGGAGTTCGGCTACTACCCGGGGTTCACGGTCCGCGAGTTCGTCGGATACGTGGCGTGGCTCAAGGAGATGGACGGAGCGGCGGTCGCGGCGGCGGTGGAACGGGCCGTGGAGCGGGTCGGGCTCGGCGAGCGGATCGACGCCAAGGTGAAGACCCTCTCCGGCGGCATGGTGCGGCGGGTCGGCATCGCGCAGGCGATCGTCAACGAACCCGCACTCCTGCTGCTCGACGAGCCGACCGCCGGTCTCGACCCGGAGCAGCGCGTCGAGTTCCGGTCCCTGCTGCGCGAGCTGGGCCGGACCTCCACGGTGATCGTCTCCACGCATCTGGTCGAGGACGTCGCCGCGGCCTGCACCGATGTGACGCTGATCGAGGCGGGCCGGATCGCCTACCGGGGCACGACCGCCGAACTGATCGAGCTGGGCGACGCGGCGGACGGGCCCGGCGGCAACCCGATCGAGCGCGGCTACACCGCAGCGCTGCGCGCACACCGTACGGCGGTGAGGGCGTGACCGGCACCCTGACCCCGGCGGAGCCCGTCACTCCGCGCCGCGTCCGCCATCCGGCGCGTGCCGCGTTCCGGGCCGAACTGCGGCGCGGGATCGCTCCCTGGGTCGCGCCCGCCATGGCCCTCACCATCGCCGTGCCGATGATCAGCAAGGCCGCCCAGTGGCAGGGCGGTTGGGGCGATACGCAGGGGCTGCTGCATTCGCTGACCACCTTGATCGGCGGGCCGCCGGCGGCGGCCGCCGGGTGCTGGCAGGGCGGACGTGAGCACCGGCGGAGGACCACCGCTCTCTGGCTCTCGGTGCCGCGCGGCCGTCCTGCCCAACTGGTGATGGCGGCGCTGCCGGTGGCGGTGTGGGCGGTCGTCGGTCACCTGGCGGCCGTGGTGGGAGTACTGGCCGCGACCTGGCCGTACGCCGGGGCCGGCGGCCCCTCGGTGGGCATGATCGTCCTGGACACCTGGTTCCTGGTGTGTGCCGTGTTCACCGGGTTCGTGGTGGGACGCCTGTGGCGGTGGCGGCTGGCCGCACCGGTGCTCGCGGCGGCCACCTACCTCACTCTCGGCATCCCTTCGTACTCCGAATCCGGCCTCCGCTTCCTGAACCCGGCCGAGCAGTACTACCTGTCCGACCGGGTGCCGGTGGCGTGGTTCGTGCCGGTGATGGTCCTCTGGCTCGGCGCTCCGGTGGTCGCTCTGGTCACCGCGTACGCCGTCCGGCGCCGCTTCCTCGCGGTCGTCCCGCTGGTGGCCGCCGCCCTCGTCGCTCCGGCGATCGTGAGCGGCGGTGACGGCCTGTTCCGGGAGGACCCGGTGGCGCGACGGCTGATCTGTACGGAGTCGGTGCCGCAGGTCTGCGTGAGCGGGCTCGACGGCCCGCTGCTGTCCCAGGTGTCCGACGCGCTGGCCGGTCCGCTCTCCCGCCTGGACGGGGTTCCGGGGGCTCCGCGGCGGTACGTCCACGCCCCCGAGGGCGGACCGGCCCCGGCCGGCACCTCCCTGCTGCCGCACCACACCCGAGGCTGGACCGTGGTGCGCGGTAGGCTCCCCGATCCCGCCGACTACGCCCACCAGACGGTCCGGCGCATCGCCCAACGCGACTGCCCCGTGGCCGTGCTCATGGCGGAGGACAGCGCGACCCAGCGCATGTGGGAGACGGATGACGCCGTGGCGCGGTGGCTGGCGCCCACGGACGGCCCCGGCCTGGACACGCCCCACCCGGCCCGGCTCACGGCCATGGGCGACGCCGAACGGCGGGCCTGGCTCGGCCGCTATCTGGCCACCCGTACCAGCTGCGACCCGAAGGCGGTGCCGACGCTGTGACGACGACCGTCCGCACGACGCTGCCCGTCCTCTATCTGCGCTCCCGCGCCCTCCCGGCGACCCTGGCCGCGCTGGCGGCCATCGCCGTGCTCGCCGCGTGGGCGGCCGACTGGCTGCAGGGCCGGCCGCAGTTCGACCACACGGCCCGCGTCCCGGTCCTCGCGCTGGCCCCGCTCCTTGCCGCCGCCGCGATCGGCACCGGGTTCCTCTCGCACACCGGGGAGCTGGACCGGACGGCCGTGCGCCGCTGGTGGCCCCGGCGGCTGGTGTACCTGCTGGCCCTCACCGCGCTCACGGCCGGGGCGCTGGCGCTGGCCGTGCCCGGCCATCCGGAGCAGTTCGGCGCGCCGGCGATGGTGCGCAACGTGGTGGGCGCGACCGGGGTGACGGCGGCGGCGGCCGTGGTTCTGGGAGCGCGGGCGAGCTGGCTGCCGATGACGGCGTACGGAGGCGCGGTCTATCTGGCGGCGCCGCGGACACCGGGCGGAGCGGCCGCGTACTGGGCCTGGCCGATGCAGCCGGGGCCCGAGGCGGCGGCCTGGGCGGTGGCCGGGACGGCGTACGTGGCGGGGGCCGCGCTCCTGGCGCTGCGCGGCGCGCACCCGGGCCGCTGACCGTCACCGGAGTACCGGAGTACCGGAGCCGTAACCGGCCCTCCATGGCGTACGTGACGGTCGCGAGCGGACGCCGTGAAGATCGAAACCGCTGGGCCGGGGGCTGCCGCTCTCCTAAGATCCGCCCCATGGAGCCCGACACCCAGACCTACACCTGCGCCATGATTCCGCCCGCTCCCACCACTCTCGACCGCCGCGAAGGCCCCTACGGCGAGGTCGTTCTGCGGGAGCGCGGGGAGCACTTCGAGATCATCGCCAACGGGTGCTTCCTGATGGACACCTCCGACGGGCGCTCCGAGCGGCTGCTGGTCGACGCCGCTCTGGGCGCGCTGCCCGTCGGGCGGACCGGGCCCTCCGTGCTGATCGGTGGGCTCGGCGTGGGGTTTTCGCTGGTGCGGGCCGCCGAGGAGGCGCGGTGGCGGCGGATCGTGGTGGTGGAGCGGGAGCAGGCGATCGTCGACTGGCACCGGCGGGGGCCGCTGGGGCGGATCTCCGGGGCGGCGCTGGCCGATCCGCGGACCGAGGTGCTCCAAGCGGATCTGGTGGCCCACCTCCGTACCGCCACGGAGCGTTACGACGCGCTCTGCCTGGACATCGACAACGGGCCCGACTGGACCGTCACGGAGGACAACGGCAGCCTCTACTCCCCCGCCGGGCTGGCCCGCTGCCATGGCCGGCTGACCCCGGGCGGTGTGCTCGCCGTCTGGTCCGCGCAGCCGTCTCCGGCCTTCGAGGAGGCATTGCGGAATGCCGGGTTCAGCGGGGTTCGGACCGAAGAGGTGGCTGTTGCCCGAGGTGTGCCGGACGTGGTCCATCTCGCGTCGCGGAGTCTCTGAAGGGGCCGCGAAGCCCCCTGGCGGTAGGTACGGGTCCGGCGGGAGACGGGGCAACCTTCACAAGGCCGACGATCCGCCGCTCCGTCCGGCCCGGTCTCGCAGCCTCGGGACAACACCCTGCGTAGCCGGGAGCCCTCCGCTGCCTTTACGCTGCTGACCGGCACATAGGGATCACCCACGAAATCCACGAGCGAAGACCGTGCCTCGCAGGGGTTGGCCCCGGCGAGAACGGGCAGGGGCGGGGCGATGGAACAGACACACACCACCCACAACGGCGTCGCGGCCACCCCAGGGGCTCAGCGCCGGGTGCTGGTGGTCGAGGACGACGCCACGATCGTCGATGCCATTGCCGCCCGGCTGCGGGCGGAGGGCTTTCTGGTGCAGACCGCGCTGGACGGGCCCGCGGCCGTGGACGCGGCCGAGGCCTGGCAGCCCGATCTGATGGTGCTCGACATCATGCTTCCGGGCTTCGACGGCCTGGAGGTCTGCCGCCGGGTGCAGGCGCAGCGCCCGGTGCCGGTGCTGATGCTCACCGCGCGCGACGACGAGACCGACATGCTGGTCGGGCTCGGGGTCGGCGCCGACGACTACATGACCAAGCCGTTCTCCATGCGGGAGCTGGCCGCCCGGGTGCACGTCCTGCTGCGGCGGGTGGAGCGGGCCGCGCTGGCCGCCGTCACACCGCGCAGCGGCATACTGCGCCTCGGCGAGCTGGAGATCGACCACGCGCAGCGCCGGGTGCGGGTGCGGGCCGAGGACGTCCATCTGACGCCGACCGAGTTCGACCTGCTGGTCTGCCTGGCCAACACTCCGCGCGCCGTCCTCTCGCGTGAGCAGCTGCTGGCCGAGGTCTGGGACTGGGCGGACGCCTCGGGCACCCGTACGGTCGACAGCCACATCAAGGCGCTGCGCCGCAAGATCGGCGCCGAGCGGATCCGTACGGTGCACGGCGTCGGTTACGCCCTGGAGACCCCGGCCCCATGACCCGGCCAGGGTCGGGGATGCGGCCCTTCTCCATCAAGGCCAAGCTCGGCACGCTGGTCGTGGTCTCGGTGTTCATCACCACCGGGCTGCTGATCGTGGCTCTGCGGACCCGGACCGAGTTCCAGTTCATCACCGTGTTCTCGGTGATCGCGACGCTGCTGATCACGCAGTTCGTGGCGCACGGTCTGACCGCGCCGCTGGACGAGATGAGAGCGGTGGCCCGGTCGATCTCGCACGGCGACTACACGCGCCGGGTGAGCGGCGCCGGGCGGCGGGACGAGCTGGGCGACCTCGCGCAGACGATCAACCGCATGGCGGACGATCTGGAGGCGGAGGACCGGCACCGGAAAGAGCTGGTCGCCAATGTGTCGCACGAGCTGCGCACGCCGATCGCGGCGCTGCGGGCCGTACTGGAGAACGTGGTGGACGGGGTCTCGGCCGCCGATCCCGAGACGATGCGTACGGCGCTGAAACAGACGGAGCGGCTCGGCCGGCTGGTGGAGACGCTGCTGGACCTGTCCCGGCTGGACAACGGCGTGGTGGCGCTCAAGGCACGCCGTTTCGAGGTCTGGCCGTATCTTTCGGGCGTACTGAAAGAAGCCAATCTCGCCGCGTCACAGCGGCACCTCTCGTCGGGATCGGGCAACCACTCCCGTACGGATGTCCATCTGCATCTGGACGTCTCGCCGCCGGAGCTCACCGCGCACGCGGACGCCGAGCGGCTGCACCAGGTGGTGGCCAATCTCATCGACAACGCGGTCAAGCACAGTCCGCCGCACGGCCGCGTGACGGTCCTGGCGCGGCGCGGTGCGTACCCGGAGTCGCTGGAGCTGGAGGTCGTCGACGAGGGCCCGGGCATCCCGGAGGCGGAGCGCCACCGGGTCTTCGAGCGGTTCAACCGGGGCCAGGCGCCCTCACCGCACGGTCCCGGCAGCGACGGCGGTACGGGACTGGGCTTGGCGATCGCCCGCTGGGCGGTGGATCTGCACGGCGGCCGGATCGGTGTGGCCGAATCCGCTCGGGGCTGCCACATCCAGGTCACACTTCCGGGGCTGGCCGAGCGACGCGGTTGACGATGCGGTTGACATAGGGTTCGAAGCGGAAGGGCGTGTTCATCCGCGTCCTGAGGGAAGGGGATCCTGCAGAGGATCTCCACGGGATACGGTCTTGGGACCGTATCCACGGTCCTGCGTACCCGAAGTGCAGTGGAACCTCGCTTGTTTCCCGCCATTTCCTGCGCCGAAACCCGCGTTGCGATGTGATGTGCACGACGAAGCACCGGCCCGGTCTGCAAGGAACGGTTTGGGGGGCGTAGCCTTGATTTCCGCTGTCCATCACCTTGTGAAGCGGAAGAGGGCGGTTGCCGCCGTGTCGTCTCAGTCCCCCAGTAACTCGAGCATCTCGACCGACCAAGCCAGCCCGGGCACCAACCCGGCCGCGGCTTTCGGCGCCAATGAATGGCTCGTCGACGAGATCTACCAGCAGTACCTCCAGGATCCCAGTTCGGTCGATCGCGCCTGGTGGGACTTCTTCGCCGACTACAAGCCGGGCACCTCCGGCACGGCGGACAAGCCCTCTCCCGACGCCGCAGCCTCGGGGGCTGCGGCAACCGAGGCCCCGGCCGCCGCCACCCCGGCGAAGCCCGCCGCCGCTGCTCCGGCAGCCCCGGCGCAGGCCGAGCAGGCCGACACCAAGCCCGCCGAGGCGAAGACGGAGGCGAAGCCCGCCGAGGCGAAGGCCGAGGCCAAGGCCGCCCCGGCTCCGGCCCCGGCGAAGCCCGCCGAGGCCAAGCCGGCCGCCAAGCCCGCCGCCGCTCCCGCCAAGGCGAAGGCCGAGGCAGAGACCAAGGCGGACGAGTCCACCGCGGCCCCGGCCGGCCCGGAGTACGTGACGCTGCGCGGCCCCTCCGCCGCTGTCGCGAAGAACATGAACGCCTCGCTGGAGCTGCCGACGGCCACGTCCGTCCGCGCGGTGCCGGTGAAGCTGCTCTTCGACAACCGCATCGTCATCAACAACCACCTCAAGCGCGCCCGCGGCGGGAAGATCTCCTTCACGCACCTCATCGGGTACGCGATGGTGCAGGCCCTCAAGGCCATGCCGTCGATGAACCACTCCTTCGCGGTGAAGGACGGCAAGCCGACCCTGGTCAAGCCGGAGCACGTCAACCTCGGCCTCGCCATCGACCTGGTGAAGCCGAACGGCGACCGCCAGCTGGTCGTCGCGGCCATCAAGAAGGCCGAGACGCTCAACTTCTTCGAGTTCTGGCAGGCGTACGAGGACATCGTCCGGCGCGCCCGCATCGGCAAGCTCGGCATGGACGACTTCTCCGGCGTCACCGCCTCGCTGACCAACCCCGGCGGGATCGGCACCGTCCACTCGGTTCCCCGCCTGATGCCCGGACAGGGCCTCATCATGGGCGTCGGCGCGATGGACTACCCGGCGGAGTTCCAGGGCACCTCCCAGGACACGCTCAACAAGCTCGGCATCTCGAAGGTCATGACGCTCACGTCGACCTACGACCACCGGGTCATCCAGGGCGCGGCCTCCGGCGAGTTCCTGCGGGTCCTGAGCCAGCTGCTGCTCGGCCAGAACGACTTCTACGACGAGATCTTCAAGGCCCTGCGCATCCCGTACGAGCCGGTCCGCTGGCTCACGGACATCGACGCGTCGCACGACAACGACGTGACGAAGGCCGCGCGGGTCTTCGAGCTGATCCACTCCTACCGGGTCCGCGGCCACGTCATGGCCGACACCGACCCGCTGGAGTACCGCCAGCGCAAGCACCCCGACCTCGACATCACCGAGCACGGCCTCACCCTGTGGGACCTGGAGCGGGACTTCGCGGTCGGTGGGTTCGCCGGCAAGTCGATGATGAAGCTCCGCGACATCCTCGGCGTGCTGCGTGAGTCGTACTGCCGCACCACCGGCATCGAGTTCATGCACATCCAGGACCCGAAGCAGCGCAAGTGGCTCCAGGACCGGGTCGAGCGGCCCCGCGCCCAGCAGCCCGAACGCGAGGAGCAGCTGCGCATCCTGCGCCGGCTGAACGCGGCCGAGGCGTTCGAGACGTTCCTGCAGACGAAATACGTCGGTCAGAAGCGGTTCTCGCTGGAGGGCGGCGAGTCCGTCATCCCGCTGCTCGACGCGGTTCTCGACTCCGCCGCCGAGGCCCGCCTCGACGAGGTCGTCATCGGGATGGCCCACCGCGGCCGGCTGAACGTGCTGGCGAACATCGTCGGCAAGTCGTACGCGCAGATCTTCCGCGAGTTCGAGGGCAACCTGGACCCTCGCTCGATGCACGGCTCCGGCGACGTCAAGTACCACCTGGGCGCCGAGGGCACGTTCACCGGTCTGGACGGCGAGCAGATCAAGGTCTCGCTGGCCGCCAACCCCTCGCACCTGGAGGCGGTCGACCCGGTCCTGGAGGGCATCGCCCGCGCCAAGCAGGACATCATCAACAAGGGCGGCACGGACTTCACGGTCCTGCCGGTCGCGCTCCACGGCGACGCGGCCTTCGCGGGCCAGGGCGTCGTCGCCGAGACGCTCAACATGTCGCAGCTGCGCGGCTACCGCACCGGCGGCACCGTGCACGTGGTGATCAACAACCAGGTCGGCTTCACCGCCGCCCCGGAGTCCTCGCGCTCCTCGATGTACGCCACCGACGTGGCGCGCATGATCGAGGCGCCGATCATCCACGTCAACGGTGACGACCCGGAGGCCGTGGTCCGCGTCGCGCGGCTCGCCTTCGAGTTCCGGCAGGCGTTCAACAAGGACGTCGTGATCGACCTCATCTGCTACCGCCGTCGCGGTCACAACGAGGGCGACAACCCGGAGTTCACCAACCCGCAGATGTACACGCTGATCGACAAGAAGCGCTCGGTGCGCAAGCTCTACACCGAGTCCCTGATCGGTCGCGGCGACATCACGCTGGAAGAGGCGGAGCAGGCGCTCCAGGACTTCCAGGGTCAGCTGGAGAAGGTCTTCGCCGAGGTCCGCGAGGCCACCTCGCAGCCGGCCGCTCCGCACATCCAGGAGCCGCAGGCCGCCTTCCCGGTCACCGTGGAGACCGCGGTCTCCGCCGAGGTCGTGAAGCGGATCGCCGAGTCCCAGGTCAACATCCCCGAGTCGATCACCGTCCACCCCCGTCTGATGCCGCAGATGCAGCGTCGCGCGGGCTCGGTGGAGAACGGCACGATCGACTGGGGCATGGGCGAGACCCTGGCCATCGGTTCGCTGCTGATGGAGGGCACTCCGGTCCGGCTCGCCGGCCAGGACACCCGCCGCGGCACGTTCGGCCAGCGCCACGCGGTGCTGGTGGACCAGGTCACCGGCGAGGACTACACGCCGCTGCTGTACCTCACCGAGGAGCAGGCCCGGTACAACGTCTACGACTCGCTCCTCAGCGAGTACGCGGCGATGGGCTTCGAGTACGGCTACTCGCTGGCCCGCCCGGAGTCGCTGGTCATCTGGGAGGCCCAGTTCGGTGACTTCGTCAACGGCGCGCAGACCGTCGTGGACGAGTTCATCTCCTCGGCCGAGCAGAAGTGGGGCCAGACCTCCGGCGTCACGCTGCTGCTGCCGCACGGCTACGAGGGCCAGGGCCCGGACCACAGCTCCGCTCGCCCGGAGCGCTTCCTCCAGATGTGCGCGCAGGACAACATGACGGTCGCGATGCCGACCCTGCCGTCGAACTACTTCCACCTGCTGCGCTGGCAGGTGCACAACCCGCACCACAAGCCGCTGATCGTCTTCACGCCGAAGTCGATGCTGCGTCTGAAGGCCGCGGCGTCGAAGATCGAGGAGTTCACCGTCGGCGGCTTCCGTCCGGTGATCGGCGACGACAGCGTCAAGGCGGAGAACGTCCGTAAGGTCGTCTTCTGCGCGGGCAAGCTCTACTACGACCTGGACGCCGAACGCGAGAAGCGCGGCGACACGGAGACCGCGATCATCCGCCTCGAGCGCCTGTACCCGCTGCCGGGTGCGGAGATCCAGGCCGAGATCGCCAAGTACCCGAACGCCGAGAAGTACCTCTGGGCCCAGGAGGAGCCGGCCAACCAGGGTGCGTGGCCGTTCATCGCGCTCAACCTGATCGACCACCTGGACCTGGCCGTCGGCGCGGACGTGCCGCACGGCGAGCGCCTGCGCCGCATCTCGCGGCCGCACGGCTCGTCCCCGGCGGTCGGCTCGGCCAAGCGTCACCAGGCCGAGCAGACGCAGCTGGTCAACGAGGTCTTCGAGGCCTGAGGACCGCACGGCTGAACACCCGGGAGACCCGGTTCCGCGCTTGTCGCGGAGCCGGGTCTCCGGCGTGTCCGAGCCCTGCGGCGCCTCGCTATCCTTTTCGCATGTACTTCACGGACCGTGGCATCGAGGAACTGGAGAAGCGGCGCGGCGAGGAGGAGGTCACCTTCGAGTGGCTCGCCGAGCAGCTGCGTACGTTCGTCGATCTCAACCCCGACTTCGAGGTGCCGGTCGAGCGCCTCGCCACCTGGCTGGCCCGGCTGGACGACGAGGACGACGAGGACGCGTAGGGCCTGTCGTTCTGATCAGGCCCTGACCCGCGAGCCGCTCAGGAGGCGCCCGCCCTGGCCCGGTGGTACGCGAGCCCCAGCGCGCCCTGTGCCAGGAGTACGGCCCCGGCGGCCGCCCATCCTCCGCTGCGCCGGTGCGCGCCCCACAGCAGGATCGGGAGCCCGGCCGCGAGCTGGGCGGCGGCGATGGCACGGGCGCGCGGGCCGCGCACCCACGGGCCGAGGCTGCTGCTCTCCACCGCGTCGAGTTCGACCCGTACGGCATCACGCCATCCGGCCCACTCGACGCGCTCCACTCCGCGCTGCACCGCCGCCACACTGCGCAGCCGGTCGGCGCTCTCGCCCGGGCCGAGTCCGGTCGGCAGAGTGAGTCCCGTGCGGCTCAGGACCGCGAGCAGGCCGCGCAGCCGGGCCTCGGCGTCCGACTCCGGGTCGGGCCGGGTCAGCTCCTCCAGCGCCTGGAGGTCGAGTACGGGATCGAGGCCGAGCCGGGCCGCGAACGTACGCATCGCCTCGTCCTCGCCCACCGGCGTACCGTCGGCCAGCCAGACGTAGCCGACGGGACGGCGGAATCCGGCGGCGAGCGTGTATCCGGCCCGGTCGCCGTCCCACCACAGGGCCAGCACCGGCCAGCTGGAGCCGACGGCCAGAGCGCCGGCCCAGCCGCCGACGACCCGGTCGACCGGCTCGGGATCGCCGCCGGACGGACCGGTTCCGCGCCAGGGCTTCCCTTCCGGTACGAGGACGCTCCACTCCTCGCCCGCGCGCGTCAGCAGCATCTGCTCGCGCAGCAGGTGGGCGAGCGGCCGTACGGTCTCGGGGTCGGCGCGGCACATCAGGAGCGCCCCCGTCGATGTCGCGTTCATATGCACACGCTAGGGCAATTTGCCCGACTCTGTTGGCGTTTGACCCCATCGCGCTCCTCTGTATGGCGCTTGACTTCCCTCATCCGCGATATATCGTGTTCTTTACGAGACGCGATATGTTGCGTCGCCATCTTCTCCGAGAGGTCCTATCCATGGCTGTGTCGAAGCGGACCGTCGCCGAGCCGCAGAAGCTCACCTTCGACGACCCGGTGACCTCGCTCCACGTACGGGTCGTCGGCGGCACGGTCAACGTGGTCGGGACCGATGAGCCGGGCGCGCGGCTGGAGGTCTCCGCCATCGAGGGGCCGCCGCTCCTGGTGACGTACGAGGGCGGCCGGCTGACGGTGGCGTACGAGGATCTGCCGTGGCAGGACCTGCTGCGCTGGCTCGACCCCAACGGGCGCCGCCGCAGCGCGGTCGTCTCGCTCACCGTGCCCGCCGCCGCCTCGGTGGAGGTCGGTGTGGTCGGCGCCGGGGCCGTGGTCTCCGGGATCAGCGGCCGTACCGACGTACGCGGCATCACCGGCGACATCGCGCTGGTCGGGCTGACCGGCGCGGTCCGCGGAGACTCCGTCTCGGGCAGCCTGGAGGCGCAACGCGTCACCGGGGACCTGCGCTTCCACTCGGTGGCCGGCGATCTGACGGTGGTGGACGGGGCCGGCGCCTCGGTCCGGGCCGAGTCGATCAGCGGTGACATGGTGCTGGACGTCGACCCTTCGGGCGCGGCTTCGGACCGGCCCACCGACATCCGGCTGACCACGGTCTCCGGCGAGATCGCGATCCGGCTGCCGCATCCGGCGGACGCCAAGGTCGAGGCCAACACCGCGAGCGGAGCCGTCTCCAACGCCTTCGAGGACCTGCGGGTCGGCGGGCAGTGGGGCGCGAAGAAGATCACCGGCACGCTCGGCGCCGGCACGGGGACCTTGAAGGCGACGACCGTGTCCGGTTCGATCGCCCTGCTCCGCAGGCCGCCGGCCGAGGACGACACGCACGGTGCCGAGCCGACCGGAAAGGTTCTCTGACATGGCCCCCGTTTTCGCGCACGGCCGACTGCGCCTGTATCTGCTCAAGCTCCTGGACGAGGCCCCACGCCACGGCTACGAGGTGATCCGCCTGCTGGAGGAGCGCTTCCAGGGCCTGTACGCGCCCTCCGCCGGCACCGTCTATCCGCGGCTCGCCAAGCTGGAGGCCGAAGGCCTGGTCACCCACGCCACCGAGGGCGGCCGCAAGGTCTACTCGATCACCGACGCCGGACGCGCCGAGCTGGCGGGCCGCAGCGGCGAACTGGCCGACCTGGAACTGGAGATCCGCGACTCGCTGGCCGAGCTGGCCGCCGAGATCCGCGACGACGTGCGCGGCGCGGCCGGCCGGCTCCGCAGCGACATGCGGGCGGCCGCCACGGAGTCGCGTACGGACCAGCGCAAGCAGTCCTCTCCCTTCGGGGACCTCGGCGACTTCGGAGACCTCGGCAACCTGGGCGACCTCGCGGACAGCAAGGCGTGGCGCGCGGCGAAGGAGGACATGAGCCGGGTCAAGAAGGAATGGCAGGAGCAGGCGCGCCGAGCGAAGGACGAGTCGCGGCGCGCCCGCGAGGAGGCCCAGCAGGCCCGCCGCCAGGCCAAGGAGGCGCAGGACAGGGCGCGCGAGCAGATGCAGAACGCCGCCCGCCAGGTGCAGGAGCACTTCGCCCGCGGCGACTGGCCCGCCGGCGTACGGGATGGGCTGGCCGAGATCACCGGACAGCTCGGCGGCTTCGCCCGCACCGGCGGCTGGTCCTCGTTCGGCAAGCCGTGGGCCGCCGGATCCGAGGCCACCGGGCCCGCCGAGGCGGCCGGAGCGCCGGAGACCGTCCACGACTCCGGCTGGGGCGAGGACGTCCCGGTCACGGACGACCCGGCGCGCGACCTGGACCGCCTGCTGGACCGGTTCCGCGACACGGTCCGGGACACCGCCCGCGACCACGGGGTCACGGAGGACCAGCTGGCCGAGGCCCGCGGCCACCTGGGCGCGGCGGCGGCGCGGATCGAGGCGCTGTTGAGGCCGGAGGACGAGGAGAGCTGAGGAGCGGCGGGGGCTGGTGCGGGTGCGGGTGCCTTGTTGCAGGCACCCGCACCCGTACGCCCTCGTCCGCGTCCGCACCCGCCTCCGCGTACCTCACCCCGCCTCGGCGTGTCCCTGGCCGTCGGCCTCGGGCCCGTACAGCGCTCGGTGCACGGTCGCGTACGTCGCGCCGTGTTCGGCGAGGACGTCGGCGACGGTTCCGGGGGTCGCCGTGAGGGCCAGGAGCAGGTGTTCCTCGCCGATGAACCGGTCGCCGCGTCCCAAGGCGACCCGGAGCGACTTCTCCAGGATGCTCTTCGCGCCCGGAGTGAACGGCCGGTGTCCCGATGACCACCACCGGCGGCTGCGCCGGTCGGCGGCGAGAGCGCCTTCGCCGTGAGCTCCTTCGACCCGGTCCACGATGGCGCCGACGTCGATGCCGAGCCCGGCGAGGGCCTCGGTGTCGGCCTTGGTGAGCCCGCCTCGGCGGCGGGCCTCGGCGAAGGCGGTGTCGAGGGAGGCGCGGCGGTCGCTCAGCCCGAGGGTGGCGAGGGCGAAGGAGGCGCGGCTGCCTTCGCGTTCCAGCAGCGCGAGCAGCAGGTGTTCCTCGGTGACCGATCCGGCGCCGACGCGCTCCGCCTGCGCCACGGCTCCCTTTACGGTCACGCGTGCTCCTTGAGTGAAGCGTTCGAACATCAGCGCCTCCCGTACTTCTTGTGCACGGCCTGCCGGCTGACACCCAGCTCGGCGGCGATCTCCTGCCACGACCATCCCTGGACGCGGGCACTGCGTACCTGTACGGCTTCGAGCTGCTCCAGCAGCCGCCGCAGCGCGGCCACCGCCCGCAGCCCGACGCGCGGGTCGCGGTCACCGGCACGTGCGGCCAGATCCGTTGCTTCGGTCATGACGTCAACCTACATTGACATTGCAGAATCGTCAATCAAAGTTGACATCATCGTCCGCGAGCCGGGCATGCCGCTCGACGTCGTACCGCAGGCCGCCGTAGCGCAGCTTGGCCCGCTCGATCCCTTCGGCCGCGAAGCCGGACCGTACGGCGACCCGGCAGGAGGCCGGATTGTCGGTGCGGTGGCCCAGCTCCAGCCGGTAGAGGCCGAGTTCGCCGAACGCCCACCGCGCCACCGCACGCACTCCGGCGGGCGCGACGCCACGGCCGCGCGCCGCCTCGGCGGTCCAGTAGGAGATCCAGCCCGTGCCATGGACCCGGTTGACGGCCCGGACGGCCACACAACCGACCGCCTGGCCCTCCTCGCCCACGACGGCCCAGGAGTAGCCGGTCCTGGCTCCCCGCTCCCGCGTACGGTCCGCGATCCAGGCCAGCGCACCGGCCCGGTCGGCGACGGGCCGGTCGCTCTGGCGGTCCATCTCGGCCGGGGCGAAGGCGCGGAGTACGGCGGAGGCGTCGGCGGGGAGCCAGGGGCGCAGCAGGAACCCTTCAGGGGCGGTCAGTTCGTCCATGCGGGCCAGCCTCCCGCACGGTCACCACCACCTCCGCCCCGGGCCACGCCACCACGGCCAGGCGGCCCCCGTACGGCGCCTTGCCGAGGACATGGGCGGCCCGTCCGGTCACGGAGACGCGCCAGCCACGGGTGGACGGCGGCAGGGCCAGCTCCGTGATCCCGGGACGGGCGGCCGCACGGTAGGCGAGCCGGTAGGAGCGGGTGGCAGCCTCGTACGCGTCGGAGCGGACCGCGCCCGCGACGGCGGGTGCGTACGGAGTCGCCGTCTGCTCCTTGTTCGTACGGAAGCGGCCGCGCTCGTCGACCGCGCAGTAGCCGCCGCCGTAGCACCAGACGTATCCGGCCCAGCCGGAGCTGTAGCGGCTGAGAGAGGCGACGGCCTCGCGGTAGAAACGGCCCATGCTGGGGAGGGAGTTGTTGAGCGGACCCCATTCGCCGACGACCACCGGCATCCGGTGGCGGACCGGATAGGCGGTGACGGCGGCCTCGTACGCCTCGATCCAGCCGGCCGCCGGGTCGTAGTCCGCGCCGGCCTCCATGGCGGTGTTGTAGAAGTGCGGTGCGTAGACGGTCCGGCTGTCGTGGATCCGGCCGAGGCCGGTGGGCACGCCTTCGCCGACGATCGGGGTCGGCTCGACGAAGAGCCAGGTGGAGCGGTCCTCGGCCCGGATGGCACGGGCGAGGCGGTTGTACATCGGCGTGAGGTGCTGGGCCTCGATGCGGCGGGCGGCGGTCGCCAGGTCCTCGCCGTCGCGCAGCTCGCCCATCGGCTCGTTGATCAGGTCGTAGCCGATGACGGCCGGGTGGTCGCGGAACCGTTCCGCCAGGACCTGCCACATGGCGTCCTGGGCGCGTCGCAGGTCGGGGTCCTCGTAGAGGTGGGTGAAGGCCCGCTGGACGGCGGGCTGGAAGTACTCGGAGAACCAGTCGTCGGGGTTCGGCGTGAATGGCAGCCCGTCGGTCCTGGTGGCCCATTCCGGAATGCCGCGATGGCCGAAGGCGGGCCCGAAGACGTCCTGGTGGGCGTCGATGAGGACATGGATGCGGTGCCGGTGCGCCCAGTCCAGGATGCGTTCGATCTTCCGGAGGTAGCGCTCGCTGTACTGACCGCGCCGGGGCTCCAGGTCGTCCCAGAAGACCAGCAGCCGGGCGAAGTTGAACCCGTTGGCGCGCAGGTCGCGGAAGTGCCGCTCGGTGATGGCGCTCAGCGCGGCCTCGCCACGGTTCGCCTTGTCCTCGACGTTCCAGCCGCGCAGGGTGAGGGTGCGGCCCCCGCTGTCGGTCAGGGGCGGGATGGAACGTTCGTACGTCGACGGGTCGGCGGCCTGAGGGGATGCGGGGTGCGCCGAGGCGGCGGGAGCGAGGGCTCCCGCCGCCAGGACGGACGCGACGACAACTGCTATGAGTGCTCTGCCCATACGCATGGGCGGCATCCCATCAGCAAAGCTGACACTTGTTCAAGTATGGTGCGGTGACGAATTCGTTGGGACTACTCCGTCGGCCGGAGCACGATCTTTCCGAACTGCTCGCCGTCGGCCAGCCGCTGGAACCCTTCGCGGGCCCGGTCCAGCGGCAGCACCTCGTCGATGACCGGCCGTACGCCGGTGGTCGCACAGAACGCCAGCAGGTCCTCCAGCTCGTCCTTGGAGCCCATCGTGGAGCCGACGACCTTGAGCTCCAGGAAGAAGATCCGGGTCAGCTCGGCGTGCGAGGGCCGGTCGCCGCTGGTGGCCCCGGAGATCACGAGGGTGCCGCCCGGGCGGAGCGACTTCACGGAGTGGGACCAGGTGGCGGCGCCGACGGTCTCGATGACGGCGTCCACCCGCTGCGGGAGCCGCGCGCCGGGCTCGTACGCCTCCAGTGCGCCGAGCTCCACCGCGCGCTTCCGCCGGCTCTCGTCGCGGCTGGTGGCGAAGACCCGGAGCCCGGCGGCCTTCCCGAGCACGATCGCGGCCGTGGCGACCCCGCCGCCCGCACCCTGGACGAGCACCGAGTCGCCGGGCCGCACACCGGCGTTGGTGAAGAGCATCCGGTACGCGGTGAGCCAGGCGGTCGGCAGACAGGCGGCCTCCTCGAAGGAGAGCTCCTTGGGCTTGGGCAGCACGTTCCAGGTGGGGACGGCGACCTGCTCGGCGAAGGTGCCCTGGTAGCGCTCGGTGAGGATGGAGCGCGGCTCCTCGGGCCCGACGCCGTGGCCGGACTGGCCGATCACGGAGTGCAGCACGACCTCGTTACCGTCTTCGTCGATGCCGGCGGCGTCACAGCCGAGGATCATGGGAAGCCGGTCCTGCGAAAGGCCCACGCCCCGCAGCGACCAGAGGTCGTGATGGTTGAGCGAGGCGGCCCGGACGGTGACGGTGCTCCACCCGGAGCGCTTTTCCGGCGCCGGGCGTTCGCCCAGCTCGAGGCCGTTGAGGGGCTGGTCGGGATCGATGCGGGCTGCGTAGGCGGCGAACATGGCTTGACGATAGGCGCGGCGGGCCGCCCACGTAAGCGCCTCCGCGTGTGACGCACGCCAACATTCCAGCCGCTCCGGCGATCGAGGAGCCGGAGGCCCGAACAATCAAGCCCCTCCGGCGATCGACCAGCGGAGGCCCGCACCACCAAGCCCCTGCGGGCTGGAAATGGCCGCGCCTCAAACGCCGGCCGAGCAAAAAAAGGGGGCGGGGCCCGTCCGATACAGGCCCCGCCCACCGCTCAACGCGAGGTTAGCGCCGAGCCACACCCTCCGCACGCGCCGCCGCGGCCACGGCCGCCGTGACCGCAGGCGCGACCCGCTCGTCGAACGGCGACGGGATCACGTAATCCGCCGCCAGCTCATCGCCGACCACATCGGCCAGCGCGTTCGCCGCGGCGATCTTCATGCCCTCCGTGATCCGCGACGCCCGCACCTGCAGCGCGCCCGCGAAGATCCCCGGGAACGCCAGCACGTTGTTGATCTGGTTCGGGAAGTCGGACCGCCCGGTCGCCACCACGGCCGCGTACTTGTGCGCGATCTCCGGGTGGACCTCCGGATTCGGGTTGGCCATGGCGAAGACGTACGCACCGGGCGCCATCGACGCCACCGCCGCCTCCGGCACCGTACCGCCGGAGACACCGATGAAGACGTCCGCACCGGCGAGCGCCTTCTCCAGCGAACCGGAGATCCCGGCGCGGTTGGTCAGCTCGGCCAGCTCGCGCTTGACGTCCGTCAGGTCGTCCCGGTCCCGGCTGACGATGCCCTTGCGGTCGGCGACGGCGACATCGCCGATACCGGCCTCCAGCAGGAACTTCGCGATGGCCACACCCGCCGCGCCCGCGCCGGAGATCACGCCGCGCAGATCGCCGAGCGTGCGCCCGGAGAGCTTGGCGGCGTTGCGCAGAGCGGCGAGCGTGACGACGGCGGTGCCGTGCTGGTCGTCGTGGAAGACCGGGATGTCGAGCCGCTCCTGGAGCTTGCGCTCGATCTCGAAGCACCGCGGCGCCGAGATGTCCTCCAGGTTGACCCCGCCGAAGGAGGGGGCCAGCCGGACGACGGTGTCGACGATCTCGTCGGCGTCGGTCGTCGCGAGTGCGATCGGCACCGCGTCGACGCCGCCGAACTGCTTGAAGAGGATGGCTTTGCCCTCCATCACCGGGAGGGACGCCTCGGGCCCGATGTCACCGAGGCCGAGCACGGCGGTGCCGTCCGTCACGACGGCCACGACCTGGGACTTCCAGGTGTAGTCGTGGACGAGCTCGGGATTGTCGGCGATGGCGCTGCAGACCTTCGCCACACCCGGCGTGTACGCCAGGGAAAGGTCGTCCTTGTCCCGGATCGGAACGGTGGACTGCACGGCCATCTTTCCTCCCCGGTGGAGGGCGAAGGCCGGATCGAAGGGCTCGTCGGCCCCGGTGTCCGCTGCGCTCGTGCGCTGGATGCCACTGTCGGTAGTGCTGTCGCTGCGAGGATTGACGATCTCCGCTGCCATGGTGTTGACCCCTTAAGTCTTCATCGTTTGAGGGTGGCCACTCCTGGTTGAGGAGGGGTGGGCGGGCACCGCGTCCGTGCCCTGCACCAGGCGGTTGGCCCGCCCCGGCAGGGAGAGGTACGTACGCGCGGGCGCGCCGCACACGCGCCCTGAGCCCCGGATGAGGGGTGTAAACGTCTTTCTTACCGGACCGACCCGGTCCCGCACGAGTCCATTCCGATGCGGTGACGTGACTCATAGTCGAATATCTGGACAAGTCGGCAAACCGGCATAAATGCCGCCCGGCGGGAGAGACGCACCGAAGATTCTCCGGCCACGAGAAGGGTTCGCGACAGATGGTCCGGCCCCGAGGTACCGGCCACGCGAGTTCGGGGGTCGCCCGTTATCCGATTTTGACATGGCTGGGCCCCTGAATGGGTCAGTCCAAATGGCAGGATGCCGTCATCAAACGAGGTGACGACACTCGAAGGTGCGTGCCAAGCCTCTCCGAAAGCACCCTCACCCTTCACCTGCCGGAGGATCCCGACATGACCGCAAGTATCATGCGTCGCAAGACCGCGAAGTCCCGGATTGCGGCGGTCGGCGCCATCGCGGTCGCCGGCACCCTGCTGCTCACCGCCTGCGGCGACCAGACCGAGAGCGCCTCCTCGGAGGGCGGCGACGCCACGGCCACCAAGGCCGGCGCCCCGCTCTTCTCCAAGCTGCCGGAGAAGTACCAGAAGTCGGGTGTCATCAAGGTCGGCACGAACGCCGAGTACGCCCCGATGGAGTCCGTCGAGAACGGCAAGATCGTGGGCGTCGACCCCGACATCGCCGCCGCTCTCGGCAAGCAGCTGGGTGTGAAGTTCGAGTTCACCTCCGGCTCCTTCGACGGGCTGATCACCGCCCTCAACTCCGGCCGTCACGACATCGCCATGTCGTCCATCACGGACAACAAGCAGCGCCAGGAGGGCCTGGACGACTCCGGCAAGAAGCTGGGCGAGGGCGTCGACTTCGTCGACTACTTCCTGGCCGGCACCGCCGTGTACACGAAGAAGGGCAACCCGCAGAACATCAAGTCCATCGAGGACCTGTGCGGGAAGCCCGCGGCCGTCCAGCGCGGCACCACGTACGAGGAAGCCCTCAAGAAGCAGTCCAAGGCATGTACGGACGGCGGCCAGAAGGCCATCAAGATCGAGTCGTTCGAGAACGACACCGAGGCGCAGACCCGCGTGAAGTCCGGCGGTTCGGTCGCCGGTGTCAACGACTACCCGGTCGCGGTCGACCTGGCCCGCAAGGCCGACGGCGGCAACGCCTTCGAGGTCGTCGGCGAGCAGATCGACGCCGGCCCGTTCGGCATCGCCGTCAAGAAGGACAACACGGGGCTGCGGGACGCCCTGAAGGAGGCCGTCGACGCGATCATCGCCGACGGTTCGTACCAGAAGGTGCTCGACAAGTGGGGCGCCGGCACGGGAGCGATCGACAAGGCCGCCATCAACGGCGGCAAGTGACCGGACGCTTCACCGAAGGGCAGTCACCATGACTGACAAGTTCGACAAGACACCCCCCGGCTCACCGGCCGGCCAGGTGTCCGTCTCCAAGGCCGCCACCACGGCCCCGGAGAACATCAAGGCCATCCCGGTCCGCCACATCGGCCGCTGGATCAGCGGCATCGTGGTCATCGGCCTCCTCGTGGCCCTCGGATACGCCTTCTCGCAGGGCAACATCCAGTGGCAGGCCGTCGGCGACAAGCTGTTCGACAAGAACGTCGTCGCCGGAGCCGGCCGCACGCTGCTGATCAGCGTCCTGGCCATGGTGCTCGGCGTGATCCTCGGTGTGATCCTGGCTGTGATGCGGCTCTCGAAGAACCCGGTCACCAGCTGGGTGGCCTGGCTGTACATCTGGTTCTTCCGCGGCACCCCGGTCTACGTACAGCTGCTGCTCTGGTTCAACCTGGCGCTGATCTTCCCGGTCCTGAACATCCCGTTCATCTACAAGGACGAGATGACGGACGTCATGACCCCGTTCATGTGCGCCCTGCTGGGACTCGCGCTGAACGAGGCCGCCTACATGGCGGAGATCTGCCGCGCCGGCATCCAGTCGGTCGACGAGGGCCAGACGGAGGCGTCGCACGCGCTCGGCATGACCCAGGCGAAGACCATGCGCCGCGTGGTCCTGCCGCAGGCGCTGCGGGTGATCATCCCGCCGACCGGCAACGAGTTCATCAACATGCTGAAGACCTCCTCCCTGGTCTACGCGGTCACCTACAACGAGCTGCTCCGTTCCACCTCGCAGATCGGCTCCACGTCGTACGCCGTGATGGAGATGCTGTTCGTCGCGTCCATCTGGTACATCGTGATGACCAGCGTGTTCAGCGTCGGCCAGTACTACCTGGAGCGCCGCTACGCCCGCGGCTCGCTGCGCTCGCTGCCGCTCACGCCGCTGCAGCGCATCAAGGTGAACCTCGCCTCCTTCAGCAACCGGCCCTCCGGAGGTGTCTCCGCATGACCACCCCCATGGTGAAGGCCGAGGGCGTCCACAAGTCCTTCGGCGCCGCCCACATCCTCAAGGGCATCGACCTGGAGGTCGCCCCGCGTGAGGTGTTCTGCCTGATCGGCCCGTCCGGCTCCGGCAAGTCCACCTTCCTGCGGTGCATCAACCACCTGGAGCAGATCAACGCCGGCCGGCTCTCGGTCGACGGCGAGCTGGTCGGCTACCGGCAAAAGGGCGACAAGCTCTACGAGCTCAAGGACAGCGAGGTCGCCCTCCAGCGCCGCGAGATCGGCATGGTCTTCCAGCGCTTCAACCTGTTCCCGCACATGACGGCGCTCGAGAACGTCATGGAGGCGCCGATCCAGGTGAAGGGCGAGGCCAAGGCCGTGGCCCGGGCCCGCGCCGAGAAGCTGCTGGACCGGGTGGGCCTCGCCGACAAGGCGAAGAACTACCCGACCCAGCTCTCCGGCGGTCAGCAGCAGCGCGTCGCCATCGCCCGCGCGCTGGCGATGGAGCCGAAGCTGATGCTCTTCGACGAGCCGACCTCCGCGCTCGACCCGGAGCTGGTCGGCGACGTCCTGGACGTCATGCGCGGTCTGGCCGAGGACGGCATGACGATGATCGTCGTCACCCACGAGATGGGCTTCGCCCGCGAGGTCGGTGACGCGCTGGTCTTCATGGACGACGGCGTGGTGGTCGAGTCGGGCCACCCGCGCGACGTGCTGGGCAACCCGCAGCAGGACCGGACGAAGTCGTTCCTGTCGAAGGTGCTGTAGCTCGCTCCACGGGAGAGGGCGGTACGGACACGACGTCCGTACCGCCCTCTTCCGCATTCCGCGGCGCCGCCTACTTCACGGCGAGGATCAGGCTGTCCGAAGGCGAGGACCAGACCGCGCGGGCCTCTCCGAAGCCGGAGGCGAGCAGGGTGCGGGTGTGCCAGGCGGCGGAAGGCATGTCGCCGTCCGCGTGCTCGCCGTAGATCGCGAACCGTTCGGCGGTGGGTCCGGCGAGGACCGGGTCCTTGGCTGCGAGCGCCCACCACTCGGCCCAGTCCAGCGCGCCGGCGGCCTTGGCGCGGTCCATGGCGGCGTGCCGGTGGGCGCGTTCGGCGGCGTTGATGCGCGGGGTGTCGGGGTCGATGGTGCGGTCGGCGTTCATGAAGAGGCCGCCGTCCCGGACGAGCTTGCCGAGCTGCCCGTACAGCACGGCCAGCGGCTCGCTGTGGAACCAGTGCAGGGCGGTGGCGGTGAGGACGGCGTCGTACGAGGTGTGGGGCAGCCGGGCCGTCCACTCCGGGTCCTTGAGGTCGGCGGTGTGGAAGGTGACCCGGTCGTCGCCGTCGAAGGTGCCGCGGGCTATGGCCAGGAGCGCGGGGTCGAGGTCGACGCCGGTGCTGGTGGCGTCCGGGAACCGCTTGAGGAGCCGGTCCGTAATACTTCCCGTACCGCACGCGAGGTCCAGGACCCGGGGCGCGGGACCGGCGACCGCCTCGACCATGTCCAGCATCACCCGGAACCGCTCCTCGCGGTCGGGCATGTACCACTCCTGCTGCCGGTCCCAGCTCGCCTGCCAGGACTGCCAGTCGGTGCTCGTCCCCGTCTCCGTCACGCCAACCTCCAAGTAAGCCTCATGAACGTCGGCCACCCATTACACTGACCGACACCCCGACCCTAGACCGACCCAGTAAGGACTACAAGTGGAACTGGCCTATTACTCGGACTACGCCGTGCGCCTGGTCAACACCGAGGAGCCGGCCCGCAACAAGGACGCCCTCACCTCGGTCGAGGCGGTACGGGAGCTGTTCGGCGCCAACCAGCAGGCGGCGCGGCGGACGGCGGAGGCGGACGTGACCCGCTTCCGTTCCGTACGGGGCCGGCTGCGCGCGGTCTTCGAGGCGGCCGACGGCGGCGACGAGACGCTCGCGGTGGACCTGCTCAACTCGCTGCTGCTGGAGTTCCCGGTGAGCCCGCAGATCTCCGGACACGACACCCGGGACGAGGACGGCCGGCCGGACTGGCACATGCACCTGGCCGACCACCCGTCGAACGCGACCGCCGGATACGCCGCGATCGCGGCGATGGGCCTCGCCTTCCACCTGACCTCGCACGGCGTGGACCGGCTCGGCCTCTGCGAGGCGGCGCCGTGCCGCAACGCCTACCTGGACACCTCGACCAACCGGTCCCGGCGCTACTGCTCGGACCGCTGCGCGACCCGCGCCAACGTGGCCGCCTACCGGGCCCGCAAGCGCGCGGAGTCGGACCGGACGGGCCTGAGCGCCGAGACCGCCCAGCCGAGCAGCCCGGTCACCGAGCGCTGACCCTTCGGCGTGCTCGCCGGAGGCCGGTAGCGGGCTCGGACCCGGGCCAGTACGAGCCCCTCGGGCACGACCCCGTAATCCGTGCTGTCGCCGCCCGCGAACGTGTTGTCGCCGCGCACCCACCAGCCGCCGGGCCGCCGTTCGACCGCCCGCTTCACCACCAGCAGGTCCTGCTGGAAGGGGTGACGCAGGATCACCACGTCACCGGGGCGCACCGGCGCCCCGTACCGCACCAGCAGCAGGTCCCCGTGGTAGAGCGTGGGCACCATCGAAGGCCCCGTCACCTCCACCACCCGCAACGACCGCCGCCGCCCGGCCCGTCCGCCTCCGGACACCCGTCCCCACTCCGGCATCCCGGCCACCTCCCGGTCCTCCTCCGGCACACCGTGCCGCGTACCGCTCCGTACATTCGGCCGACGGCCCGAATCCCGCCCCGGACTTTTGACCTAAGCCCTAGGGGCAGCCACGGAAAGCGGCGCTCCACGGAGTAATGTCCCACCTGAGAAGACGATCACGAGGAGGACAGCTCCATGCTTTCCCGCCTGTTTGCCCCCAAGGTGAAGGTCAGCGCCCACTGCGACCTGCCCTGCGGCGTCTACGACCCGGCCCAGGCCCGTATCGAGGCCGAGTCGGTCAAGGCCGTCCAGGAGAAGTACCAGGCCAACGAGGACGCGGACTTCCGCACCCGCGCCATCCTGATCAAGGAACAGCGCGCCGAGCTCGCGAAGCACCACGTGTCGGTGCTCTGGAGCGACTACTTCAAGCCCCCGCACTTCGAGAAGTTCCCGGAGCTGCACCAGCTGATCAACGACACCCTGAAGGCGCTCTCCGCGGCCAAGGGCTCGAACGACCCGAAGACGGGCCAGAAGGCTCTGGACCTGATCGCCGAGGTCGACCGGATCTTCTGGGAGACCAAGAAGGCTTGATCTTCCCCGGGCCGTCCGGGCGCGCGCTAGCGCGCGCCCGGACGGCCCGCACGACCGCACCCCGGCCGCAGGGCGCCGGCAACGGCGGCCCTGGCGGACCGGGTGGGGTGGGTGGCGCCGGGGCAGGCGTTTAGGGG